>CACLQQ010000144.1 GCA_902609095.1 uncultured Bacteroidota bacterium | reverse complement strand
GTATCAAGATGGGGATCTTGTTTTAATAGGGTCAGATATTCCTCATCTCAATTTTGATTATCAGCAGGTACAAGATTATGAGATGATTGTGGTCCATATGACTTCTGATTTTTATGAGTATTTCAATCGGTCCTCAAAAGAGTTAAAGCCTATATCTGACTTATTGAAAAAATCTGATCATGGTATCGAATTCTCTAGTAGTGTTAAAAAGCATGCAGGAGATATGCTTAGAAAGCTAACACATTTAGTAGGTTTTGAAAGGTTCACATACTTATTGAATATTCTGCACATTCTTTCTCAAGACACTGAGTATATATTACTCCATGAATTACCATACCAAAATAAGTTTATCTGGAAAGAGCAACATCGACTCAATGATCTATACGGATACATCGATGCAAACTATATGAACCCTATACTCTTAGAAGATGCAGCAAGTATCTGCCTTCTATCTAAAGAAGCCTTCTGCAGATATTTCAAGAAGGCAACTAACCAAACCTTTATTCAGTTCCTCAATGGTTATCGCATCGCTCAGGCCAAGCGTCAGATGATGAGCTCAGAAAGTCTTTCAGATATTGCTTTTACAACAGGGTTCGAGAGTTTAGCATATTTCTCAAGAATATTTAAACGAATGACAGGTGAGACTCCGTCGAGTTATCGACGTAAATTGAGAAAATAGGTCTTATATTATATCTACTAATCAATCTTTTATGTCAATTATTAACAATTTCCAACTTTTTTGGAGGATATTTTTTTTGTGTGAGCCTTGACACGATGATAATACTCACTAATCCACTTACCATAGCAAGCGTTCTAAATGGAAATAGTACTATACCGTCTTCAATCATATGGTAGGGGATTGTTATAGGTATCCCCAAAATAGGTTCACCTCCTCCTATTCGAAGTATAGCGGCCACGATAAATCCAGTTAATGCCCCAGCTTTGTTGGCTTTAGGATCAAACAAAGCACATACTAAACCTGGAAAAATTAAACAATACACAAAGTCACTGCAGAGATACCAAAGTGCATAAACACTTTCTACATGCAGCGATAATAATGTTGCAGCTATCCCTACTATATAGATACATCGTTTAATCAATTTATTGAGCTCTTTGTCTTTGAGCTCAGGCTTAAGAAGCGGCCTATAAACATTCCAAGTGGCTAATGAAGATGCCGATAAAATAGAAGAGTCCATCGAGGACATGACAGCCGCAGCTAGTGTCGCCAAACCTATCATGGCTACCCATGGTCGTGTCAGATGCTCAAAAACATAAGGAAGCGTGTGAGCTGCAGTTTCTGGGCCTGACAAGCCTAAATCAGTCCACTCAGTTACACCTCCAACCATACCTATGATGGCCGCAGGGACTGCTACGATTAAGCATATGATTCCAGCTATGATAGATAGCCATACAGCAGCGTTTTCACTATTAGCAGCAAGTACTCGTTGAAAATAGACTTGCCAAGGAATTCCACCCAATATTAATAATAGAGCAAAGTCCCACCAGTTCCAGAAGTAGTTCCCCATACTATTATAATTAGGAATCATAGATGCTGCTATCCCATGCTTATCCGTATAAGCACTCCAGAGCTCACCCGTACCACCTATATGTGATACAGCTATTGGCATAATCAGGAACAAGCCAAAGGCCAGCATGAATAATTGAACCACATCTGTATATGCTACGGATCTTAAGCCTCCTATGCTGGTATAGACAATGGCGACTATTGCTGAGACAATGATGGAAACTTCTGTGCTCAAACCAAGAATAATAGAAAATGTGGTGCCCAGAGCGGTTAGAATGGCAGCTATCCAGAAGACCTCTCCTAAAACAGCAGGTATAAAAAAGAGACCTGTCGTTTTCTCTCCAAATCGTTGTCCCAAAGGGTCGAGCATGGTTCGAAACTGACATCTCCGCATTTTGCGGGCAAAGAATAGTCCGCCTATGATCAGACTACAGGCATATCCCCAGGGAGCCTGAACCCAGAGTAAACCACTTTCAGCAGCTGATTCAGCAGTACCATTGATAAATC
>CACLQQ010000143.1 GCA_902609095.1 uncultured Bacteroidota bacterium | reverse complement strand
GGTAAAAGCATCGATAAAGAAGAGATCTTCAGATTGTAAGATTATAAGGAGAAAAGGAAAACTCTATGTGATTAACAAGAAGAATCCAAGATTTAAACAAAGACAAGGATAATTAGAACTTATGGCTAGAATAGCAGGAAACGATTTACCTAAAAATAAAAGGGGTATAATTGGTTTGACTTATATCTATGGTGTAGGGAGAAGCAGATCAAGTGAGATTCTTTCTCGAGCAGAGGTAGATCCAAACATTAAGATTGGTGATTGGACTGACGAGAACATTCGTGTCATCTCTAAAATGTTGCAAGACGATTATTTAGTAGAGGGTGAACTACGAAGTGAAGTCCAAACTAATATCAAACGTCTTATGGACATTGGTTGTGTAAGAGGTGTGCGTCACAGAAAAAGCTTACCCGTAAGAGGGCAGCGAACACAGACTAATGCAAGAACAAGAAAAGGAAAGAAAAAGACTGTTGCTAATAAGAAAAAGGCTACTAAGTAATGGCAAAAGCTAAAAAAGTAAAAAAGAGAAAAGTATTAGTGCAACCTGAAGGTTATGCATTCATCCAAGCTTCTTTTAACAACATTATCATCTCTCTTTGTAATAAACAGGGTCAAGTGATTTCTTGGGGAAGTGCAGGTAAGGCTGGCTTTAGAGGTTCTAAGAAAAATACTCCGTACGCTGCTCAGATGGCAGCAGGTGATGCTGCTCAAAAAGCACATGATGCTGGACTAAGAACTGTAGAAGTCAGTGTAAAAGGCCCTGGAGGCGGCAGAGAGGCAGCTATCAGAGCATTAGATGCGAATGGAATAAAGGTTACTAAGATTAAAGATATCACTCCAGTTCCTCATAATGGTTGTAGACCACCAAAGAGAAGAAGAGTATAATAACCATAAGTATTAGAGTAAATGGCAAGATATACAGGCCCAAAGGCAAAAAAAGCGAGAGCAGTTAGGAGTTAGCTATCCAACTCTTAGGGAGGAGTAATTGCTTAGTCTTATTGGTAAAGAAGCCAACTGCTAAACTGATAAAAATGTCCATCAAAAGGGTACTTAGAAGTCTAATTAACTTATAGTTTCTTAGATTAAGAAAAGCCTTCTGCTTGACTCGCCTTGTCATTGTATGTTGAATAATTTCGCATATCCAAATTATTTAGGGAGATCAGCGTGTATTTAATATATTGAGTCACAGGTGATCGTAGCCTGACAATAGGGTTAATGATAAGATCAGTGATGAATCCCTGTTTATAAGTCTTGAGTCCACCTAAATCATTTTTTCCGTTTAACGAGTGAAGCATATAAATGTATAGCAACAGAAAGTATGACTACGAGTTTAGTATAGATGGAATTTTCATCAATACGGAGGTCATGACGTCTTATCACTCACTTCAATATCGTATAGATTAATCCCATTGCAGGAGAAATTAAAGCTGACTTGAATTCAGTTTTGTGAGCGGATATGAGTAGTTAATTGATGTGAAAACTATCATAATAAGAGTTGATAGCTCTTTGAGGTAGTGTGATTAGGATTCTTAAGTGGAGGCCTTAAGCCACTTTTTTATTAATGATCTATATCCACCTATTTTTATATGAGAATATGATCAACACATCAAAGATTGAGAGCACAATTTATATAATGATAAAGTTTCCATTTTAGGTAGGTAGTCCAGGTATGTTTTCAAAGTTCATTCTATGGTTTCCAGCAATTAGGCTCAATGGGATAAGTATATTTTATACCAATTTAAGCACTTGAATCACTTGCTTCACTTTATATCCGATTTCATAATTTAATTAGTCTTGTAGTTTATTGCGGGAGCATGGTTGGATTCGATGTTTTCTATTATTTACATGTTGTGATTCAAAACTAAAAGCTCGTGCCAGTATAGCAATACTAAGTAACAAAGAGTCAACTGAGGCCTACAGGCTCAGCATAGAATAGATGGCAACGCTTAATTCAACTAGCTAGCTGAGACTAATAATGGTATGCCTTAGAAATTAGTAGTTAGTTAGATCATCACGCAGTTCCTCGGATGCAC
>CACLQQ010000142.1 GCA_902609095.1 uncultured Bacteroidota bacterium | reverse complement strand
CATCAGGCAAAATGATCCAAAAATACAACGTCATGGATACCAATGAACTCGGATCTGGAGATGAATATGAACTCATGAAATTTGAGTGCTTTTAGCAAGTTTATTCAATAAGAATACCGCAATTAAAAGTGAGATAAGGGGAATGATGGTATATATAAAAGCGGTATCCGCACCTACATTTTTTAAATAGGTAACCAAAAATCCGAGAGCCCAATGTTCCACCTAAGGCTGAAAAAATAACAATCAACCTAGTAAACGGGCTAGGTAATCTTTTCGGTATGGCGCTCAGAACGGTAGAATTCAGCAATGGATAAATAGGCGCTATGAATAGTCCTAGTATAGGAAAAACGTAACTAATTAGCGGTGTATCAGATAGGGTATTGATTACACCTACTTCAGCATTGACTGTTTTAGGTAAGACGACTATCACCATTGCTATAGCACAAACAATACACACTGTAACCACCCAAACCCAAGAAACATGTTTCACAATCACTCCTGCAGCCATTCTATCTATAGCTAATGAAATAGCCAGAATACTCGCCATCATAATGCTTACATTCTCAGGAAGCTCTAAAACCCGCTCATTAAAAGTTGGCAACCATTTCATGATGCCTTGCTCAATCATTACAAACAAGAATACACTAAAAAAAAATCACTAATAGCTTAATCAACAAATCAAACATCTGACGGACATCATCTATAAGATTAGCTCCCGGAACTTCGATTTAGTCATTGATCGATGTGAAAAACAAAAACATATTAGAAAGGATAGCAAGAGATGCAAGCAACAGATATACATTGAGCCAAGCATCTACATCTGTTTTACTATTAAAAGCAGAAAAGAGAAAATAGGCCAAAGTAATCCCTCTCATGAATACACCTTCTATAGAATTCATTAAACTGTTATATTCTTGCTCAGTATCAGTGACTAATCCGATCATGCTATATACCGAAACCTTAATCAGTGCAAAAGCAACACCTATGGATGCAAACAACACCTTCGCTGCATAAAAACTATTTCCTATTTGCATATAAAGGCAGGCAAATGTGACGATCCCCAGCCCAATCATCATAGCTTTCTTATACCCAATTCAAGGTAAGAACGAAGCGATGAAAAAAGAAACAATAGCAATTAGCATATCCTTAAATAACTCAAGAGTACTCGCCTGCAACTCATCGAATTCATTATAGTTTTTGTGATTTAAAAATCACAATTCCAACGCTATTCAGCAGGATCGCGAATACAACGTAATTGAGATATAGCGATAACTTAACTCTTATGGCGTGGCTCATAGTTAGTTCTGTTTGATGACTCCCTTATAATTAGAGAGGATGAAAACGTTTGAATATTGTTATGAGATGAATGTCTTTGACTCATGGACAACATTTCTATAGCCTTGATATCTATTTGACGACTTCTTTGATCTACAGTTGAAAGCGATGGGGTTAGATACTGAGAGAATTTAGCATTTGAATAACCGACTGCAGCCATTTCATCCGGAAATCTTATATTTTGATCGTAGCAGTATCTATATATACCTAATGCCGCTTCGTCACTCGCTGTAAGTACAACATCTAAATAATTGAATTCGACCAAACTCTTCATGGCCAAATAGGACTCTTCTGGAGCGACCTCTTTCAACTGGTAATAACTTGGGATTAGGCTAAACTCAGCGATCGCCTTATTATATTCCCGCATGTATATCATCCGCCATCTTATCATTAGCCAGTCCCTTGATATGACCGACATTTTTATAACCTTGTTTAATTAAATGCACCGTAGCTTGATAGGCTCCTTCTGCATGGTCATTGATTATTTGGGTATACTCAACCTCATTACTCGAGCGATCACATATTACTACCTTTTGCTGATCTATTCCTTCTGTTTCTACTCCACTCAAGATATCACTGTCATATGCCGGAGCTATAATTAGTCCAGCGATATTGATATTAAGGAACTCATCAATAAATCTCTTTTCATTTATATTCTGATCCATACTTTCTGCGAAAAGAACTACGTAACCATGAGCTTCGGCTTCACTTAAGATATCATCAATCATTTGGGCATAAAATGAGTGATTTACTCTTGGTACTACTGCAACAATGAAATGACTATCGCTTTGATGTAGGGATTTTGCAAAGTAGTT
>CACLQQ010000141.1 GCA_902609095.1 uncultured Bacteroidota bacterium | reverse complement strand
ACTGTCACCTCCAACTACGTCCCATTGAGATGGGCTGTAAGGATTACCGTTGGCAAATCTGATGTCCCATACTGGTGGAGCATCAAACAAAGAATCGGGAAAGTTCAAGTAATAAGTTGTATCTCTAAAACCTGCGCATAGTTCATCAGGTCCTTGAATAGCAAGATCTCCTCTTCCCAGTACATCAACCATTATAGAATCAGCAAATGGACATCCATTATCAGACATCCCTTCTGCCTTAACTAAGTATGTTACATTAGGATCGGCAAACGTGCCCAGTAAGAAACCATGTTCAATAGTGTCATTACTTATAACACTTATCTCCTCTGTAAAAATCCCTCCTATCTCCCCTCTCATGATCGTCCACTGAACGGGATTTGATATTGCATCAGTACTATCAGAAGACTGAACAACAACATATTCGGCTAGGTCTAAGAAACAAGCTAATGATGGTCCCAAGATAGTAAATGAAGTATCCTGGACCGATACATCTATCGTATCACTCAAAATACAATTATCGCCAGTCATACCATTGACTACAATCTGATGATCACCTATCTCAGTCCAAACCACTCCTAATGAATCAAATGGACCCATTGGATCAGTTTTGTATAGCATAGTATCCATGGCTCCTATCATAGGAAGCACTTCCCATGAAATAGACTGGAAATCAGCTAAAGTTGAATCACTGTACATCGCTGTATATCCTATTTCTACTGGGCCTACACATAGATTAACTGATCCATTTAGCATCACATCTGAAGACTTTACATCCACTATGATTGTATCAAAAACTGGACATCCCATCATAGTTACACCCTCAACATAGATTGTATCTAAACCAGCCTCCATAAAGGCAACTTCAATAGATGTCGTCCGTGGATCACCCACAATAGTATTCATCGGTGAACATACAGTCCATAATATAGTATCAAGATTATTTACTATAGCACTATACATCCCCATATCACCTATACACAATAAAGTATCTCCCATCACGGAGGCTCCTAATTTATTGGCAATCATAACATCCATTGTATCTGTAGATATGCATCCATGCATAGATGACATCGCTGTGTAGGCGACTCTTGCATTTGCCTGGCCTGCAGGCCAGGCAATCATCACTTCATCTACATCAGTAGAGTCCGTTACAAATGTTGCTGGAGCTCCGAATACTTCCCAAGTGATGGTATCGTAGTCAGCCATTATATTTCCAGAGATTGTATATGTCGTCGTATCTCCCATCTCACAGGCAAAAGCTGGGCCTGACATAGAATAGATATCGTTAATCACTAATATGGAATCAAAGACCATAAAATCACAACCAGAAGTTGTCGTACCTGATATTTCTAATGTATATACACCCGGAGAGGTAAAATTGAGTGTATTACTAAAACCTCCCAATACACTACCGCTACCTGTAGCAACTTCAGTAAACATCCATGTAGCCGTATCTAAATCGGATGCCATTAATCCAGTAAGCATATATATTTCTGTATCACCCAGACATAATGTGTCCATGCCAGCTAAACCTTCCGTTGTTCCTGGAGGAGTACATGTCGGATATGACACAGACAGTGTATCATTCATTCCAGTACCTCCATTAGTTACTTTTATAAATGAGAAAGGAACCGAACCATCTCTATAAGTGATTAATACATGTCTACCGCCGCCTTGAGATATCAATGTATCCTTTGGCTGATACTGAGCATCTGGGGCAAGATAGTATCCTTCTCCTCCTGGAAGATTGATATCGGCTTCATGCCATAATATACTATCAGGAATAAGAGTCTTTCCAGAATAGTCTATAATCCACCAAGGGCCTGCGCCGCCGGTTTCTATAAAGATGCTATCTCTTACTCTTGGTCCATCATCGGAACAAAAGCACGTTTCAGCCATGGCAGTCTGCCCATTCCCCAGTTGGAAAAAGGAAATGGAGATGAAAAGTGCAAATAGCATTTTGGTAAATCGTGAATGTTTCATCGATTTATGGTTTTTAGTTTGGTTCATTCTGTCTCGCCAGTTCGGCGTGATTGCTTCTCGCATGAATTAGATATTTTACCTCATGCGGAAAGAGCCAAGTATTAAGCCAAAAACCTATTCGTATATACTTTTTATTAATATGTCTGACTCATGGATTATAATAAGCCACATATACATATCATAATGTGATTATTACAC
>CACLQQ010000140.1 GCA_902609095.1 uncultured Bacteroidota bacterium | reverse complement strand
ACTCTATAATCTTGATTAATTTTTCAGCATACGTAGGATCTGTTGCATATCCCATATTTCGTAATCCATATGACCATTGTTTGTAGTCTTTTCCACAAATTTCTATTAGGCGACTGTAGTTTATACTGTTAATTATAAAATTGGAGTGATCTATATATGAATCCACAGGACTCTTATAAGCTCTAAAACAAGACTCTACTAATGTTCCACTTTTATCATAATCATCATCTTTATGAAAATATGTCTCCCCGAGCCAATGTCTCTTGCACTTTATACCAAAGTGATTGTTAGAACTCGTGCTTAACTTCGACGTTCCTGCACCACTTTCGTGCATTCCTTGAGCAAGTTTGACACTAGCAGGAATACCAGTCCTGTTCATTTCTGCCACAGCTATTGGGCTATAATACTCTATATATGCCGTTTTACGATCACCATTAATTCCTTTGAAAACAATGAACAAAAACACTATTCTATATGCGGCCATTGATCTGTTGTATTCCTGAATACAAGTCTAAAATCGTGCCATATAGCATTACTTGTGTAGATTTAACATTTTTCGATTTGATTCTATGGATAACAGAATAATTGGTCGTTATACGCATGGTGCCAAAGGTCCATTACTCATAGTTTTATCTGCCATTCATGGAAATGAACCTGCAGGAGTTAGAGCACTAGATTATTTATTCAAGATGTTGGAGGTAGAGCCTATTACCAATCCTGGATTTCAATTCCACGGAGCAATCATAGGTCTAATTGGAAACCTTAAAGCATTGGAGTTAAAAAAACGCTTTATCGATTTTGATCTTAACCGAATTTGGTTGAATGAGAAGAAATCTATAATTGGTCATGAAGTTCATGAAAATCTTGAAAAAGATGAAATAATCAAGACTATAAATCAGTCCTTAGAAGAGAAGCCAGAACGACAAGTTATCATCCTCGATTTGCATACAACTTCGTCGGAGGGAGGAATATTTGCAATACCTGGACCTGGTAACGTTTCTCTGGAGATTGCCAAAGGGCTCCATGCTCCAGTAATTCTTAATATGTTAGAAGATATCAAGGGTACTTTAATGGAGTATTATAATGAGGATAATTTAGGTAAACCTATACATTCATTAACTTTTGAATCTGGTAGCCACACAGACCCACTTAGTACAAATCGAGCTATTGCCGCAATCATAAATTGTATGAGACATCTTAATATGGTTAATAGTACAGACGTAGAGGGCATACATGATGACATACTCGATCAATACTCTAAAGGCTTGCCTAAAGTGACAAGACTATTATATAGACACGTCATAGATAATGATGACCATTTCAAAATGAATCCAGGATATCTAAATTTTCAATCCGTTAGGAAGGATGAAATTTTAGCACGGCACAATGATATTCCAGTGAGATCTCCATCTACTGGTAGGATCCTGATGCCTCTATATCAACAACAAGGAACAGATGGTTTCTATATAGTGGAAGAGGTATGAGTCTGTTCATATTTCTCGATAGCTCTATCTAAAAGTCTCTCTTCTAAAACAAAGTCAACATGCTTGGCTAAACCGAGTTTATCAACTAACGCGTTCAAGGACCGATTTTCTGCATGAGATGTGAAACCAACTTTGGGAGACATCCCTATAAGTTCAGTCCCAATCACTTCAATTCCACTATCAGTAGCAATGGTATTAACAAGATCATAGAAACTCTCAAGAGTCATTTTCTGGATATCATAAAGATTTGCAGAAATTTGTGCACAATTATAAAATGGCGTTAACCAACCTAAAACTTTCACATTTTGAAGTGGTGGATATTTTTGGCGAAGCTTTCTCAATTGTTTAGCTACGTCCTTGACGGCCTGTAAATCTTCAGTCCCTAAACTTACATTATAAGCCAACATGAGTTCTCTAACCGCCCAACAACTCATCCCTAAAGTTTGATTTGGTGAATTTGGACCCTGATCAACATGAAGTGACCCACTCTTTATTCGCTTTGAAGCTGATCGAATGCCTCCTTTTCTAATCTGACTTAAGTCTTTCTGGTCAGAAGACCAAGACATCCCACCATAGTATACAATCGGAACCTTGTATTGCCCAGCAACTACTTGAGCCCAATGATCAACTAAGATTTGAAGTTCTTTCTTGGTGATATTTTTAATAGGTATAAACGGAACGACATCTATTATGCCAATAGAAGGATGATTTCCTTTGTAATCATTGATATCTTGA
>CACLQQ010000139.1 GCA_902609095.1 uncultured Bacteroidota bacterium | reverse complement strand
ACCTTTTAAGCAGGAAATAGAGTGGCTATTTTCATGTTCCAAAAGGGTTATTTTATAAACACAAGTTTTAGAAAGAATTTAAACTATAATGCATCGTAAAAATAAAAAAAGCCCGCTCTACTGAGCGGGCTTTTTTGAGTGGGCGATGAGAGACTCGAACTCCCGACCCCCTGGGTGTAAACCAGGTGCTCTGAACCAACTGAGCTAATCACCCTAAAATGGTGAGTAAATATATACGCTCCCTAATATTACAACAAGTTTTACGAACAATATTTGAAGGAGATTTGTTTCTCATCCTCGAGACCTTTTTCTATCCATCTTTTCGAAGTTGCCTTTGAGCTTATCTAAGATTCTCACAAAGAGATTAATCTCCTGTTCATAGACTCCATTGAATCCTTTTTTGGCCAGTTGATTGAATGTTTTTGTAGCCTTTTTTTCAACTTCGTCCCCCATAGGAGTTAGATAGGTTCGCTTAGCCCGTTTATTCTTTTGGTCCTTTACTTTTTGTATCAGTTCCTTTTTTTCAAGGAGTCTCAATATTCTCGATATTGATGCAGGCTCTTTGCCAGTTATCTCTGCAATTACGATTTGAGTAATTCCTTGTTTTTGGGCTATAGCAGCTAATACGGACCATTGATCATAGGTTATTTCATACCCATTTTTATGAAACGAGTGATTGACTAAATCCCTAAAGTGCTTTAGGTTTTGTTCTGTTAGCAATAGTACTTGCGGGGCATTTCTGAGTAAAAAACTCATTTTATGGATGTTCTAAACCAAGTATTGTTCCTCCTAAAGTTAATGGAATGATGTTGACTTAGCTCTACAATAATGGGATAGATCGATTAGTAAATGTTGAATGAAAGAATATTCGAATATTTAACTACTGTGAATAGTCCACTTTTACCAAGCTTAATGATGAGTTCCGTTGGCTAGGAACAATCATTATTTGATTACTTATTTGGGTGGCATAGTTGAATATTAATCTCAGATTCTGGTATTCTGTGCTCAAAAGGCTATTTCTTTTATGGTTGCCAGCACCATCAAAAATATACTCGCTTACGGTACTATTGGTCTTAATTTCATCATTGTAGATTAATCTAACTCTACTCGGAGTCGTAAAGGTAAAGTAGGATGAAAAGAGGCCATCATCGTTTTGAGAGAATTGCTTTTTATAAAAGACATGATGCCAATCTTTGACTAAATTTTCATTGAGTGAAATAACTACCAAGTCTTCTCTGTAGTGATCACTCCAACCGACAGCACTTCTGCCAGAAACTCTATATGGCAGGGCGTTGAAACCGTCACTGTTTACTACTCCATTTTGCCTCAGTACATCCCTGGATAATTCAAAAATCAATATAGGTGAACCATCATCTTTCAACAGAATAGAGCCGACTTTGAAATCTTTAAGTTTTTTGGCTTTATCGTCACCATATACTTCAAAAAATATGACCTCTTCAAAAGGAATAAAATATACATCTTCGTCACACCAGTCATCAATACTGCCATTAACCCAAACGTAACCTGAGCTTTGGACTCTATTCTTTTCATCATAGAGTCCTGTTAAGGCAAGTTTGCGATACCGATTGTCTATCTTGAACATCAGGTCTGAACATAACAGACCTTTTAGTGGAATATTTATGTCTTCGGTCTCTTTTCCATTGGAAAGAAATATTAAAAAGCTTGCAAAGTGATTTTCCTTATCTCCTCTGTAGTTGTTTTTTTCGTAAAGTAGTACTAATTCTCCTTTATTTGACACTTCGATCTGCATGATTTCTTCCACAAGATTGAGTTCGGCGATTTGATATTTACTTCGTACGATCACCTCTTTCTTAGCAATATCAAATACCAAGAGTGTCATTTCATCCTTACTCGTGATATTGTAGAGTGCTATGATATTTCGGTCTTCAGATATAACAGCCTCATATTGTAGCGCTTTGAACGATTTCGCATCTCTAAATATCTCTACACTGTCTACTCGATTGGCATTAGCATTAAATATATCCATATAGACAGTAACTTCGTCTTCATCACTAAATCCATAAAAAACAGAGAAAACGCTGTCTTGATTGATGACGTCATAGACGAGAGATCTATCACTCAATAGATTTACATTTCGTTCACTGCTTAACACCATGTTTGGCTCAAAGATGTTCAGGAGCTTTGTTCCTCCCTGATCTCGAAATAGTAGAATGGATTTATCCACTTGTCCGATCAGATAA
>CACLQQ010000138.1 GCA_902609095.1 uncultured Bacteroidota bacterium | reverse complement strand
TCATAACTCCATTAGTTGTTAGATTGGCAACCCGAAATAATCGTTCTACTTTTTGTTCAGTTGCTCGCTGTTCTATGATGTCCCTACCTATATCAACTAAGTCTATTAATTCTCCATCATCATATTTAAATGGATATTTGGATGTATGGAAGCATCTCTTTGAGCCGCTATTGCTGATGAGGGCTGCTTGTCTGTTAATTGTCGGTAAGCCAATTGTGACTACTTTTTTATCATCCTCTTTATATTTTTCAGCTATTTCTATTGAAATTCCTTGAAATCCTTTTCATTCCGCATTTCGCCTGCTGAAAATTTATATTTCGTAGATCAGCTTGATTCCTTAATATTTTTTAAGTTCTGATTTTTTCAGATATATCGCATCTGGGAGATGATCCAGTACTGTTTTGAGTGGTCGGCATTCATTCCTAAGCTCTTTTTCTATTAGTTATTTCCCCTCATTTTCTTTCGCAGACTTCAAGGTTATCCTAAAAATTTGGTCCTTGAAAATAATTCAAAGAATTGCTCTTCAAATAGTCTATAAATTCTGTTGTATAAAAAGAATAAATCCTCATTTATTTTAGAGATGAAAGTTTTAAACATTTCTGTTAAACTCTTTGTTTCGGCAATGTTGGTAAAATAAAAATTTACATTGATCAGATCACTCAATTCAGGCTTATCTCTTGAATACTTAGGTATGACATATTTAAGTTCCGGCTGACTCACTTGATTAGTCATTAGTGCTCCATTTTTACAATTTAAGCTTCTAAATCAAAAGGAGATTGTTCTTTTTACAATTTTATCCTAATTATTTTGTTTGCCTGTCACTAATGTCATTTCCAGTAAAATCTGACTGAGTATGTTTTGATTTCTGGTTTTCATGTATTGTGCAAACTATTGTTGTCTTATTGAAAACGTCTAAGTATGAGTCGCCGTTATTAGCGATATCTCCAAGAGTTAATGCTCCAAAACCGATATTTTGAGAGTCCATGATAGCAATTTCTTCTTTAAAGTCCTCTCCAAAATAAAGAACTCTTGAAATACAATCTATGATGAATAAGTTGCTAACATCAGCTATAATGCTTTCGAAGGCTCTGACTTTTGCTTGTTTCGCGTCCCCAAGTAAACTCGATTTGTCACCAAATAAAACACTTACATGACTTCCCTGAGGTATTGTGTCAAGTGTGAATATCTTACCTTCCTGAGTCATGAAGGAATCTCGAACCATCATTTCTGAACCTAACTTTGATATTCCAAAAGGATAGGACTTTGTAGTACCAAAATAGTTTTCGTAATCGAAGCTGTTGCCTGAGTGATTTACAATGATCTCTTCTTATACTTCCATTGCAGGCTTCCAGTTCAGACTGATAATTTAATTTCCTTCAGCCTCTGTAACTTTTAGGGGCGAAGTTATTGATTCCCATCAATGAGCAACACCTACAGAAGTCGAAATATCCCCATTAGACTGATAGTCATAGCACTCTCGATAATTCCTTTGTTTGTGAATAGACATGGAAAGCTATTGAAATCCAAAGAACCTGCCTCGCCTCCAACGTATTTAGGTAGAGTTCCGAATTCATCATATAAGCTTTCAAAGACGAGATTTTTCTTATCTAAGAGTGCATTAACGAATATAAAAAGCGTCATGTTATTTGGATTGATATCTCCAAGTGAAGATTCATTGAAGTCTGGGATTTGATCCGGATAAGAGAAATCTTCTATAATTACGTTTTCAATGAATTGATTAAATCCAAACCATAAGAACACCAGCAGGATGACTTTTACCTTCGTGGATGATTTTGGGGAAAACTCCTCCCATCAAAGGTATTGTACAACTTGTTAATATAGGATCAATATTGTTATTTGTAAGCAGAGATGAGGGTGTTGCCAATATTAATAACGAATTAATTTTTATATCATTTGAAGTCAAACTAATAGCTTTCTGAAAAAAATAACCTAATAATGGTTATTTAAGTTGTGTGTTTTTATTTTTAACCCAAGTGAAAAAGCGACCTTCTTCGTCAAATTATAAAAAAGAATAGTATTGATCTGAAGACTTCTTCAGTTTTCAAATTGAAAGGGAAACTTATCTATCGTGAATAAATAATTATTAAGAATTATTGGAATGTAGAACTACTTAGAAATGACAATTAATTTATGACTGATTGACCTTCTTTCATTGTTTAGTACTAGGGTATAATTACCTGCTATTAGGTTAGAAGGTAATCTGATTTGTATGTTGTTAGCAATAAACATTCTATCAGAATAGAC
>CACLQQ010000137.1 GCA_902609095.1 uncultured Bacteroidota bacterium | reverse complement strand
AACAATTTTATGGTAAGTTTCAAGACGAAAGGTCCATCTTTCACATATTCAATAAAACTTAATTATAGATGCCTATATATCACAGATTAGGGGATATACCTCATAAGTGACATACTCAGTTCCATAAGCCAGATGTCAGTCTGTACAATGAGCAGGTATTTGGTACGATAGGTTTCGATGGGATGTCCATTATTATGTATCATCATCATCGCCCTACTATTGTACAAGATATCCAGGACTCAGTAGATAAAAGTCCTAAGATTGCAGTTCAAAAGAATATTACTTCTCGCAAGATTTTGGGGTTCGATGTAGCTCCAGAAGGTGACTATATCCAATCGAGAAATACCCTAATTGCTAATAATGATTTCCATATTGGTGTTGCAGCTCCAAGAAAGTCATTCAGAGATTATTTCTATAAGAATGCTTATGCAGACGAGATGCTATTCATTCATAGAGGATCAGGTACGCTCAGGACATTTCTATGAAATATTCCGTTTGAGTACGGAGATTATCTGATTATCCCTCGTGGTGTAATTTACCAAATTGACTTTGATAATCAGGATAATCTAATTCTGTATGCTGAGTCATTTCATCCGATATATACACCTAAGAAGTATCGCAATTGGTTTGGTCAGTTAATGGAGCATTCACCCTTCTGCGAGAGAGATTATAAGCTACCGTAGGATCTCGAAATTATGATAACAAAGGATCATTCATCATCAAGATTAAGAAGCAAGGTGTACTTCATTTGTTAGTCTATGCGTCGCACCCATTCGATTTGGTTGGGTGGGATGGATATAATTATCCATACGGTTTTTCGATTCACAACTTTGAACGGATAACGGGAAGGATTCATCAACCACCACCTGTTCATCAGACTATTGAGACCAATGCCTTTGTAATATGTTCATTCTGTCCTCGATTATATGACTTATCATCCAAAGGTGATTCCCGCACAATATAACCATTCTAATATCGATTCTGATGAGATGTTATATTATGTGGATAGGGACTTTATGAGTAGAACTGGAATAGGACCTAGTTATATTTCTCTACATCCGTCTGAGATTCCTCATGGACCTCATCCAGGTACATATGAAGCCAGTATAGGAAAGAAGGAAACTCATGAATTAGCCGTTATGATAGATACTTTCAATACCCTTCAGATTACCGAGGAGGCAATGAAAATAGATGACGGGAAATACTTTAAATCGTGGTTGCTACACTAAACGAAATAGTGCAATCAAATAATAAAATATGATAGTAGATATAGCAAGATATTCTGATTTTTCCATTCATAATATTCCTTTCGGAATATTCTAAACTCCTGATCGAGGTAAAAGAGCAGGTGTAGCTATTGGAGATCAGATCATAGACCTTTATGTTTTGCATGACTTAGGTGATGTATTTGATTTTGATAAAACAGTTATGAGTCAAGACTACCTGAATGATTTCATAGCATTGGGCAAACCCATAACTAATAAAGTTCGCACCGATATTCAGTCTTGGTTAAAAGATAAAAGTTCTGTATTAGGTCCGAATCCACAGGTCTTTGTAAAGCAATCTGAGGCACAAATGCATATGCCAGTAAGGGTAGAGATTATACCGACTTTTATTCCAGTATCCGAACATGCAACTAATGTTGGAAAGATGTTCAGAGATCCTGAGAATGCATTATTACCCAATTGGAAGCATTTGCCAGTGGGATATCATGGCATGGCATCCTCAATTGTAGTAAGTGGAACTCCTATTAATAGGCCTAATGGACAAACAATGCCTACATGAGCTGATAGGCCTTTATTCGGATCTTCTAAACGAATGGATTTTGAATTGGAAAAGGCTTTCGTTGTGTGAACGAATACCAATTTAGGTGATGCTGTAAGCATTGATCAAGCAGCTGAGCACATTTTTGGAATGGTATTATTTAATGATTGGTCTGCTCGTGATATACAAAAATGGGAGTATATCCCATTAGGTCCGTTCTTAGCTAAAAGTGTGGGCTCTTCGATATCTCCATGGATTGTAACCATAGAGGCTTTGGAACCATCCAAGGTCACTGGGCCATCGCAAGAACCCGAAATGCTGCCATACCTAAAATATCAAGAAGCTCATAACTATGATATCAACTTGGAGTTGGGTATTGTACCAGAAGGAAAAACTGAGAACATCATACGCTAATCCAATTATAAATACATGTATTGGAACATGGCTCAGCAATTAGTTCATCATACCAGTAATGGATGTAATGTCAAGATAGGTGATATGATGGCTTCAGGAACGATATCAGGCAAAAGTGAAAATTCCTACGGATCCATGTTGGAGTTATCTTGGGG
>CACLQQ010000136.1 GCA_902609095.1 uncultured Bacteroidota bacterium | reverse complement strand
GAATTTTCGATTCAATGGAATACACAGTGCCAGCCAATAATGGCCGATTTAAACCCTTTCGCTCAAACTAAAATTGTGTGTCGATTGCTACCAAAATTTATTATCTATCATAGATATAAAGGACATGCCAGCAGCAGCTCCAGAAATAAAAAGATTCCAATCTCGGTGTTTCACACTTATCAAATTTAAGAATATATATGCGATGACTACAATGCAAGCTACCACAAGCAACTGACCCAATTCAATTCCAATATTAAAACCTAAAAGAGGTATTACGATTTGTGATGGATCCATAATAAGGGCCTTGAAATAGTTTGAAAAGTCCATACCGTGAATTAATCCAAAGAACAATGCCATAGCGTAGTTCCGCCACATCTTACCGCTATTTCCTTTAGGCTTATAACTGAGGACATTATGAAATGCTGTGAGCATAATAGTTGTAGGAATCAGGAACTTAATGATATGTGATGGAATGGTAATTGTATCCTGGGATGCTAAAACTAAAGTAATGCTGTGCCCAATTGTAAATGCAGTCACTAATATTAGTATTTTCTTCCATTGTTCGATTTTATAAATGGCGCACAGTGCAACCAAAAAAAGAATATGATCATAGCCCGCTAAATCTGAGATATGTTTATAACCAAGTGTGATATAAAAATCAAAGGTGTTCATCTCAAAATGTTAATCGATGCGACTCTGTCTTTTTATTAAGCATAAGACTCTTGGATTCGCCATTTATATGAACATAAACGATATTATTCTGATCAAAAAATAAATCTGTGAATACAGCATTTTTTATTTCCATGGAATTAATAGGTAAATCCTGCTTATGTTCGAAATAAACCCAAAGTGCTGTATTGTCGCCCTCTCCTGTAAGTTTCTTCTCGTTGATCACTAAATCGACAAGGCTGCCATTGGTCTTTACATGAAAAAACTTGTTCAAATATGAAAGCAATAATGTATTAGCTTGCGCAGATTCATTGTCTTGGCAAAAGGCAAGCTCTGTACTATATGAATCAAAAACAATTGCCTCGTTGACATCTGTAAGAAACAGCTTGAGATTGATTGTAAGCAATTGGGTCTCAGTTTGATACTCAATTTCACAAAGTGACAACCTCAATGGGTGAAGCAGCATACCCGTAGAGTATCCTACTTGACCCAAGAGCATGTATGCTCCCATAATAGAATACATCATTCGATTAGAATTAATGAGTTACTATCCTGCCGATTGAATTTCTTCAGCTATGTCTTGTACTTCCTTGAACACTCGAATTAAGTTGCCACCCCAAATCTTTTCTATTTCTTCTTCTTTATAGCCACGCTCTACAAGCTCAATAGTGATATTCATAACTTCACTCGCATCGAATACACCTTCGATACCTCCACCACCATCAAAATCACAACCAATCCCTACATGATCGATTCCAGCGATTTTAATAATATGATCTATGTGATCTGCAACATGCTCCACTGTTGCTGGAGGAGAAGGATACTTTTCTCCCAATTCTTGAAATGACTTTCTCAAGGCCGTTCTCTCTCCATCGGTCATTTCGCTGACTGGTTTCATATTAGAACGCAGTTCAGCTACTGCAGAATCTCTTTCTGTATTCGGTGGAGCTGTTCTAAGGTAGTCCGCCAACATGGTTAGTTGTACAACGCCACCATTTTCTGCCATTAACTGTAGCATCTCGTCACTCATATTACGATCATGCGGTGTCACTGCACGAGCATTAGAATGGCTTGCTATAATTGGTGCTTTTGACATCGCAATAGCATCATAAAATACGCTATCATTACCATGTGATACATCAACCATAATTCCTAAACGATTCATTTCTGCTACTACTTCTGCACCGAAATCACTAATACCTCCGTGTTCTGTCCCTTCGGGATCTGTAGCAGAGTCTGCAATATCATTATTAGAAGAATGTACCAGTGTGATATATCTCACACCTTTATCATAATAAGCTTCTACGTTATTGATTTCATTACCAATGGGATAACCATTTTCGATACCAATATATATGGCACGTTTACCTTCCTTTTCTAATGCATATGCATCATCCGGTTTTTTTGCTAATCCCACGATATCCTTATTTCTTTGAGTCGAAGCGATTATCGAGTCTATCATTTGATGACAAAGCGCTTTGGCACGAGTATGTCCATCGTCATCACGGATATCCTGAGCGACAAAGGCTGCGAAGAAAATAGCGTCTAAGCCTCCTTCTTTCATTCTTGGATAATCCACCTTAGATCCAGTTTCATTAGGATCATGACGCTCTGCCATATCAAATCCTGGTTCTATCATACGCAACGGGGTATCAGCATGAGTATCTACTGTAAGCACTCGTTCGTGTATCTCAAGGGCTTTGGCTACTATTGCATCTTTTTCATCTACGGCTGACTCCTTAC
>CACLQQ010000135.1 GCA_902609095.1 uncultured Bacteroidota bacterium | reverse complement strand
CAAAAAAAGAATCATCATTTATGCAGGATCCATTGATGTTGGAGAGTTGGATGTAGGAATAGAAGGTGAAGTAGGCTTGTATGCACACACCTTAGTCAGAACTTCCAATATTGTTGCATCAAATGATGATGATGATAATGTTTCTGATTCTCTAGGAGCACGGGTATCTGTCTTGTCACTCCGAGATATAGAATCATTATTTACGGATTCAGTCAGTGAAGAGATAGATGTTTCTGGATTAGGTTCAAGCATTTTATTTGTAGCATCGAACGACCTGTCCAGTATACCTGAAGATGAGCCTGATGCCTTGGATTCCCGTGGCTCCAATAGCATGATAAGTTTAATTTCATTTGGTGATTTATCACTGATAAACTCTCAGATTGTGGGTTATCAAGATTCCCTTTCAAGAGGGACTAAGAATCTTTTGCTCGGAAGAAATAAAGTTGAGATATTGGATGGAGAAAATGATTATAGAGTTGGCAATAACGGATTTATTACGGCCATAACATCTGGTAGTGCTACATTTGTTACTGATGGTCTTAGTGGTCTAATCAATAATTTTGGTTATAGTTCTTTAACAGTACTTGCTAAGGATAACTTTACCATGCAAATTGATGACAGTTATAATTTTAGTCGAGGTGATATATTTTTGTGCGTTGGTGGTTGCATCAAAACTCAAAATCAACGTCCTAATTTGAACATTGAAAATGGTGTATTTACAGCAATTGCAACTAAAGACATAAGAATCATCTCTGATACGTTAATTGATGGAAGCGGCGGCATTAATGAAGGGGCATTGTTACAGTTTTATAGTGGTGATGAGATTGCGATCTCTGATTTTAATTTAGAAGGGACTCCCGATGGTACCCTAACATTTAATCCTACAATTAATCTGGTATCATCAGCTTCAGTAAAAGAGGTAAAATATCCGGTTAATGTTTCAGGAAGAGAATTTTCAGGCTTTTCGATTTCTGTTAATCCTGGTGGATACGATATTGAACCCAACACTGGTTTTATTAGTATCCCTGCTTCTGCTTCTAATGGAGATGTTATTACAGTGATGCATACTGATGATGAGGCTTACAGTTACACTACCAATATTGTTGTTAATGTTGAAAATGCTTCACCTCAATCTTATCCTAATAGTTCGATGCAAGCAATAATTGATAACGGAGTAACTGTAACTGATTTATTCTCTGCTGATGGAAATACTATAAATATTATTGATGAATCTTTCGGACCAGTATGTAAACACATAGGAAATGATGTAGATGGAACATCAAGACCTGTAAGATATACTACCTACGCTTATGATAATGGTCTTACATTTTCAAGACAATTTGACGGATCAGTTTTGATTGATCATATGGATGGAGATCTGATCATCGATGCTGATTTTGACTTATCCGACTTACCTGAGGCCAACTTTACGTTAAATGTTCATAATGGTAATCTAATCATCAATGGAAACATCACCACAAATACATCAATCAATATGAAAGGTGGTAACATTAATATTAATGTTACCAATGGACAACTGGAAAATAATGGCATTCTTGATGCCAATAACGGCAACATTGTAATAGGGGCTAATAAGGTAATCAATCCTGGTTCTATTATGAATGATGACCAGTCCATTTTTATCGCTACTGACGAGTCTATTAGTGGATCACTAAATAATACTGGTGGAATTTCAGCAGGTACCAATGGATATGTATTGTCTACGGGAAATGGTGGTCCAATTACAGGAAACCTCATATCAAGTGATGGAACTTTTAATGTAGATGGAATAACTGATGCTACAACTGATCTTGCCAATGTATTGACTATAACCTACCTTGATGACACTCAATTTGCGTTAGATGGAGGTGGCTTGATGGCTATACCAGGAGCTGGTGAAATAAGCACTGACGGTACCACCATATCTATAAAAACAGGTAAAGCTGTTGAGTTTGATACAGGAGATAGTATAAGACTTTCTAGTAATCTTGAGATCATCACTCCAAGATCAGTACGTAGTATTGATGATATAGACTTTATGAATAATACAGTAGAGATATTTGCAGATCTGATCGACGTAAAAGGACTGTATACAGATAATAACGGTGGGTCAATAAAATTATACGCAAGAAATTCTATAGAATATTATGTATTAACTGTTACAGGAAGTGATACTATTCCTGGAGGATTTATACATGCCTTAGCACTCCAAACTGTTGAATCCTACGCTGAGCTAAAAGATGATTCAGGTCAAGAAAATATGATAGGAATGAATGGAACTAACAGTAGTGTTAATTTTGCAGCTGGTAAAAATATTTACCTTATACCGTACCGCACTTTTGACGCTGTAGAGGTTCATGGAGAAAACACACTGGGATCATTTATTGCCTTTGATAAATTAATCGTGCTGGATGCCGACTTAAAGTTTAACACCAATTCTTCAATAAGAGGGCCAAGTATTACCACGCTTGGTA
>CACLQQ010000134.1 GCA_902609095.1 uncultured Bacteroidota bacterium | reverse complement strand
GACCCTTCTTTAGCACCTTTGCCGTGCTACATTGGAACGTTGGGAATGCCTGGGATGACTGCCTATTTTGGAATTTTATACGTGGGTAAAATTAAAGAAGGAGATGTCGTTTTGGTATCAGGAGCTGCAGGAGCAGTCGGTAGCGTGGTTGGTCAAATAGCAAAGATAAAAGGATGTCATGTGGTGGGGATTGCAGGAGGCTCAAATAAGTGTGATTATCTGGTTTCAGGTCTTGGATTTGATGGCGCTATCGATTATAAGAATGAAAATGTCTACAAAAGGTTAAGAGAAGAATGCCCTAAAGGAATTGATGTATACTTTGATAATGTCGGAGGAGACATATTAGATATTGCTCTAACTCAAATTAGACTTAATGCCAGAATTGTAATTTGTGGTGCCATCTCACAATACAATAACAAAGAAGCAATAAATGGCCCTAAGAATTACCTTTCTTTATTGGTGAATCGTGCTTCTATGACAGGAATGGTTGTTATGGATTATGCATCTCATCATACTAAAGCAGCTAAAGATATGGGGATGTGGATGGCTCAAGGAAAGTTGAAAAGCAAAGAAGATATCTATGAAGGGATCGAGAACTTCTATGAAGTATTTCTGAAGCTATTTAATGGTCAAAAAATGGGCAAGCTTGTCTTAAAAGTCTAGCTATATTTTCTTTGTAAAGCTTTTGACATAAGACAGCTTTAGCATTTATAAATAAGTTTCATTATCATTGCTCTGACTAATTTACATTGCTTATTGCTAGGGAGTTGGAGTCTATGATCTTTCTTCTCGCTGCAGTATTTGTAAATAACTCCAACCAACGAGAATAGGGTATACCTCAATAATATTAATGTTGAATAGGTAGATATTGGATCAGATATAATTGACAATCAATATTTTAAATATGATGAAAATGAATACATTGCTTAGGTCTATTCTATCCATTCTTTTATTGATTTTGGCCACTTTTAATGGGAAGGCTAATTGTGATGACGGAGCTTTTCAAGAAGCAACAGTAACTTTTACACTTGACAATTGCCTGTCTATAATTCCTGGTAATACGAGCATAGATTATTCGGAGTTTACCGCGGACATAACACAACAAAGTTTTGCAAACATAGGAGTTGCAGGCAATAGCTTGTATCGTAATGATCCTCGAAATAATGGTCATTCTTGTACCCTGGGTGTAAATGGATCGACTGGGATGTGTGTGTCAGCTCGAAGAACTTGTGATTATCAACCGCTGACTAATAAGTCTCTTAATTTTGATATTACCGTTCAGCCTTTAAATGATCAGCTTGTGAGATTAACAGAACTTAGTTTTTATCAGTTGGCGCCAGAATTATATTCATTTATTAATGGTGAATCTGGAGCAAATGATTTCCCTTCATTATTTGGCGTCAGAATACTAAAGAACGGAGTTGAGATTTACAGAAGCATCGCCAATGAAACATCAAAAGATTGGTCATTAGAAGTATTTGACTTTTTTGGGGACGCCAATTTTGCAGTCGACAGTCCGTCGACCTTTACCTTTATGCTATTAGGTTATTGTTCAGTGACTAACGAAACTGATTTTGAGATATGGGATGTTGACGAGATAAGTGTAACGTTTGAAGGACCTGAGGCTCCAGATGGAGGTGAGTTAACGGGTGGCCCTTTTGATTTTTGTGTAGATGGACAACCGGATTTTGTGAATGAAATAGGACTGTCTGGCAATAGTGGAAGTAATGCTCAATGGCTAATAACAGATACTTCAGGATTGATATTAGGCTTGCCTGATACGCCCAATGCAGTGGACTTTGATGATGCAGGAGCTGGAATTTGTCTCATTTGGCATTTAAGTTATGAAGACGGTCTGGAAGGGTTAACGGTCAATAATAACGCATTCGATTTAAATGGATGTTTTGGACTGTCTAATCCAATAACTGTAAATAGGAACGTTGTCGATGGGGGCCAGATCTCTGGAGGACCATATGAAATATGTATAGATGGTGAATCTGATTTTATAGATGATATAAGTTTAGAGGGTTCAATTGGTTCAAATAGTATATGGGTAGTTACTGATACTATAGGGACTATCTTAGGCTTGCCTTCTTCACCTGATTTAGTAGATTTTGATGCTGCAGGTGCAGGGGTCTGTTTGGTATGGCATTTAAGTTATGAAGACAACTTAGAAGGAGCAATACTCAATGGCAAAACTTCAAATCTATCAGGTTGTTTTGATCTATCTAATTCAATTCGTGTTAATCGTACTGAAGTGGATGGTGGTGTATTGGAAGGAGGGCCATTCGATATTTGTATCGATATGGAATCTACATTTTTGACACAAATAAATTTGGTTGGGGCATTAGGGTCCAATAGTCAGTGGTTAGTAACAGATTCTATAGGTACAATTCTTAGTCTACCGGACTCTCCAGACTCCATTGATTTTAATGCCACTGGATCTGGCACAAGCTTAATCTGGCACATAGCTTTTGAAGGTGACTT
>CACLQQ010000133.1 GCA_902609095.1 uncultured Bacteroidota bacterium | reverse complement strand
TCATGATAAGTCTCTCGTAGAATTAGTTCAGAAGATTTATCAAACGCACTTATTGGCTTTGGCTCATAATGCATTTGTAGATATCAATGTTGCCGCAGCAGTTAATAACGAGCTTACAGAGATACAAGAAAAGTATCTCATAAAAGGAGATGAAGCTCATGTTCAATATTTATTAACAATGATAGAACGAGCATCATTACACGGGGCAGACTTAAAACTTCCTGAGCTTAATGAAATGCCTCCTGGTTCTCCGATTGGATGTGGTCATGATCATAGATTAAAGCGTAAATAAAATGATCATTACCATATCAGGAGATATAGGAAGTGGCAAGAGTACCTGTGGCAAACTCCTCAGAGATCAGTTAAGATATAATTACCTCTCAACCGGAGATATACAACGCAGAATAGCCGCAGAGATGGGGATTACTACCTTAGAACTGAATCTCCTGTCCGAAAATGACAAATCAATAGATACGAAAATTGACGATCACACTCGAGCATTAGCCGATTCTGGTGAGAACTATATCGTTGACTCTCGATTAGCATGGCATTTCATCCCAAGTAGTTATAAGGTATTTCTTCGATGTAAGGATGAGATTGCAGCACAGCGCATCTTTCATGATGAGAATCGAGTGTCAGATGAGAATACCGCATCTATTATGCAACTATTAGATAAGATAAAGGATAGACGACAAAGTGAAAAGCGTCGATTTTTATCGCTATATGGGATAGACTTCGAGGATCTCTCTAACCATGATCAGATTGTTGATTCTTCTTTTTTCAAACCTCAGGTTATTGTTGACTTGATTAAAGATGGTTTTAAGATGAGCGAAGGGCTTTGATTTATAGAAATCTACTTTTGATGCTTTCATCTGGGATAATACACTCATCAGATTGTCCAAAGAGTTGATATCGATTATTCGCAATTCGGCGGTAGATCCAATTTCTGATGGAACTCGGAACAAACTTTATTGCGGTGGCCTTATGCCATGGTCCATCGATATACTGAGCAATACGCACACTTACATCTGATTGATCATACCAAACCCCCTGATCAAGTAAGATTACAGTTGTAATCGTATCAATCATGTTATGGAGTTGTCGGACAGACAGGGACTTATCATCTTGAAGAGAGAAATACTTGAATATCGCTTTTGGGTCTCTTTTAATTAAGGCTTTTATGAATCCATTGCAGAGCAAACACTTGGCATCATAGTAGATGATCGGATTAGACATAGATAGTTCTATATGATCGTCTATGGTCATTTAACTAAATAATATTGACATGAGCTCTTCCACTTTTCCTATTCCTATGAATTCAATGTCTTTAAATGCTTTAGTGTTCAGTTTATTATGATACTTAGAGATGATAATTTGCTTGAATCCTAGTCGTGCTGACTCTTGTATTCTTCGTTCGATTCGGCTAACTGAGCGAACTTCTCCCGACAGTCCCACCTCAGCGGCTAAGCAGATGTCCTTATTGATGGGAATATCATTGAGAGAACTGATGAGTGCAGCAAGTATCGCTAGATCAATTGCTGGATCAGTTACCTTGATTCCTCCAGCTATATTGAGGAAAACGTCATTTTGACTGAAGTAGAGGCCACATTTCTTTTCTAATACGGCGAGTAGCATACTCAATCTCTTGATATCAAATCCTGTTGCCGAGCGCTGCGGTGTACCATAGATCGCCGTTGATACTAACGCCTGTGTTTCAATCATTAATGGTCGTGCTCCTTCAACTGTGCAGGCCACGGCACTTCCGCTGATGAGCTCTTCACCTTGAGAGAGCAGTAACTCCGATGGATTAGTGACAGGACGGAGGCCTGTACTTTCCATTTCGTAGATGCCAATCTCATCGGTCGAGCCAAATCTATTTTTAATGGTTCTCAATATCCGATAGATATAGTTTCTATCACCTTCGAACTGCAGTACAACATCAACTATGTGTTCTAAGATCTTAGGTCCCGCTATGCTACCCTCTTTAGTTATATGGCCTATGATGAATATGGGTATATCAGTAGCTTTAGCGAATTGCTGGAGTTTATAGGTACATTCTTTGATCTGACTGATTGAACCGGCGGAGCTTTCAAATTCTTTCGTATAAACTGTTTGTATAGAATCAATCATCAATAGTTCAGGTGGATCATGAGCACAAATATTTAGGACCTTATCGAGATCACTTTCGTTTAGTATGTAGCAATTAGGATTAATAGAGTTGATACGATCAGCTCTCATTTTGATCTGATGTGGACTCTCTTCACCTGAAACATAAAGTATTTTATTGGTTAGCGTACAGGCTAATTGTAGCATTAGGGTTGACTTACCGATGCCAGGTTGTCCCCCAATCAGCATGATTGCTCCAGTAACGATACCTCCACCTAAAACTTGTGATAACTCTGTATCAAATGAAATCAAGTACCTTTCTACTTGAGGTGTAACAATCTGGTTTATAGGCAGTGGTATAGACTCTTCTCGTTTAGTAGAATGAGTTTTTTTTCTTGTGGAAGATATTTCAATTGATCGTTCTACGATGGTATTCCATTCTCCACAATTGGCGCACCTTCCTTCCCATCTAACATATTGAGTTTGACAGTTGGTGCAGACATGTAGAGTTTTTGATTTAGCCATGTATAG
>CACLQQ010000132.1 GCA_902609095.1 uncultured Bacteroidota bacterium | reverse complement strand
TCAATGCCAGTTCAGCCGTTTCCTCAACATTCTCATCAACCACCTTAATCCCATTCAACCAATGTTCAATGTGATTATCCCAAACCTTGATGTGCGCACGATTCCATCGGTTAGCACCTTTATAGCGTAGGCTCGGATTTCCCGGTTCACTCAAGTTTTCAGCAGATACCACCTCATATAAAGAGCCTGGTGGATTTATGGTATCCAACTGTCTCATTGAGAAGTAATAATCTCCAGAATAATGCTGAACGGTTTGGATTGAGTCAGCAAGTTTAAAGTCAAACTTGAGTTCGTACTCTGTGTATCCTTCTATATAACTGGCATCGCTGTCAGGCATCTGCCATCCTGCCATCGTTTCATCTTTAGTTAGGCCATTGTCGAGATAGGATTCTTGAGGCGCAGTAGACACAATACTCTTCGATGCAAGGTCTGTGGTATCGATGGTAATATTTTTCCATTTGACTTGCTTACCCTCATCTTTCTCATCATAGATACTATGGACTTGGAAAGCGATGAAACCTTCCGATGTCATATCATCAATTATATGTGCTACAGGTACACCATTAATCCAGGTAGTGATCGTATTTCCTATTGCTTCCACTCGATAGAGATTCCACTTTCCATTGACGAATGCTGATCTTGCTGCTGTATTTAGGCTAAGTGGATACACCCAGCCCCTGCGGGCCTCGTCATAAACGCCACCTGACCATGCTCGAGGAGAGGTATCAATCTCAATTTGATAGCCATGCACTCGGCCATTGTAATAATCAGCTTTAGATTCACTCCTGATTTGTACTCCAGAATTTAGCCCCTCATCTACTAAAACTTGAAATTCCAGGATAAAGTCAGTGTATAAAGTTTTTGTGGCCAAGAAGGAATTCGGCGTTCCCATTTTTGACGTTCCAGTTAGAATACCATTGTCATATTGGTAATCAGCCCCACCGTTGAGCTGAGTGAAAGCGGACAAATCCTTGTTCAGTATATTATTAGTTTGAATATAACCTGAGTCGCATGAATAAAGTATTGCAAGCACCAGGCTACACCATGGTAGTTTGTTTGTCATAATTCGTCAGTCTGAGCTAAAGTTAGGTCTATTTTCTTTCTATCCTGAGTGACAATGAAAAGTATAATTTCATTCGTCTTTTTCACGTTGAGCTTATTTACTTATTGAGCGAGGAGATCTTCTGTTATTAACAACATTATTTGAGGAAAATGGAGAGCACTATTTGAATGACTCTTCATATACATTTTGGTGCATATTCTTTTCCTTAGATGAAAAGAACCAAAAAATAGCTCAGCTCAAGAGCAGCTTCCACTATCCTCAGTTTATGGTCGTTACATTCGCGTTATATGTTTTTGTTAAATTTATTAATACCATTCTGTACAAAATCAGCAATTTCTCGAAAGAAGGGAGAGCGAAGCAGACAATCATAACAACAATTGCTGCTCATGATCAATGAATGGCATTGTTTTCTGTAGAAGAAATATGCGTTTAAACGGCATTTTCGTTCTTTTTTGCCGGGAAAAGAACATCCATAAGAGGATAGCGTCGCTCCATGATAAGTAGAACTCCCCAAAAGGCACCCGTGACAAAAGCTAAGTTTAGGATCTTCGATTGTCATTTTATCAATTTACCAAGAATCCTATTTTATAATTCAGAATGAAAAATCAGGTATGCAATCCCTCTAACCTAAGAGTCATATAAAACCGAACTAAAGTTTCCACTGGTTCAACAGATCGCTTAGGGTCCATCATGAATTGATACATAAAGAATTCATCAATGGCCAATAACATTGCAATTGGGTATGGCATGAATATACCTTCATCCATACCCCTTTGATAGAGTCCCTCAAAAAATATTAGAACTTGATTCATAAAGCCTTCTACCTTAAGCCAAATAATTGGAAAGGCTACCTTTAGCTGATTCATAAAATGAATTGATATCCCATCTAAGCCTTGACAAACTTTCATAACGAAGTATTCATAAGTTTCTAATACAGTCATCTGCTCATCTATGACAATTGACTCTTTGACTTCTATTAGTTTAATCTCGATTAATCTATCAATGATCTCTTCTTTGGTGCTAAAGTATTGATAGACCGTTGATTTGCTCCTACCCATAAGCTGTGATAATCTATTCATGCTCAACTTAGATAGGTCCTGATCCTGCAGTTCGGCTAATAATATAATTAACCACAGGTCTGTCTTGGACTGATTTTTATTTCGCTCCTTATCTAAAGATTTTCTACCCATAATTGTAAATATTAACAAATCGAACTATTTTTATAATTATAGTACGATAATATGAAAGATCGAAAATATCTCCTTGCCTACATAACACCAGCTTGTTTTTTTACTGGATTATATTTTTTAGGATGGACATCGTGGCTGACGCTAATCTTTGGATACCTAATAGTTCCAATTGTCGATCAGTTAGGACCGATATCTGAAGAAAACTTCTCCCCCTCTGAAAAGGAAAGTAGACTTAAGAATCTATTTTTCGATTGGCTACTCTATCTCAATCTGCCAATCGTCTACCTCAGCGTCGCAGCCTCCATCTATATTTTTTCCACGCAGCCTTTGACAACAGTTGAAATTATGGGTACCATAGGATCCCTTGGATTTATATTGGGAGCTATGGGGATCAATGTTGGTCATGAATTAGGTCACCGCTCCAGAAGGTTCGAACAGAATTTGTCCAAGCTACTTTATATCCCATCTCATTACATTCACTTCTTCATCGAACATAACAAAGGGCAT
>CACLQQ010000131.1 GCA_902609095.1 uncultured Bacteroidota bacterium | reverse complement strand
ATTACTGCCTGGAGTTAGCGGTAGCAACGAAAGTAGCTCAGGTTTATATGTGAGAGGTGGTACCCCCGATCAAAATTTGGTACTGCTGGATGGAATGACCGTATATAATGTAGATCACTTTTTTGGATTCTTTTCAGCTTTTAATGCTGATGCAGTCAAGGATGTGCAGTTATACAAGGGCGTCTTTCCAGCTAAATATGGAGGTAGGTTATCTAGTGTGGTCGACTTAACTGGTAAAACTGGAGATCCTAATGAGTTCCATGGCAACTTAGGATTGAATCTCCTAAATGGTCGAGCCAATGTTCAGATCCCTTTGTCCAACAAAGGTTCTCTAACTATTAGCGGTCGTCGGTCTTATACTGATATTATCAAGAGTGGATTGTATGAAGATATTCTTGGAGTATTTACTCAAACTGAGCGCCCGCCAGATATTGACGGTTTAGAGGTAACGACGGTAGAGCCCGATTTTTACTTTTTTGATATGAATAGCAAACTCAGTTTTAACCCAACCGATAAAGATGTAGTAGCACTATCATATTATAATGGGGCCGATCATCTTGTAGAGTTTAATGATGTATCTATCGAGCGGTTAGGAGGTGCGTTACAGATTGATTTAGGTATAGATGAAAGAAGTGATTGGGGTAATCAGGGAGTCAGTGCTAAATGGTCCAGGCAATGGAATCCTAGATGGTACTCCAATCTTTTGGTTGCATCGTCCAGATACTTCAGCGAGTATGATAGGTCTGTCGACGTAAATGCTGTTTTAGTGGAGTCGGATTCGACAGTTGCTTATTTTGATATTTTGAGTTTTGAGGATAACGATGTTAGAGATTTAACATTTCGATTGGATAATGAACTTCAACTCAATGCAGCTCATAAATTGGAATTTGGTTTACTCGTCACAGAAGCTGAGGTAGACTTCCAATTCGTACGAGATGATACCTTGACTATCCTTGATGTGTCTCAAGAAGCTACATATAGTGCGGCTTATCTTGCTGACACGTGGCGACCCTTTGAAGCTTTAAATATACAAGCTGGCATTAGAGGGACACATTACAGTGTTACGGGTGAAGTGTACTGGGCACCTCGATTTTCATTTGATCTTAAGCTGACTAATCGCCTCAAATTAAAAGGTGGTTATGGCAGACATTTTCAATTTGTAAATCGCATTCTCAATGAGAATGTTACGGAGGGCTCACGAGACTTTTGGCTGCTTGCGGATGATGATCTGGTCAAGGTTAGTAGTGCCGATCACTACATTGTTGGTGCTGCGTATGAGACTAATGATTATATCATTGATGTAGAAGCATATCGAAAAGACCTAAATAACTTAGCGGAGTTCTCTCTCAGGTTCCAACGAAATGATATTGATTTAGATAGGCTTTTTTTCACTGGTACAGGATATGCGGAAGGCACTGAAATTTTATTGCAGAAGAAAAGAGGAGCATATACTGGTTGGGTGACTTATACCTTAGCTCGTGTGCGCAATACCTTCCCTGAGTTGAATAATGGATTTGAATTTGCGGCTCTGCATGATGTTCGTAATGAGTTTAAAACGGTACACTCTTACGAGATAGACAATTGGAGATTGTCGGGAACATTCGTCTATGCATCGGGTAGACCTTTCACAGAACCTGCTGGGCAATACTCGATAGACTTGTTAGACGGTAGATCCAATAATTATGTGAGCGTAGGGCCGCGAAATGCATCTCGATTACCAGCTTATCATAGACTCGACATATCAGCGCATTACTTATATAAGTCAGGTCCATTTGAGTATGATTTCGGTATATCTATATTCAACCTGCTGAATCGTCGAAATATATGGTATCGAGAGTATAATTTTACTGAGACACCTCCTATAATCAGTGAGATCCAGTACTTAGGAATGACACCGAATTTATCAGTTGAAGTAAGATTCTAGAATATGAGAAAACTAATATCTAATTCAGTTATAGCTTGGGTTACTGTATGCACAGTCTTGATGTCTTGTGAAGAAGAAAACCTAAATGATATAGCTGTTAATCAGTTTGTAGTAGAGGCTTTCTTATATGCAGGTGAGCCAGTGGATGATATCAGGATTAAGAGTACTTTTCCATTAACTGATGAAGAGGATACTTCTGTACCAATCAATGATGCTGAAGTGACTATTAGTAAATATGGCCAGGAATATAGTCTGGTACCTTCTGGTTTAGATGGCTACTACCACTATCCGGGTGATGACTTAGAAATAAGCACTAACGATGTTTTCGAACTACAGGTAAGTCAAGGGGGTATAACAGCAACGGCAATAACTCAGGTGCCAACTCCGACAGTTGGACTCCAATTGTCTCAAGATTCGATTAAGGTGCCAATTTTGCCAATTGCTCAAGGAAGAGATGCCGTAGTAGAGGCGCTTGGTAACTTTCTCAGCGGTTCAAGCATCCAAGCTAACTGGAATAATGATATAGGAGATCTCTATTTCATGGTTGTCGAACGCGTTGGTGATGATGTTGATCCTATTTTTCCACAACAAGTGATTGATGCAATTGAGCGTTTTAGGTTTGTCTCTGAACCAACAGACGAAGCTACAATGACATTTTTAGCGGGTACATTAGAGTCTTTTGGCCGTTATGCTATCAGAGTGTACCATATCAATAATGAGTATGCAGAACTTTATGATAACCGTGCCCAAGATTCAAGGGATCTAAATGAACCTCCATCAAATGTTACTAACGCACTGGGAGTGTTTTCTGCTTTTAATAGTCAGACTCAGTTTTTTGAGGTGGTTAGAGAATAATGGAGGTTGAGATAATTGGGC
>CACLQQ010000130.1 GCA_902609095.1 uncultured Bacteroidota bacterium | reverse complement strand
TTAATTATGTATAATTATAATTAATATAACGTATTGATAATAAGTATTTTAGTATAATTTAATAGATTATAAAGTTACCATGAGGTCTAAAAAGGACTGAGATATTTAGGATTATTTATAAAATCCTGATCTTCTAATGTTCTAAGGAAAGCCATTAAGGCAGTTCTGTCTGACTCACTTATTTCAAGTGGCCGAAGTACAGCTCCAATGTTATCAGCTATATTTCCTCCAGTTTCATAATGTGCCACGACATCGTCAATCGTTTCTAGACTTCCATCATGCATATAAGGTGCGGACAAAAAAACATTTCTTAAAGTAGGTACTCTAAATTTTCCATTGTCAAATGTAACTCCTGTAAGAGCACCTTTACCTACGTCTGTAAAACCATTCAGATCTGTAACCTCTTGGAGGCCATTGTTGATGAATTCATTAGTTGTGAATAGAGGGGCATTATGACAATGACCGCACTCTAAATGTTTGGATACATCTGGTTCAATATCGAAAAATATATTATGTCCTCTTAGCTCTAAGTCCGTAAAGATATCGGTACCAGATATAACTCTGTCGTATTTAGAATTGCCGCTGCTGATGAGACTTCGTTCAAATTGCGCTAAGACCTTTGTGACTAGTTCTCGATTAATTTCTTTATAAGCCTCAATCCCAAATGCTTGTCGAAACATCATCGGATATATACTGTGCTCTCTTAGTTTCTGCTCAACATTAGGCCAAGTGCTATGCATCTCGATGGGGTCTTCGATAGGAAGTTCTGCCTGAGCTTCTAATGTTGAAACCATACCGTCCCAAAACAAACCACTGTTTACAAATCCCACATTAAGCAAGGTCATAGAGCTGCGACGTGTTCGGTCTCCATCGATTCCTATACTGCGTTCTAAGTTATCTGTGAAATTTCCTTGAGGAAGGTGACAGCTTGAACAAGAGATTGTTGAATCTCGAGAAAGTATGGGATCATAGAATAGATGTCTGCCTAATTCAACGCCTGATACAGTCATAGGGTTATCTGCGGGTATGATCATTTCCGGAAAATGATCTGGAATGTTGAGTACGTATGGCTCAGGTGAATAAGTGATAAGGGTCAGGTCAGTTGAATCACCTCCTGGAGGATTATCATCACCACAGGACGATAAGATTGTAATAATTATAAGTATAAATAATCTAAAGTGTCTCATCGTGGTATAATAACACCTGATGAGTCTGCTTTGTTATATAGATTGCTGAGAGTCTTTTATGATTTGGTCCATGATTCCTTGTATTGTGTTTTTCACTTGAGAAGAGAAATCTTTTTCCATGATCCAATGAAAGTAGTTGCGATCCTTTTTGATCACATCTTTGACACGTTGATTCATGTATTTTCCAAAGTTGAAAACGATGTCACCATTTTCAGTTTTTTTCAATCGATTGGTAAAATCCACATGCCTCTTATCAGAAGTAAACTCATAGATTGAGTTTAGATCATTCTTGATAGGTTCTTTAGTTATCATTCCTTCGCCATCTTCATGATCTACTCCTGCATACATTTTAATCTGACCTTTTAAGACATCGACTGTGGCGCGCACATCAGCTAGGGCATCATGAGCATCAATCAAGTCCCTTCCACAATAATGTTTGAGTGCTGCTTTAAGCGTCCGAGGCTCCATTCGATAGAATATCTTTTGAACATCTATCGATTTGCGATTACTCATATCCAGGTTGAATCCAGATCTATATAGCTCCTCTAATAGCATAGGTACATCAAATCGATCTGAATTATACCCCGCTAAGTTAGCATCACCGATAAAATCAAAGATTTCTCGTGCAACCTCATGAAATTTGGGTTTATCGGCGACAGTTTCATCGGTGATGCCATGAACATCTATGGATTCCTTTGGGATTGGCCGTCCTGGATTAATCATCAGTTCTAATTCAGTTACATTTTGACCATTTGAACTATATTTAATTAAGGCGATTTGTACGATACGATCTTGTAAAATATTTAGTCCAGTAGACTCAATATCAAAGAATACGATGTTTCGGTCCAAATTAAACTGAAATGATTCTAAATCATTTTGAGACGTACTGAATAAATCCATCACTATATGTTTTTTTGATTGACCCCTCATCTGATCCTATAAAGAAGCAGGCTTCTGTATCAGGTATAGTCTTGATTAAATCTTTTGCTTTTGGAAACCCCATAGCCATGCAAGCTGTAGCTATTGCATCTGCCGTCATGCAATCATTGGTCACTACACTTACTGCTAATAATTCGTTCATCTCTGGATAGCCAGTTTTGGGATTTATGGTGTGACCATATTTTTTATCTCCAACCTCGTAATAATTGCGATAGTTGCCTGAGCTGGCTAATCCTCTATCTGATAATGAGAGATATTCGATTAGGTCGGTAAGCTCTGCTTCCGGGGATGGGGTATTTATTCCTATTACCCAGTTTTTTTCTTTGTCATTTTTTCCTTTGACAAAGACTTCTCCACCTATTTCTATAAAGTAATTATTGCAGCTTAATTTATTCAGGTATTCACCTATCTTATCAACTGCATAACCTTTGGCTATAGCACTGAAATCGAGTTGGCCGTCATAGTTTTCTATCGATAGTTCTGATCGCTCTGACCTATAGCTCAATTTGTCAAAACCCACGAATGTCATCATGGAGTCTATAGCGATAGAGTCAATATGTGTTACCGCTTTTTTGGGCGTATAACCAAATCCCCAATAATTGACTAATGGCATTACTGTAGGATCAAAATACCCTGCCGTGAGTTTATATATAAGCGCCGAAATATCAAGATTAGTAGTGAAATGATTATTGTGGTCAGATAGAGTGAACTCCTGGGTTGCAGTATTAAATCTTGATATCGATGAGCTACTGATATATGTACTCACTTCATCATTAATTTCTCCAAGGAGCTGATCGAT
>CACLQQ010000129.1 GCA_902609095.1 uncultured Bacteroidota bacterium | reverse complement strand
GTTTCATAGAATAGATTCTTGTCAAAGAAGAAGTCCCAAATTTGACCTTCGTTTTCTTGACACCACTGATATTGTTCAGGAGTATATTCTATAACAACATGGTCTGACTTGAAGGGGACTAATTGATCTATCAAGTATAACTTTTTTCCTCCCCAAACCATGAGAGATATGAAATCTGATTTTTGTGGAGCTGGTAGTTTATCTTCTACCAGCACCTCAGCTACTTTTTTGACTATATAGTCTGGAGTATAAAATTGAGTCAAATATGCTGAGAACGCTGGATTGTTTGGGTTAATCTGTTCATAAGGAAAGTCTGCGCCTAAGAACATATCTAATCCTATCCCAATACCTTCACTATCAATATCATCAAAGACAAAACATTGATAAACAAAGCCAGATATGAAGGTGTAAATAGAGGGGGTAATTTCGACACCAAAGATATCTTGATAGTTTTCTAAAAGTTGATTGAGTTCGATACTTACTGAGCTCATATCTCTGTAGATATCTCGAACGTCAGAGGATAATTTTTGAAAGCCACTATCCTGAACCATACGTTTAATCTCTGTAAACATGATGGCTGTATCTCTTGGTAAAGCAAGAATTTGATGCAGGTATAAATCTGTGAATGCTGGAGTACTCTCTATTGTCGATGCCAGATCAATCTGATCAGGAGTCGAACTCCAAGCATGAAGTATGCTGTCATATCTAGTGATCTCCACAGTAACATTTGGATTGAGGACTTCCTCAGTTCTTTGATTTAGTTCACAAGAAATAAGTGTGTAAATGATTGCGAACAACAGAAGAGAAAAAATCTTAATTAAGTATTCTTGCATAGTCGATAGATAAGAACGTTTCTGAAAACATTTGATTTCATAAAATTAGTATTCATGTCAACTTTAGATCGGTATAAGCTGGATAGATTTATAATAGAAGCACTTCATGAAGATATTCAGGGTGGAGATCACACATCTCAGTCTTGCATACCTGCAGATCAGATTAGTCGAGCACGACTATTAGTGAAGGATGATGGAATCATCTCAGGAGTAGCTATAGCTGAGCGGATTTTCAAGTATTTGGATCCTGAGTCATCTATCGATATTAAGCTTAATGATGGATCACCAGTTAAATATGGAGATGAGGCTTTTTACGTCAGTTGTAGGTCGCAAGCCTTGTTAATGGGAGAGCGTTTAGCACTGAATACTATGCAGAGGCTTAGTGGGATATCCACTTTGAGTCGGGCATTTGCAGAGGAAACTAAGGGTTATGATGTGACGATTCTGGATACTCGGAAAACTACACCTTTATTGAGATTTTTAGAAAAGTGGGCTGTTGAGATTGGAGGGTGTTCTAATTATCGAGATGGGTTGTATGATCGTATCATGATTAAAGACAATCATGTAGATGCAGCGGGGGGTATTACAAAAGCAGTGGAGCGTGTTCAGGCATATTTATCCGAGCGAAATAAAAAGCTTGAAATGACAATTGAGGTCAGAAATTTTACAGAATTGAAAGAAGTGCTTGCTTTAAATATGGATGTGAGGGTGATGTTAGACAACTTTGAGATCGATAATACCTATAAAGCTGTACAGATAGTAGATAAAAAGTTTGAAGTGGAAGCATCCGGTGGCATTGAGCTGAATAATGTAAGGTCTGTTGCCGCTACAGGAGTTGATTTTATCTCCGTGGGTGCCTTAACACATTCAGCTCAATGCCTGGATTTAAGTCTCAAGATTATGAAATAATCATTGAGGATAGGTCAGTAATAAGTAGATGAGTAGTGCCCCGAAAAATCCCAGTCCTGTCCAAAACCTGGAATCTCGGTACATGCTTTGATCGTCGTGAATCATTTGTGAGTTGTTGGTTATCGTGTAAAATGTTCACCATAAGCACTGTTTAATGACTTTGGTTTCAAAAATGTAAAATCTGCCCTGCTCTTTAGCCTAAGCGTAGTAAGTTTATAAAAGATATTACACAAGGAAACCAAAACGATGCCATAGTATTTTTTTATAATGTGATAACTATACTCTGAGCTATAGAGTTATTTAGGTGCTTTATATAGGGCCTTTTTTTAAGGGGTATAAAGCCAACATTATCAGAATATTAGATATGTGACAATAAAGCATCTTTTTAAATGGGCACAAGAATTATTATTAAAATACCCTAAAACTTTATATGCTTATCCGACGATCGCTTTTTTGATCCTCTTGATTAGGTATGGTCCACTATATATGAGACCACTATATACCTGTACGAGTTGTGCTCCAGCATTAATTTTATCAAGGGCGGTTGAGGCAGATTCAATTCCTCCTACTCCTATTATCGGAATAGAAGCATTGGACTTTTGATTGATATATGAGACCACTTCTGTCGATTGAGATGTTAGTGGAGCTCCACTTAACCCACCTGCTCCAATTCTTTCAATTGTGCTTTGCTTAGCTGATAAACCTTTTCTGTCTATCGTTGTATTTGTAGCAATGAGACCATCCATATTGAGCGTGCTACATATCTCGATAACATCATCCAGTTGCTTATTGGTCAGATCAGGAGCAATTTTGAGCAAGATTGGCTTTTGTACGGCTCTTGCTTTTCGATCTTCTAAGAGCGTATTCAATATATGGGTGAGGGGGCTCTTTATCCTGTAGTTCTCGAAGTCCTGGAGTATTGGGTGAGCTGAGATTGACCACGAAGTAATCCACATGGTCATATAACTTTTGGAAGCAGTGTAGATAGTCTAAGTAGGCTTGATCATTAGGCGTCACCTTGTTCTTACCTATGTTACCACCTAAGATATAATCACGCTTTTTAGGGAGTTTCATTATGTTATGAATCAACTTATCAACTCCTGAATTATTGAAGCCCATCCGATTGATTATTCCTCGATCAGAAATCAATCTGAACAGTCTGGGCTTAGGATTACCATCTTGTGGTTTAGGCGTGACTGTTCCAACCTCGATAAAACCAAAGCCCAATGAAGCCATTTC
>CACLQQ010000128.1 GCA_902609095.1 uncultured Bacteroidota bacterium | reverse complement strand
GTAGTAAGAATAACTAATAACTTGAGAAAAGTCTTCGACTCCAAAAACTCTGAATTTTAGGACGGTAGATCTATTTATCGAAAGCTTATCTGGGAATACTGGTGAATTAATCTTTGCCTCACTAGAGTCAGTTGTGTAGACAACTCGTGTGTCATGATCAGTTGGATTGATTTTGAGCTGAAAAGATTCATAAAAGAACACTGCCTCTCGACTTATTGAAAAATTATGGTTTTCAATCTGTGATGAAACCTGAGGTATAAAGAATATTATTAATATAGATGAAAAGAATATTCTTATTATTGATTAATTACTCTTGGATGACGCTTTACCTAAAAAGGATAAAGATCATAGAATAGATTGAAGTGAGAGAATTATTTTATTCAAGCTTTATAATTATAATATTAGGTGTCGAGGAATTTGGAACAGCTCATAGATATAAATAGTTTGCAAAGGCTTTCTGAGGGGATGGAGGGTGAACTTTTATATGATGACGTCATGCGTGCTTTATATGCTACTGATGCATCTGTATACAGGGCTATGCCATTAGCTGTAGCTTACCCTCGTAGTGATACTGATATTATTCAGTTAATCAACTTCGCTACGGAAAATGAAACCTATTTGATACCAAGAGCAGCTGGAACATCATTAGCTGGTCAAACTGTTGGTGAAGGTATAGTTGTCGACTGCTCTAAATATCTCAATGCCATAATCGAAGTCAATGCAGAAGAGCAATGGGCACTGGTTCAGCCCGGTGTTGTGCGTGATGAGTTGAATAAGGAGTTATCAACAATGGGTTTATTTTTTAGTCCAATAACCTCAACGGCTAACCGTGCTACAATAGGCGGCATGGTTGGCAATAATTCTTCCGGGACCAATTCAATTATCTATGGAACCACTCGTGATAAAATTATAGAGGTACACGGTATACTTAGTGATGGCTCTTTAGTAACCTTCAGGAACGAAAGTACTCAGGAGTATTCCTCGAAAATTAAGAGTGACTCATTATATGATCGAATTAGAGAGCATTTGCATTCATCATTATCTGACGATAATTTCAGGAAGCTCATTGAGCAGAATTACCCAAAGAAAAGCATACATAGACGCAATACTGGATATGCATTAGATGTACTATCCAATTCTCGCTTGTATGGAGGTGAATCTCAATATAATATTGGTAAGTTAATCTGTGGCTCAGAGGGTACTCTAATGATGATTACTAAAATTAAGATTGCTTTAGACCATATACCTCCAGATCATGATGCAGTCATTGCGGTCCACTGTAACTCAATCGATGAGAGTTTAAGAGCTACTCAATTAGCCATGCAATATGAGCTATTTGCTTGTGAACTCATGGACAAAATTATCCTGGATTGTACCAAGGAGAATGAGCTACAAAATAGCAATCGAATTTTTGTTGAGGGTGATCCCGAAGCTATTCTGTTGTTGGATATCCGAAGTAACACAAAAGAAGAATTAGATCTATTAACAGGAGAGATAGTGGATCACCTTAAGTCTAATAACTTAGGTTATGCCTATCCACTAATTCATGGAAAGAATACTAAGAAAGTGTGGCAGCTCAGATCTGCTGGTTTGGGTCTATTAGCAAATCTTAAGGGAGATGCCAAGGCTGTAGCTTGTATAGAAGACACAGCGGTCGATTTAGATGACTTACCTAATTATATTGCTGACTTCAATGAGATGCTAGCTGAGTATGGGCAACGGTCGATACATTATGCTCATGCTGGTGCTGGAGAAATACATCTAAGGCCAATACTCAATCTAAAAGAAAAATCTGATAGAGAAAAGTTCTATAGCATAAGCAAGTCTACGGCAGAATTAGTTAAAAAGTATAACGGCTCCTTAAGTGGAGAACATGGTGATGGTAGAGTTCGAGCACCTTTTATTCCTATGATGGTTGGACCAGAGATTTATGCTTTTTATCATGAGTTGAAACAAATATGGGACCCATATAACATTTTTAATCGTGGGAAGATATTGGATGCAGAACCCATGAATGAATCCCTCAGATATGATCAGGATCAGGATATCGCTGAGCCTGAAACCATTTTTGACTTTAATGAGACTAATGGATTTCTGAGAGCGACTGAGAAATGCAATGGCTCAGGAGACTGTAGGAAGTTGCCGCTGTCCGGTGGAACCATGTGCCCTAGCTATCAAGCGACGAGAAATGAAAAAGATACTACCAGAGCAAGAGCAAATATTCTTAGGGAGTATTTGACCAGATCTAATAAGAAGAATAGGTTCGATCATCAAGAGATTAAAGAAGTCTTAGATCTATGTCTTTCTTGCAAAGGTTGTACGTCAGAATGTCCTTCTAATGTGAACATGACGATAATGAAATCAGAAGTCCAATATCAATACTATAAGAGTCATCGTATTCCCATAAGAGCATTACTCTTTGCCCACATCAATAATCTAAATCGATTGGGATCTATATTCCCTCGATTCTATAATTTCATGCTTGACTCATGGCCTGGGAGATTGATTAAAAGGATCATTGGCGTTCATGAAAAGAGAAGTTTACCTCTTATTTCGACAGTATCATTGCGCAAATGGTATAGGAAAGAGTACGAAGCTCCTGACAGCCCTATTAAAGAAGTAATTCTATTTGTTGATGAGTTTACTAATTATAATGATGTACAGATCGGGATTAAGGCGATTAAACTCTTAAGAAGTCTGAACTATAATGTTCTACTGGTTGATCATCAAGAGAGTGGTAGAGCCGCTTTTTCAAAAGGTTTGTTAGAAAAAGCAAAAAGGCATGCAGAATATAATGTAAAAGTGTTTGGTAAGAAAGTTTCAACAGAAACACCATTAATAGGAATTGAGCCGTCTGCCATATTAAGTTTCAGAGATGAATACCCAAGAATTGTTGGAGAGCACCTAAGAGAGGCTTCTGAGTCATTAAAGTCAAATGTCTTTACCATCGATGAGTTTATTGCTACCGAATATTTAGCTAAAAATATCGACTCGTCAAGTTTTGCTGAAGATACCAATCATATCAAGTTACATGGACATTGCCATCAGAAGGCACTCAGTGATATAAATAACACAGTAATAATGCTTTCT
>CACLQQ010000127.1 GCA_902609095.1 uncultured Bacteroidota bacterium | reverse complement strand
AATAGGCTCCCCTGGATGTTAAGTCCAAAGCTCGACCTTAAATAATATCCAAATACAACCCCTAAGGTTATAGCGGTAACATAACTCGGCACCGAATAACCTACGGTAGACAAAGAAACAATAAGATTGTCGATACGACTTCCTTGATTAATTGCAGCTATAAAGCCAAATAGTAATCCAAGCACTAAGGCCACCGACAAGGCAGATAAGGCCAAAATAATCGTTAAGGGAAAAGCTTGTATTAGTAATTCTGATACTGGTCTACCAGTTTGATATGATTCTCTAAAGTGAGGTAGTTTTAATCCAATAACTTTAGAACCTATTGATAGCTTTATTCCAGTGTAGTTATTACGCCAAGATTCTGAATTTCCAAGATGAATTGGACTGAGATCACTTAAATACTTAATTAGTTGAATACTATATGGTTGATCTAAACCTAATTGTTTCTTTTTTAACATGACTGTCTTCTCATCCATGCGTTGACCAAAAGTCATTCTTGCTGGATCTACGGGTGCAGCATATATTATTGCTGTAATAATGATTACAACTAATGAGAGGACTACAAATCCATATAAAATCCTATTTATAAAGAGAGAAAGCATTTTCTAAGACAAATAAAACATGATTTTGAACCCAAGGTAATTTTAATCATTTGTTTTGTGTTTCATTAGCTCACAAATACATCATCGTGCCAGTTATAGACTCTATACCTTTTTCAGAAATTCCACATTTTTCTAAGCGAGATATAGCTTATCAAACATCTCATCCCCAACTTAAGGACTTCTATAAGTATGAAGTGAGTCTATCTTCTTTTAAAGATGTCATTGAACAAAGAAAAAGCTTTAACACAAATAGAGCTGTATTAAAAAAGGTAATAAAAAGTCAATACAAAGGCAGGATTACTTCTGATGAATTAAATGAAAGTATCAAGCTAATTGATTCAGAGAATACTTTTACAATTGTAACAGCACATCAGCCATCCCTATTAACAGGGCCTCTATATTATATCATTAAGATCTGCAGTTGTATCAGCCTATGCAACAGATTGAAGAATGAATACCCCTCATATCACTTCATTCCGACTTTTATCATGGGAGGGGAAGATCATGATTTCGATGAGATAGCCTCATTACATTTCTTTAATAAGTCATTCACATGGGAAACATTGCAAAAGGGATCAGTTGGTAGAATGTCATTAGATGGGTTATCGGAAGTATTGGAATCTGTAAAAAGCACTTTTGGAACTATGAGTCCACATGCCAAGAGTCTCACGAATATCATAGACCATTCTTACAATCAAGCCGATAGCTACGGAGAGTTCATGCACAATATTACTCATGAACTTTTCAAGGATACTGGCCTGATGACAATAAATATGGATAATAAGGAACTTAAGAAGATCCTACTCCCATATGTGATCCACGACATAAATGCAGAGGATTCTCACAGATTAGTACATAAAGATCAAGAAAGATTAAGCTCGGCAGGATTCAAACCTCAAGCTCATACCAGAGAAGTAAACATCTTTTATCACAGTGGTGATAGAGAAAGAGTAATCAAAAATGGCGATGAATATCATATCGGCGGCGCAGTTTACTCTAAAAGTGAATTAGTTCATCACCTAAAGCAGCATCCGGAGAATATAAGTCCAAATGTTATTCTTAGACCTGTATTCCAAGAGGTCATACTACCTAACCTGGCTTATGTCGGTGGAGGCGGAGAATTAGCATATTGGATGGAGCGAACCAGCCTTTTTGAACAGTGGAACATACCATACCCGATGTTGGTGAGACGGGACTCTGTGCTGATCATAGATTCTCATACTAACCAAAAATTGAGGAAGTATGATCTGGAAGTTATAGATTTATTTGAGCGAGAAGACTTGATCGCAATCAAATTCGCTAAAGATCAGAGTGAAGCAATTCTAGATTTTACTAATGAGAAAACGATGTCATCATCAGTATTCGAATCAATAGCCCAAAAAGTTCAAGAGGTAGATCAAACCCTACTTAAAGCTGTTAAGGCAGAAGAATCCAAATTTCAAAAAGTAATAGATAATCTACAAAACAAACTTGTTAAGGCAGAAAAGCGAAAAAGTGAAATTGAAATAAATCGAATCACTAAACTTAAGAACAAGCTATTTCCGAATAATGATAGTCTACAAGAGCGTTATGAAAATTTCATTCCTCACTATTTGCAGTACGGCAATATACTTATACAGGAACTTATTAATTGCCTTAATCCTTTGGACAAAGAATTCAAAGTAATACAAATAGAAGAATAATTACACAGATTGAAAATAACCTAAGAGCTCATCAATTTTGGATTTTAGTTCTGAACGAGGAACTATAAAGTCCAAAAATCCATGATCCAATAGGAACTCTGAGGTTTGAAATCCTTCAGGTAAATCCTTCTTAATCGTTTCTTTTATAACTCTGGGACCGGCAAAGCCTATCAAGGCCCTAGGTTCGCTAAAGTTAATATCTCCTAACATGGCGAAAGATGCTGTAACACCACCTGTAGTCGGATCTGTTAAAAATGAAAAATAAGGAATCTTCTCTCGAGCGAGCTGAGCCAACTTAGTAGAAGTCTTCGCTAATTGCATCAATGAGAACGCTGATTCCATCATACGAGCTCCTCCAGATTTAGAGATTATCATTAATGGAATCCGTTGACTAATACAGTAATCCACTGATCTGGCTATTTTCTCTCCTACAACTGACCCCATAGAACCTCCAATAAAAGAAAAATCCATTGCCGCAACAACAAGAGGTTTCTTATTAATCTTTCCAACAGCTACACTTATCGCATCAGATAACGATGTCTGATCATTAGCTTTTTTCAACCGATCATCATAAGATTTCAAGTCCGTCCATTCCAAAAAATTGGTTGACTTAATGTCATCTATTAAAAGATTATATCTACTACCAAAAAGAATATTGAAATAATCATGAGAGCCAATCCTAAAGTGGTTCCCACAATCAGGACAAATAAAGAGATTCTTCTCCAATTCTAAGATTGTATATGTTCCTCCGCATGCTTTGCATTTTTGCCAAAATCCATCAGGAACTTCTTTTTTTTCGCTGGTAGTTGTTTGTATTCCTTCTCTAAGTCTCTTAAACCAACCCATATATTAATAGTCTTATCACATGGTTTAACATTGAGTAGTCCAGAATTATAATTTACTGCACTAAATTAACAATTATATATTTAGACCAATCTTTAGTTTTTTTGTA
>CACLQQ010000126.1 GCA_902609095.1 uncultured Bacteroidota bacterium | reverse complement strand
ATGTAAAGGTGTCGATATCGAGAACTGGGATTCTTTAGCGTTAGAACACCTTAGAGATACCCGAAAGGTGAATATCTTAAGTACCCTTCAACTTCTCCTAATTACACTTATTCTGTTAGTAGGACCACGATACCAATCGGTAAGGTTAGAAGGCTTGTCAAAAACTTAAATCTGGATACAATCATTAAATAATTAATATCATGAGTGATACTAAAACAACAGCACCTAAAAAACTACCTGTCACTGTTCTTAGTGGATTTTTAGGAGCTGGGAAGACGACACTTCTGAATCACATACTTCATAATAAAGAAGGACTGAAAGTAGCCGTTATAGTAAATGATATGAGCGAGGTAAATGTTGATGCTGATACCATTCAAAAAGAAAATATTCTTTCTCGCACCGAAGAGAAATTAGTGGAAATGAGTAATGGATGTATCTGCTGTACCCTAAGAGAGGATCTTATGATCGAAGTTGAACGACTGGCAAAGGAAAATCGATTTGATTATCTATTGATAGAGAGCACCGGAATTAGTGAGCCAGTACCCGTAGCCCAGACTTTTTCATTCATTGATGAAGACCATGGTATCGACTTAAGTAAATTCAGTTACGTCGATACTATGGTAACTGTGGTAGATGCCTTCAATTTTTTTAATGATTTTGGCAGTTCAGAGCGTTTAATCGATCGTAACCTTACCGATATGGATGGAGATGACCGTACGATTGTAAACCTAATCACTGATCAAGTAGAGTTTGCCAATGTAATCATCTTAAATAAAATAGATTTAGCGCCACCAGAACATTTAGGCATCCTTCGCAGCACCCTATCTAAATTAAATCCTTTAGCTCGTATTATAGATTCCACATTTAGTAAGATTGATCCTTCATCTATTTTAAATACAGGCTTGTTTAATTTTGAAGAGGCTGAGCAGAGTGCACATTGGCAAGAAGAATTAAAAAAAAATAAACACACACCCGAATCTGAAGAATATGGTATTAGCTCATTTGTATACAGGCGTAAAAAACCTTTCGACCCAGATAGATTTTGGAACTATGTACAGCAAATTTTTCCACATAATATTATACGGAGCAAAGGGCTTTTCTGGGTGGCTTCGAGACCTACCCAAGCCCTATCATGGGGTCAGGCAGGAGGTTCTCTTAGAGCAGATAGCGCAGGAACATGGTGGTGTACCATGTCATTTTTCGAGAGGACTCAATATGTAGACTTTGTGGATAACAAGGAGCTCATTGAGTCCACCTGGGATGCAAAATTTGGAGATCGAAAGAATGAATTAGTTTTTATCGGACAAGAAATGGATCAGGACAAGATAACTCGTGAATTAGACGATTGTCTGGCTACAGATACAGAAATCGAAAATGGTAAATGGCGAGATGGTTACAAAGACGATTGGCCCATTTATAGAATGGATTAAATGACTTTATAGTTATAATACACTGAAGACTTGCCCGTTTGAGTATAATAAAACCGATCAAATTGTTTCAATTAATTCTTAAGTACACATTATTTTTATCATTATATTTTATAAGCTCATCCCTTTGGGCTCAAGCTGAATTGTCTTGGGAGGCTTTAGGTGATGTAACCTTCGAGCATAAGAGCCTGGACGATACCGATACATACTGGTTGGTACCTACATTTGGCAGAGTAATTCAATTATATGAAGATTGGGAGGTTGTACTTGAGGGATACTTAGTGCTGAACGATTTAGAAGAAAATTTGAGCGTTTTATCAAAGTTTCCTTTTGCCTCATGCTTTTTTTTGTGGTGGCGCAGGTCCCGAATCCATTGTAGAAATAAATTTTAAAAATAAAGAGAAGGGCTTATCAATTGATCAAAGGGTGAAAATCAGAGGTACATTCAAGTTGAATGCCGATGACATTGAGCATTTTAATTATAGAATTGTTGATGCACAGATCTACAAATAATAGTTAATCACAACGTGCACTATCTATTTATGCAACAATATTGCATAAATAGATAGTGAGTTCTAATTTGTACCATGACAATAAGAATTATTATGAATAAAGCTCAGCAAATACCTTCTATAAAAACAGTTTATGAAACTAAATCTGACTTCATAGGAGCTACAGCTGGTGGTTTATGTATTATACATTGCCTCATTACACCTTTTATCTTTGCAGTAAAGACTACCTCATTAACATGTTCTGGCATTAGTCCGATTTGGTGGAAGGGCGTAGATTACTTATTTCTTGTAATAACATTTGCAGCTATATTCTACACATCTAAAACTTCATGCTCATCTTGGGTTCCCAAAGCTTTATATGGCCTATGGTTCATTCTAACCTTATTAATTGTTGATCAATCATTACATGTAACCGGAGTTTCACATGCCCTGATGTACATTCCTGCTTCGGGCTTAATCGGACTGCACAGTTACAATAGGAGATACTGTCAATGTCAAGATGATCATTGCTGCGCTATGCTTTAATCATGGAAAACGCCATTAGAGGAGGTCTCATTTAAATATCACAAAAACAGATCAATTATCAAACCAATAATACCCAAACCAACGACTATATTGACTGGATTCCTTGGAGCCGGTAAAACCACATACTTAAACTACCTCCTCGATAAAAATAAAGATCTTCGATATGCCATTATTGAAAATGAATACGGTGAAGAAAGCATAGATAGTGAACTTATCTTAAGGGCTGATGACGATATCATCGAATTAAATAATGGATGTCTATGTTGCACGCTAAATGATAATCTATATGACATTCTCAATTCCCTCTATAAACGCCGAGATGAGTATGATGAAATCATTATTGAAGCAACAGGTGTGGCAGACCCAAGAGGGTTAGCAGCTCCATTTATTAATAACTATAGTATCAAAAAGCAATTTCCACTTAATAGAATCATATGCCTCGTTGATGCAGAGCAAGTAGAGGGTCAACTTCAATCTACGGAAGAGGTGCTTCAACAAATCACCTTTAGTGATGTACTATTAATTAACAAATCTGATCTAGTTTCAGAGAACAGCCTGATAAATATTCAAGTATTATTAACACGACTGAATCCTCTAGCTCAGATTATCATCGTCAATCACAATTCATACAATTCGATAGAAGTTCAGGCACATAATTCAGAACTGGATGAAGGAGTCTTTGATGCTATCCATGATTCTCAATCGCACATAGGTTCAACATTTCCAGTATCTAAACCGCACTCACATCATCATCATACGCACACCGATGGCGTCCGTTCATTAGCACTTGAATTTGATAGACCTTTTGATTTTGCTAAGCTTCATTTGAGACTGTTAGGGTTTCTTACATTTCAAGCTACCGGCCTATACCGCATGAAAGGGTTTATCTGCATAGCTCACAGTGATCAGCAGCACCTCCTTCAATCTGTTGGATCCCGACTTGCCATAGATCCAAAAAGGCCCTGGAACAATAACG
>CACLQQ010000125.1 GCA_902609095.1 uncultured Bacteroidota bacterium | reverse complement strand
TATCTGGACAGCTACAGGTGGGACCACTAACAGAAAACCTCAACTTGTTGATATACAATTTGTTTGGGTTTTGTTTTTACACAGAACACCCTTTGGGTTACTATTTAAGGTACTAAAAATCAGGAATTTTTTGTATTCTAGAAAGAGTTAATTGATTGATTAATGGGACTTTATTACAGGTTAGACTATAAAAATTAATAAGAATCACCTTATTCAAAAGGATTCAGTTCCCGTCATTATTGATTGCTACTACAAGGTAAAGAGAACAAAGGTTAGCACAGGGGTTGTTTGTCAAATACAAGATTGGGATGACAATTGGAGAAAGAAAACTTCCAAAGACCCAATAAAATCTTCTGACAAAGATTACCAAGATAAAAACCTTTTCATTAAAAATAAATTTGATGAAATAAATGGAATAGTTCTTACCATTAAAAAACAAGACAAAGAACCCTTAGTAGAACCTGTAAGAAGTTATCTAAGAAAGGATTAAAGAGCTAAAGAGTTTGTTAGGAGAAAAGAGATTCATTTTTTGTCCATGCTAACAGATTATGAAAATTGGATAAATTCAAACTCGTATAACAACAGGAGCTCAACTAAGAGAAGTATGAATACAAGTACCAAACAAATACGGGAATATACTTCAGAGTATCAAACCAAAAACAATGTATTATTATTCCAGAGGGCTTGGATAGTGATTAGGGTTTTGAATAGAGTATTTATCATAATTGCGTAGTTTGAATATATCATCTTTTTTGAAAAAGATTACTTCTCCTCCTCCTCCATCACTAAGTACGATACCCGCTGGTTTCTAAATACTAAAGTTTAATATGATGAACATTAGTGTTATTAATAGAAAGTATAATGACTAATAAAGTTTTGTGGTTTTACTACCTTTTTTTTTTAATTTTAGGTGAACCTTTAACTAATTTAAAATGATAAAAAATTATACCTTTTTGTTTACATTAATGCTTTCTTCTATTATCGCCTATGGCCAGGAATTTGACTGTGCATCAGGTGAAGGTGTATCGGATGCTGGAGCACTTATTGCAAAAGATCTAGCTTCAACTGGACTAAGCGTAGCAGGAGCTGTAGTTGCAAGCGCAGCTACCGGGCCAGGTGCTGTCGCAGGATTGGCGGTTGCAGCCGGAGGGGCAGTTTTTGCTGTTGGTCAAACTGTAGCTGATGCGTTTATTGTCGCTTTTAAAAACAATGCCATGGGTAAACCACAACCAACTAAAATTCCACTTGATAAAACTGATAATGGAGTTATATTGCAATTAGGTGATGGAGATAAAATTAGAGTTAGATCATTTAATAAGAAAAACAGTAACGCTAGAATTATTTTTAGTCAACCTGAATGGAAGTGGTGGAAGGGAGTTGTTTTGTTTTCCAAAAAAAATACAAACACCTGGACTGAACTTGCATGTATTTATGATGATAAGATGATTTCGGATGGTAATTGGGACAAAAGCACACAAGATAATTATTACCTTGTGTTATCAAAAGCTAAAGCATTTGGAGTTCATACTAATATGTACGCCATAACAAATTTTGATCAATTTGACACTAATAAAGATTATTACATCACTTGGTTAGAAGACTAGTTTTTAGGTGAATTTTTGCAAAAAAGGTAAATGGTTATTTTTTTAGTATAACCACTTACCTTTTTTTATAAATGTCGCAGGAATGAAATATAATATTTAAAATTTTTTGTAGTTTCTTTTCTTGTGTTGAAGACAAATACCCAAGATACTATAAACAATTATCAGAAAAACAGGTTGGTGCCAAACTATTACGCATGGAATATATATAAAGAGATGGTTTTAAATATGGAATTGAATTTTAAACGCCCAAAAAAAATTTAGCAAAGGTCCATTTACAACTGGTAACGGAAAAGATAATTTTCTTCTGTTCATGATATCACCAATTCTCTAACAGATAAGTTCAAATTTAATTTACAACCTTTAGTGAGTGATAATGATGAATTATTAGATAAACTGCAATTTTAGAAACCGTTATAACCAATATAATTCTGAGTTAGAATTTCCATAAGGAAAAAAATTAATCCCGATATAAAAACCACTCCGATTAGGGTTTAGAAAAAGTTCTTTCTCAGTTACAAGAAACCTTAACTTGAAAATACTGACACACTAATCAAATTGTAAGACTTAAAGAAAGTATATCAGCCCTTCACTTATCTTCATCCTGACACACTTTGATTATTTAACGTCATAACTGAATAGTTTCCTTTCAAACCATTTTCCTACTCTAATAAATCCTTTTCTGTGATGTATTTTGAATGTGTAGATACTTCTATCATCTTCAATCCTCTATTTCGTCTCCAATCTTCTATGGTTACTCTATCTACTCCGTAGATTTCCATTATCTCTTTTACTCAATTTTCTTTCCATATACTTTAATCTCTTCTATTTCTAATAGTTCTTTAAACTTCTTACTATCAGTTTCTCTATTTCCATTTTCCTGCACTTTTCTAACTTATCTGAGAAGTTTTTTAACAATTCTGATTTCTTTTTTATCAGCTCTACCCATATGTCTTGCTTGTTCATCTATTATATTTCTTATCATATTATTTCCTTACAGAGTGTTTTAAAAAACAGTAATTATCTTGTAGTTAAAATACTTAATCAGTTCAAGATTACTACTCTTTATTTAAACTTTTCTATAATTTAAAATCTAACTACTACTTCACAATTAGATATAATGAGTCGATTAAGTGAAATTCACTTTCAAAAAACTATTTCCATTTTTCAGTTGAATCTAACATACACTCAAACAAGAATTCAACCTATCTGTTTTATGAGTTCAGTCCTTTCTTCTTTACCTCTTGGAACACTAATGACTGGTTTGACCTATCGGTGAGTGTTTGTTATTATTGGGTACTTCCCCCATGTGGCAGGTGTAGTATCTCGGTAGATTAAGTATTTCTTAAAGTAATCTACAACTCAGTAGAACAATTGGTTCTATATATAAGTATTAGCAACTTTAGAAAACGCAAAGAAATGTGAGAAAAAAAAGAAGAAAATAATTTCTGCCAAATCTAACAGAAGTTGTTAGTACCCAAATCACGAACTTAGTACCCACAGGTACTTATAATATATTTAATATATTATTACTCAGTATGTTATAAATAGTTATGAGTACAGTTAACACCTGGATAAAGGCAGCATAATGGGTAGCCAGTGGTAGCCCGTTTGAATGGGACAGCTGGAAAGGTAGGCCGTTCTGTATAGGTATGGATTTATCCACAAGTAAGGATTTGAGAGCATTAATCTACTACTTCCCAACTGTAGAGGGCCATGAAGATTATCAGGTATTATGTAAGTTCTACTGCCCAGAAGATAATGCTGAAGAGCACAGTAAATCAGATAAGGTACCCTATGTAAAGTGGGGAAGGGTATATGACCCTACCCCCGGCCCTGCTGTAGACTATGACTATATACTAAAAGATCTGAATGACAGCAAACACCATTTTGATATACAGGTGGTAGA
>CACLQQ010000124.1 GCA_902609095.1 uncultured Bacteroidota bacterium | reverse complement strand
AATTTTAGATGGATTGATCTTATACTGAGTATATCCAGGTAAATTATTAAATGCGTATAAACCTGTTACATCAGTATTACTATACGACATATTGGTATCTATGAGATTCTGAGCGAATAGCTTTACATCCTCTATGGATATATTATCCGATGTATACACCTGACCAGAAAGCTCTATCTGTGCAGATCCTGTAAATGCACCTGTACAAATAGTGTTGACCTGCTCAAACTGAGGTCCAACATTATCTCCCCCACTGCCCGCCAGCGCTCCATTATGCTGATTATTAGAACCATCTCTAATTGAACCACCTACTTCATCAAAACTGTAATATGCTATCAAATTACTCTCCCCTCCAGTCAATTTATTATTTATAGTGCTAACCAACTCTTCTTGTGTCCTTTCTACATCCCATACTCTCAGTTCATCCATCTTACCAGAATAGAAATCATCCAAACTTTTATAACCTATTCCGAATCCTTCTCCATCAAAAACTTTACTGGCAGCGCCAGATTTCGTGAGATTACCATTAATGTAAATCTGTGATCTATTGTTAGCTGGACTATAAGTTAATGCCACATGAGTCCATACATTAGTTGGAAAGGTACTTTCAACTATGATTTCACCAAAAATCGAAAGTCGTCCATTATCAAACCCAATGAATGGGTTATCATCTCCAAACTCAAACAGTGTAATATAGTTGACCGAGGCTCCTTCGTAAAAGAGTACTGCCTCTATAGTAAATTCAGAAGTTATACTTAGAGATGGCACGTCAATGTAATCATCCACCCCGTCCAAATCAATAACATAACCACATGGTAAGCCATTATTATTAAATCCTGGATTACATACATCTGAAGGATCCTCAATGATTATCGTCGTCCAACAGACATCACCATTGCCGGCCTCGTCAGTGACTAAAAACTCAACATCAACGCTTCCAACTTGATTACAATCAAAAATAAGAGCCTCAACGTATGTATTGTTTGTGCCAGCAATACGTAATGCTCTATTTATCTCTGAACAATTATCTAAACTATTATTATCGACTTGCTGAACATTCAGTATTGCTCGTTCAGTATTAGCATCAATATTTACAGAGACATTCGACAAACATTCTGCAGATGGGTCGACATCATCATCAATTTCGAAATCAAAAGATGTCAAGGTAGTATTATTACAGTGATCCATCACGGTCCACGTAGCACGATAACTACCTATATCTAAAGTAGCATTAACAACTTTTCCAGAAGTCTCCGAAATAACGTCGATAACGCTATTGCCAGATCTAAGCCCAACTTTATATGTCCAAACTAAATCTTCGTCAGAGGTACAATCATCTGAGGCCAAAGGCATCAAAATTACATCTGCAGAACATCCGCTGCCATTAAAACTCCGATCAATTGTCGCAACATTATTGGCAAATTCTGGAGATTCAGATTGACTGACTATAATAGTCTGTACATGGGTCCATCGTGCGGATGGATCCTCTGGATATCGGCACCAATCTACTATAGTCCAAGTTCTGAACACCTTACCACAGGCATCAGATAAATTCTGAAAAACTCTGTCCTGAGGCTCTGAATAAATAACATTGGAACATATAGTATTGGTACTAATTAGATTGTCCAACTCAGCCTGAGTTGGTGCTAAATCGTCACAAGAACTTAAGTTTTTATTAGAAGGCCAGATAATATCATTAACATCAAATGGATCTAAATTTTGGAAAACTAAGTTTTGAGTACATATGACCGTATCGGATCCTGCATAATTAATCGTCCAAGCAATATTTTTAAATCCGATGCCACACTCATCAATATCTTCACTGACCACTGATGGTTCAGGTTTAAATGGTCCTATACATTCGCTTCTGGTGGTAATAACTGGGCTCGTAAGCGAGTTAAGATTAAACCCATCGAACTGTCGACAATCTATTACTCCAGGATTAACTGGACAGGTAATATTTAAAAAATCACCTTTAAATTGTATTACCGCTTCTGCCATACATGAGCTGGACAAACCAAAGCCATCGGTTATCAGAAGCTCGACCATAATTACTTTACCATAATCCTCACAACAGAACTTAACAAAGTCATCAAATTGAGAAGTAGAATTACAACCCCCATCCATTCGACGAACTTTATAATCAATGTCTGAACAAACGTCAAAGCTACCATCGTCAAATGACTGAGCAAACACCTTAGCATTGAAATCCTCGTTGAGCGTTACGACAGTCCTAAGATCACAAACTGCCATGGGTTCATCGTTATCCCTTACCGTAACATTAAAATCGTACTGATCAGTATTACCACAATCGTCAGTTACGATATATCTAACCATATTAAGCCCAAATGGGAAAGTATAACTGGTACTTGTAATTACTGAAGAGATATTATCTCTAACTAAAATATAATCTAATGCTCCCTCCTCTTTTACTAATAGACTCCAAGTCCAATTACTGCACTCGTTAGACGCTACCGTAGGTCGCTCCAATGCAACTGTGGTACTGCAATCCGCATTACTAGCGTCAACAGTACTTGATGAAGGGCTTGAAGTTAAATTTATTTCATTATCTTCAACCTTGATTACTTGATAAAAATTAGCTGGAGGATTGATACTACACCAATCTTGTACGAACCATGTACGAACAATCTTATAACTACCACCACAAGAAGGAAACTCCTGATCGGTGTAGGTAATCATGAAATTACATAGGTTGTCTGCTATAAAGACTCCATCAACCAATTGTGCTAAGGCATTACCATCAATGTTAGGGAGAGTTATCTCACCTTGAATCTGTAATAGGTATTCTACCGTAGGATAAGCACGTCCCTCAAACAATGGGAAATCATCAGTACAATCAAGAACCATATTATTGGTAAAGTTCTTAGGAGCATCGATTTCTCCAGGAGGTATAGCGGTATAATATACATCGAAGCTACAACTCGTTGCATTTCCATGATTATCAAGGGCATCAAACGAAATACTTCTTAAGGAGGCATAGGGGTCCGTACAAACTTGATTTAATGTGTTATTAGTGATTTCTACTGTTACTTGTTCATTATGACAATTATCAATAATCGTAGACTCCAGTAAATTTTTAATATAGTTTTCTAAAGACTCATTGGTGGCAGCATAGTCGTTATCATTACATTGCAACGTATCATTAGGAGGACAGATAATCTCCGGAGCTAATTTATCTTCAATATTGATATAGGCAGAGCAATTATTTGAACCTTGACTAATATCTACTCTTAAAGTTTGCCCTACATACTGTCGAGGAATAAGCTGTCCAATAGGCGTATTGCCACTCAACACATTGATACTTGTATTCGAACATGCACTATTAGGTCCTTCCAACACCATATCAGAGGTTATGAAAACCTCACAATTCCGATTTACAGAAATATTAATAGTGTCATTACAAGCAAAATTGCAATTCTGACTAAACGAGCTTATTGGTAGACTAAAACAAATTAGTCCGAAAGCAACAATGAATAATTGTAGTTTCTTTAATGTCATTGT
>CACLQQ010000123.1 GCA_902609095.1 uncultured Bacteroidota bacterium | reverse complement strand
ATGTCAGTGGAGAAATCTCTAAAGACTTATGGACATCTGATTCAGACTCTTTACTTAATCCACTTATTATAGATACTTCACCAACACCATTGAACTGTTGTTCCTCTTTACTAATAAGAAGCCAACTATCCTTAGTCCAGAGTGTACCTCTTGAAGTTCCACTGGGCTGTTTGAAGAATAGTGGGTGATGACATATTTCTATATCCATTACATATAAATAACCGAATAATAGATAATGTTACGATATTACCTTAATACTTGACTTGGTCATCCAGTCAAACGAATTAATTTTTCTAAATCCATGATATACATCCTATATGGTTCTACCTGCATGCTTCAATACTAAAGGGAAGTGATGAGCTAGTACTTGGACAAATCGTTCTATATCAGGTAAATCAAGATTAATGTTTAATGTGAACCTAATGCCAGAACAATTATCCGGTATAGCTGGAAAAGTGGACATACAAACAATATGACCCTCTTGATGTATCATCCTGTCTACAAGCTCAAATCCCGCAACTGGCAATCCAACTCCAATAAAAAAATAGGACTTAAATCCTCTGCAACTACAAGCAATTTATAATCTTTCAGAAGGTATTGGTAATATGTCAATTTATCACGGAAATCTTCCTGTAACTGCTTAATTTCTTGACTGAGGTGAAATTTTGCACTACCTATAATTGCTCCTAACGACCTGTTTTTTAATGGGCCCGAGAACATCATATGTCCGCCATACATCCTCGCTTTATGTTTCCATTCAGCATTAGGAAGTAATATAACTCCACCTCCAGCAGCAAAACTTTTATTCAGTGATGTTGCGATAATCATTTTATCATGCTGGTCTATCTTGGACAGCAAATATCCTTTACCATTTTCACCAGTCCAACTCATTCCATGAGTATCATCTCCATATGCATAGAAATTATAATAACGGTTCAGCAGGTCTTCAATCTTTAATAATGGAGCGACATCTCCAAACATGGAATATATTCCATCAAAAACATACCAAATACGGTCATAGTTATCTTCATTTTCCAAAATCAAAGATTCCAAATGATTTGAATCGTTGTGCTTACACATCTGTATGTCAGTGCCATGGCTTTGAAACATCTTAAATACAAACTGCATACTGAAGTAAGCCTGATGATCTGTAATGACCAAATCTCGAGAGCCAATTATTACAGGCATTACTACCAAATGGTCTATTGATGTCGATGGAGCTAATATGAGATTATCATTTCTAAAAATCTTTGCAAGTAAATCCTCTGCTTCTGTACACAAGCCACAACTTAAAAGTGATCTACTACAGGAGAACTGAGTACCAAATCTTTCTATTGCCTATTTTGCTCAGTCTTTAACTGTAGGATGAAACTCTAAGCCGTGATATGAACACGAGACAGGATTAGTTTTTGTGTGCCCTTCAGCGACGATAATATTTTTGCCATCGAATTTCTCATCTTCTGTGTGAAAATAACCGTACTTTATTCGTACCCGAAATTCTTAAGTTGAACAACCTTGTCAACCATTGAATGAAACCTTCCTGCACCTTTCATTAATTTCAATTTATTGTATTTATAAAATACTTACTAAAAGGTGATTGATGCACGAGATCATAAATATTAACCTTTGAGGGTCTATGTACTCATCTAAATATACAGAATTAATCACCTCATGGCAATCATAGTGCAATGATTATTCCAAAATTACTGGAGGTGCTAAAAACATGTCTATTGAAAATTTAAAAGTTGAACCTACTCCTAGCTCAGAATCTACTGTTATCTGACCATTATGAGCCTTAATAATCTTGGCAAATATTTCCAAACCTATACCCGACCCTTCATATTCTTGATAAGAGTGTAACCTACCAAACAATTTGATTCTCTATTCTCTTTACTGATCCCTATTCTATTATCTTGAACATAAAAACTTCACTTTTCTAGACATACAACATATCCAATAGTGATAATGGACTCCTTATCTTTTTCACGAAACTTCATAGCATTTCTAATCAAGTTTGAAAAGACCTGACTAATCTTTATGGAGTCACACACAATGACATTTAGCATTTCTTCTATGTTGATCACACATTTCTTTTCCTTTTATATCTGTTTTCAATTCAGATAAAATAGAACAAACCAATTTATACGGATCGACTGAATCAAATTTCAATTCATTCGTGTTAATCCGGGAAAAGTTGAGTATTTCATCAACCATAATTCCGAGATGTCCGCTACTATCTAAAATCATTTTTAAGTAGTCGTGGCCAGAAGGTGATAGAGTTTCAGCTTCTCTACTTTTTAACAATTGAGCAAAGCTGTGAATAGTACTCAGTGGGGATTTTAAATCGTGTGATGCTATAGAGGCAAAATTAGACAAGCTCACATTAGACTCGATATAATTTTTTTAATCTGTATTTTTCTTTAATAATAGTGTTTCTTGCTCCTTTTGTTTAGTAATATTCTTGAAGACTCTTATTAAGAATTGCTTTTCATTGACCTCGATTAACTGACAAGTACAGTGAATCAATTTTTCTATGTTATCAACATAAAATCTATTGACTGTTCTTACAGAATTTTGTCCACTAAGGGTATTTACAAACAAGACGAATTTTTCATGAACTATAGCAAGTTGCTTTTGATTTTCGATCTTAATTAAAGAGCTATATGCTTCAAAAGATAAATAGGTCTTGGCAGAATCATTTACAATTTTCAACATATTATCGTTTCGAAGGATAAGCCTACCCTTCAACTCATGTTGAAAATCGCTTTGTAGCATCTCAATTACATCAATACCATCAAAAGAATTAGATAATAATTATTGAAAAATCAGACAATTCTCTAACATTCTTACCTGAGAGTCTATCAGTAAGGTAATGTCATTATATACGAACAGATATCCAGCTATTTTCTATTCTCCATCACTTAAAACACTGATTGAACCTTCTAAGTGCCTCTCTCCAGATTGATGTGAATTAATCTTAAAATGGGGTAATTTGAAAATTTCATCTGGATCCAATCCCTTCATTATCTCAGGGATATTTGATAAAATCTTATCCTCTAAATACTCTTCAAATATTTTTGTCTTTGAGTACCGATCAAAGTTCCGTACTCTAATCCTAAAATTGAAAAAGCAGAATTAGATGCATATTTATATTACCGTTCAAATCGGAATGAATTATACCTGCCGACGAAGTTTGTAAAAGACTATTACATAGAGCCCCAGATTCGGCCTTTGCTTTAGATGCTTGAATTCTATCAGAAATATCATCAAAACTAATTGCTATCAAATCATCATTAATATCGTATGGAATTACTGTGCATTCAACATTTTGGTTACTTCAACACCATTTAAATTGCCCATTAACGAAATGTCGATATTAGTTGACTCTTGGTTCTCTACCACATCGTAAATAGACTTTTCTAATAAGTCAAAATCATATTCCAAAAAAAAAAACTTGAAAGCTTAGGTTCCTTTTCGTAATTACCAGTCATTTTGTGAAAAGCCGGATTACCACTCAAAATGACTCCTTCCTTATAATTACAAACAATAATTCCCTCTACCGTATTAAGAAATATCTGCTCAAATTTAGCTTTGTGAG
>CACLQQ010000122.1 GCA_902609095.1 uncultured Bacteroidota bacterium | reverse complement strand
TGAGAAACAATCCATGCCGTTCCTAATCCTAACAAAACTCCACCTATCCATCCTTCCCATGTCTTTCCCGGAGATATAGTAGGGTGTATTTTATTTCGTCCTACAGCTCTTCCAACGAAATATGCCCCTGCATCATTTAGCCATAATATGATGAACACTCCTAACAAGGTATAATGAAACATTCCAGGAAGCATGAGCTGATGAACACTTAGCAAAAACGGCATTAAGGCTAATGCAATAGCTGACATTAATACATTGCCATGACTGAAAACTGAACTACCTCTACTCATGATTAATCCAGTATTATAAGTATATACGGCTGTAGTCATCCATAGAAGCGCTTTCCAGATGTATTCATTATGAACTAAGTTGATCAATAATGCCCCTAAAAGAATAATACCTACGACGTATCTTCCAGAGATCGCCTGATCACCCTCTTTGAAACTGTTACTGATGAATTCATAAATGCAGATCAAAGAGAAAACCTGTATAAGTACCAGGGCCCATAGGTTGCCTACAAGGGATGCTCCAACTATGACAACTACATATATAATAGCAGGTAGTGTACGTCGTCTTAAATCAGGGTTCATCTATTCTGTTAAGTTATGTAGTGATCTCAGATGCTTGTCTCTGTTGTCTTCGAGCGAGCAAAAATAATCCAACTACAATCAACAATGAAGTAATTACCATTATAGGAGGTAACTCAGGTGTATTTTCTATGATTTCTTGGTCTATTTCACCTATGCTATATAGACTTACTACTTGAAGTCCGTTATTTAACAGATGTAGGATTATGGGAACAATGATTGATCCACTATAATAATAGGAGTATCCCAATAAGAGTCCTAAAAAACTCAAAGGAAGAATTCGCTCTAACTGCATATGAGTCAAACCAAATAATAGTGAGGCTATGATAATAGCTATATGTGGGTTTGCGATTAATTCTGAGAGTTTGTTTTGAACTATTCCTCTGAAAATTATCTCTTCTCCTAATGCAGGCAGAAGAGCCACTAAGATTAAGGAAATAAATAAATCTCCAATTCCATTCATTTGAAGAATATTCCCTAATAGTTGAAATGCATTATCTTGTTCTGTCCTTGCCCATTCAGGTAAAGGAATTGATATATTCAACTCAGTCAAGAATGCTACCAATGGATAAGCAGATAATATGATTAGCCCCCATATGGTTATGGTATTAATTGAAACCGGAGTATTAGTTCGGATATACTCATGAAAGGTCTTTCTATGAAATATCCAAGCAAAAGCAATTGCGGCTCCGAGAAACATGGAAAAATGATTAATCATCAATCCGATCTTAAGCCATAACCTCTCATTGTGATTAATATCAACAGCATCCGCTAAAGAGAACAGAGATAGCCCATTCAATTGAAGTAAACCTTCTGCTATCAAATTACCAATCATACCTACTCCTAACATAAGGAGTAGTAAGGCCATCAGTTGCCTTACAGGACTGAGACCTTCGTAAGTGCGACTCAATTATTGTTTTATCAGCTTTTTAGTAATCATATCTTTGCCATTAAAAATTATGTTGACCAGATATACACCTGATTCTAAATCATCAATATGGAGTCGCTCTCGCACTCTCAAGTTTTTATTAGTTAAAGCCCTGTCATGAACAATTCTACCAGTGATATCAACAACAGTGATACGCATGTCATCAGCAGCATTCTCTAAATTTAGAGATACTAACACTTCATCAGATGCCGGATTAGGTATGATATCAAAATTCTGCTCCTCTACGAAGTCTTCAACCGCTGAGTTGAGATCTTGAATCGCTAAATTATCAATAGCCCAGCCCCATCCATATGCGAACGGATCAGAGAATAGTCTGAATCGCACGGCTACGGTATCTCCATAAGCAAAGTTTCCATTCTCCGCCATATTGATTTTTCGAGTACGGTACTGGCTTGACCTTCCAGAACCAAGAGAATTTTGACCATTTATGGTAGAGTTATAAGCAGTTTCCCAGGTAGCATTAGCTTGTGCATCGTAACCATCCAAGAATGGTAACCAGTCTTGTGTGCCTCGCTTTTTACCCTCAACGATCACATAATCCCAAAATTCATCTTGACCGAAAACAGTGCCAGGATCTCCTGGTTCAACAAGAACCACTTCTTCAAACTCGATAACTGGTCTTTGTTCCTCAATAAGAATTGGAATCTTTAATTCGTAGGTCAAATTGAAACTGTTGCCTTCTCCCGCATTTAGGTAGGGATGGTTTGAATGAATCGCTGGATCAGCAAAATTCCTTTCTAAACGAATACTAAACCCATTTCCCTCAAAATCCTCCGTATCACTATTAAAGTCATTAGCATAAAAATTAACTGGTGGTGTTTCTGGGGTAATTGGGACGGTCAGAAACGAACCATCTGATGGGAATGTTGAGGTGTTTCTTCCTTTGGCTTCATCTGTAGCAGATATCCGATAATTTAGAACGTCTGCAGCAGTAAGAGCCCGTCCAAAATCAAGAGTACCAGAATACTCATTCTCAGCAAATGGATCATCACTATTTTCATTAAATACCATTTCTGTCAATTCTATTGCATCACTTTCATTTAATCTCCACTCAATGAAGACACTTCCTACAGTCAAAGGGTCAGTAATATCCGCCGTCAATTCCAAAGTGCTAATCTTGTCGACTTCCTTTAGACTTACAATAGGGTCATGAAGAATCTCTGGTCCCTCATTGTCCAAGATAAATTGATATTCAAAAAAGAATCTTGGTGCAGGGCTTGGAGAAGTCCTTGTAACTCCTCGGCTATCCGTTACCTCAATATAGTATTGGACATTCTGGGGCCCTCCTGTGGCATTAATAATTGTGTTGAAAATATCGGCTTCATTGGTCGCATCCATAGGTACAACAGTTTTGGTTCCGAAAGTATCAGTAGAAATATGAATGGCAACAGAGGTTTGATCATATTCTATATCACTGATAATCTGAGCTCTGAGATCTAAATCTTGATCTAATTCTTCTGTTGCCTCCTCTTCCACTAAAACATTGATTTGGGCCATAGCCCAGCCCATATCATACAACATTTCGACTGCTATGCCACCGTCTTGAAGGACTTGGCCTCGTTGAGCTGTGGGTGTCATAAGAGCATCAGGACCTGATTGATAAGTTCCTTCGTTAACATGATGTATGCTTGAGCCCTGAGCAAAGTTACGGGGGGCATAAAGTCGAGCACGCTCATCTATTTGCCCAATCTTAAAACCATTCCAATAAAGATCATTATTGCTAAAAGCAGTTCCCAATCTAAGAGAGTTTTCATCAAAAGTCTCACGAATGATTTGTCCATTACCATTCTCCATATAATAATCGAATAAACTCGTGGTATTGTCGAGTAATATTGTTCCCGTCTGGTCATCATTTAATCCAGCAAATCCTATATAACCTAATGCATGAAACATTTCATGTAGCATAACAGTCACAAAGTCAAAATTAGTGCCGACACCTTCAGCATTTTCATAATCAAAGTACCAAAAGGGGTTATCAAAATTTACAAATATCTCGATGTCTGCCTCTCCTTCTGGGTTTAATGTTTCGCCACTAAGTTTTTCTGCTAAAGCCACTGGTACCCAGCAATCTAAACATGGGGAGTTTCTGATTCCTCTATAATAAAAAGGAGTAGCTGGCCGGG
>CACLQQ010000121.1 GCA_902609095.1 uncultured Bacteroidota bacterium | reverse complement strand
CCTCCTCGAACACATGCATCCTAAGACGATCCATAGGATGTCGGCCGATATGGCCTTCTATGCGTCCAGAGTCTTGCTCAAAGCCAGACCAAACAATGGCATTATAACTTCGCTCTATGCTATGATCTAAGAACTGCTCTGCTAAGTGAGTCATCGCCTCCTCTGTCTTAGCTATGACCATCAGGCCAGTGGTATCCTTATCAAGGCGATGCACTAATCCAGGGCGGTCAGAGCTATTGCCTTGCATTACGGGTAGGTCATTCTTCTTAAAGTGATATACCAGAGCATTCACGAGGGTGCCGGAGTGATTACCAGTACCAGGATGAACAACCAGGCCAGCCGCCTTATTGATCACCATAAGGTGTTCATCTTCATAGACAATATCAAGTGGAATATCTTCTGGGATGATATGATCAGGATCATTGGAGTTTTTAGGTAGCACAACTTTGATTACATCCTTTGGCCTAATCTTATAATTCGGTTTAATGCTTTTGTCGTTAACCACTATTGCTCCTGCCTTAATCGCTAATTGAAGCCTATTCCTTGATACTTTCTCTAACCTGCTCATCAAGAACTTGTCTATTCTGAGTTGCTCTTGTCCTGGATAAACAGCTATCGTATGATATTCATAATATTCCTCATCATAAGTTGGGTCACTCGTGTTCATATTGGCCAAATGTAATTACTTCCTATAATCTAATGGTGGCTCACGATCGCCTAAGAGTGCCTGATAGCTGAAGTCAGCACCAACTCTTCTTTTTAGCTCTTGGGATGCTTTATTAATGAGCTCTGGATTTTGATAGAGATCTATAGCTGACAGAGTCAGGGTTTTAGCTGCCAACATCATCCCCTTGTGCCCTATACTCATACCTCCTGCAGCAACGGCCTGCCAGGTATGCGGAGAGGTTCCGGGAACCCATGTCGCAGTGCTCAATCCTGCGGTTGGCACCACCCAGCTTACGTCTCCAACATCGGTTGATCCACCGGCGCCTTTTTCTACAACTCTGAATGGAGCAACAGTTTTGGTTTTACCTAAATTTGTTTTTGATCTTTTTGGTAAAGTCTCTTTTATTTTTTCAGCGAATTCCAACTCTTCTTCTGTATAACTGAAGCCACCTAACTCATTGAGGTTATTATGTACCACTCTTGCTAAGGTTTCATTAGGCATGAGGTTATATACTCCATGGATGATTTCATATTCCATACGAGTGCCTGTTCCTTGAGCAGCGCCTTCTGCCGCCTTAACGACTCGATCAAAAGTCTCTCGAGCCATGTCCATGTATGGATGTCGGACATAATAGAAGACCTCGGCAAATTCTGGAACAACATTCGGAGCTTCTCCTCCACTGGTGATGACATAATGGATACGTGAATCAGAAGATACATGTTCTCTCATCAAGTTAACCATATAGTTCATCGCCTCAACTCCATCAAGGGCAGAGCGACCATTTTGAGGGGCTACGGCGGCATGAGAGGCGACACCATAAAATCTAAACTTGGCAGACTTGTTAGCTAATGAAGAATAAGCGCCGGCGCTATTTTGATTGCCTGGATGCCAATGGAGCATGGCATCGATATCATCAAATAGTCCAGCTCGAACCATATATACTTTGCCTGCACCTCCTTCTTCAGCAGGAGTGCCGATCAATCGTATCGTACCCGATTGACCCGATTCTTTCAGCCACTGTGCGGTGCTAATAGCTGCAGCTGTTGATGCCGCACCAAATAAGTGATGCCCGCAGGCATGTCCGTTGCCTCCTGTGATGACTTCTTTACGCTCAGGGACGGCATCTTGCGATATGCCAGGCAAGGCGTCATACTCCGCTAATATTCCAATAACAGGCTCACCTGCACCATAGCTGGCGATGAATGCCGTAGGAATATTGGCCACTCCAGACTCTAAAGTAAATCCTGCCTCCACGAGAGTTGACTTAAGGAGTTCGCTAGATTGCGTTTCCTGATACCCCAGTTCAGGATTGCTCCAGATCTGATGGGCTATGTCAGCATATTTATCTTTTTGCTGATCAAGTTGCTCGATGACGCTCTTTTGTGCTACACAAGAACTGCTGAACTGGATGAGAATGGATATCGAGGCTATTATACTTTTTGTGAAGTCCATATAGATTTGTGAAATGTTTATGTGAATTTAGTGATATTCGCTCGACTACTATTTGTCACAGTTTAAATCATGTTCTATGAGACTCAAATCTCTATGTGTTAAGGATCCTATACCGCTGAATACGACGCCATCGCATCAGTTGCCGATTCATGCTACTTCTTCATTCACTTTTCAATCTATAGAAGAAGGTGTTCATGCTTTTGAGAATCCTATGGATATACATCTCTATGCTAGGTTCGCTAATCCTACAGTGGATAGTGTTGCCCAGAAGATTGCCGATTTGGAAGCATTTAGTACCGACATTGATGATGCTTGGGGGATCATGACCTCATCAGGCATGTCTGCCATCAGTACTTTGATTTTTGGAGTCCTATCTAAGGGTGATAAAATTCTTTCTCAAGCTAACCTGTATGGGGGCACTACAGAGTTAATTAAGAATTTTTTTCCACAATACGGTATAGAGGTGGTTTGGACTGATCTAACTGATATCCAGCAAGTGTCGGAGGCCTTAGAGAAAGATAAGGATATCAAGATGATCTACTTCGAGACCCCATCAAATCCAGCCTTAGACTGTATTGATTTGGGTGCAATAGCATCTATTGCCAAGGAGTTCGGAGTGGTCACAGCCGTTGACAATACATTTTGTACTCCTGCTATACAGCAACCAATGAAGCACGGCATCGACTATGTAGTACACAGTACAACTAAATATCTGAATGGCCATGGTAATGGTATCTCAGGGGTTATAGTGGGTTCTGGCATAGAGCGTAAGAAAGCTATATGGAGTGCCATGAAATTAGTTGGCACTAATTGTAATGCATGGGACGCATGGTTGATCAATAACGGTATGAAAACCTTAGAGCTTAGAATGAGGCAACATAGTGAAAATGCCCTGGCTTTATCTACTTTCTTATCATCACACTCACAGCTAGCGTCGGTTAATTATCTCGGATTGACGGATCACCGATACCATGAATTGGCCCACAGTCAGATGTGTTATTTTGGAGGTATGATGTGTTTTGAGGTAAAGGGTGGGGCAGAAGCAGGTATTAGATTTATGAATGCTCAGACAATGGGGGCTTTGGCACCTACTATGGGCGATGTAGATACGCTCATCATGCATCCGGCATCTATGTCACATCGTAATGTTGATCGTGATACAAGATTGGCACACGGTATAAGCGATGGGCTGATAAGGGTATCTGTTGGTATCGAAGATGCTCAAGACTTAATAGAGGATTTTGATCGAGCGTTACTAACGATCTAAATAAAACCGATTACTCCTCTCGATTCACACTATCGATACTAAAAGCAGGCATACAGAAGGAAACTTATTCACACTCCTCATTGAAGGGACTAGAGTATTGCACTTTACAACCTGCTTTAGTAAGGAGAGATTCTCCTGGTCCGAGTATGACCTCATCTGTACCTTGTATAAGAATCTTCTTTTGCCCTCTGAATATGAATGTGATCTCATCAAAAGATGGAGTCTGAGGAGGTTCAGACCACTGTGTTGGAGCAATCATGTGAGCTACACTATAATTGCCATCATGTGTGCTGGCTAATCCAAAATGCTCTCGAATCGTCTTACCACCATCTGTAGGGA
>CACLQQ010000120.1 GCA_902609095.1 uncultured Bacteroidota bacterium | reverse complement strand
AATACAATACTGATGAGTTTGTGTTTTCTATTGACTTTCCTTCAACTAATAATCATATAACACAGTATACCAATGTGATGATCACAGATTATCGTGGGATCGGGAATAGCTCAGCGATTAAATCGGGTATTCAGCTTGATAGGCGTTCTATCGAAAGCAATGATCGAGGAGATCATAGTGATCATCACATAGGTCTATATGCATCATATCTCTATGAGAAAGGGAATCTCTACGTTATTCCCAATTTGAGATATGATTATGACTCTAATTATGGAGGAGAGCTATTGCCAAGTATTAATGTGTCTTATAATCTGCCTCAACTTACCTTAAGAGGGTCTGCAGGTAGATCGGTTAGGGCGGCCGATTATACTGAACGCTTTGTATCTAACAACCTGGTTGATTTAACTCCAGGCAGAAGTTTGGGTAATCCAGATCTGTTGGCAGAACGAAGTTGGTCGGCTGAGTTAGGTTTAGATTTTAGATTATCAGCCAATTGGACCCTAAGTGGTACGGTTTATAGTAGATGGTCTGATGATCTAATAGACTATATATCCACTAATGAGTCAAGCATCGGTGTTGTCAGTGAAATAGGTAGCCTTCAGTCCGGTGCAGACTATTTTTTTGCCTCTAATATTGCAGATGTACAAACTTCTGGAATAGAATTAGAGTCAAATCTTAACCTTCCAATTGGAGATAATAACCAATTTGTATTATCTAATTCTTTGAGCATTATTGATCAAGGTAGTAGTGAAGATATTATCTCTGTCTACCTCGCCAATTCGGCCAAAATGCTTAGTACCAATCGATTGAGCCTTAAGTCCAAGAAAATAAATATTCACTTAACAGGGTTATTCAAAAATCGCAATGGTAGGGTAGCAAAAGCAATAGGTTCAGAGTTGTCGGAAGATTACTTCTTGATGAACGCATCAATTGTTTATAAACTCAATGAACATTTAGATTTATCAGCACAGATGCTCAACTTGACGGATACGGAATATCAAAATATTTTGGGTGCAGCTATGCCCGGCAGATGGTTTAAGGGAAGTTTAAACTGGAAATTCTGATTACTTATTAACTAAGCGATCTAAAATATCTGTACCCAAGAGTTTATCTTCTTTATGAGTATACCAAGTTCTACTTTTAGGAATTCTGACTGATTTGTAAGTGACTTCTCCTTCAAATAGGATGTATTCTCCATCATTGGCTGATTCATCGTGGTAGAAGCGATATCCAATCAGTGCATAGCTGTTAGGGCTGAAGTAAAAATACCAGATGTCTTCACCTACTGCAGACTCATAAGTGACCTTCATTTGTAAAGATTCCTTCCCGAAGAAATCAACTCGTTTCACATTTTCGTGAATAATGGTACCTGGATCTTTCAACTTCATAGGCATGTACCACAGATAGTGATAATAGGTTCTCATCATATCAGATCGCTTATCCGTCAGCCTATACTTTTCGATTTGCTCTTGAGATGGTAGTTGGCTATTAAATGTATGACTATATAGACCTTTCTTCAGAGTTGTTATTATGCGATTATTATCAACAGTTCTTTTCATCTCAAAAGCCTCTTTTGCCGGATGTAGCTTGATAACTGTTTTTCGGTCACTGCCATTAGGACGAGTTTCTGTGAAGTGAACCACTGCCTTCTCTTTAGCTAATAAGCCTTTCGGGTCGTGATAATTGATGCTTTTGTCGAGGATTGCTTTAGCACTTTCTTGGCCATAGATATAACTTAGACAGAAAACTATGAGCAGTAATAAAGTATTGACTAATTTTTTCGATTTTACCTTTAAGAGATTCATGTGTTGTCTATTTATAAATCCCGTTAAGTACAAGCGTTTCTTAGAATTACTTGAAGTAATCATTCTCTAATAATATAGGAAGTATCAGTACTACTGCCTTTTAGGCGCTCCAGGGAAAAACATATTCACTCGTTCGGTATAACGTTTATATTCTGGCCTTTTTTGAAGCGAATAATATTCTGCTGGCTTGGCACCAGTGAGATGGACTAATGAACTATACATAATATATGGGACGAATAGTAGGCCCATGGCGAGTAGAATCCAAAAGATCATCGGTTCGCTCCTACGTAATTCTAACCATGAAGGTATCGCCATAATCACGAGGGAGTTCCATACCATCCATTCCCCAAAATAATTAGGATGTCTGCTATAGCTCCATAATCCTATTTCACAGACTTTATTTCGTTCATTTTCTCTTTTAATTTTTTTAAGAAAAGCCAACTTTTAATTGTCAGCAATGGACTCAAATAAGAAAGATGCTAACCATAGAATCATTCCGAATATTTCGAGGGCAGTAAAGCTTGAGCTTGTATTTGAACCGATGATAATTGCTGGGAAAGCCAAAAATGAGGCATTAGCCAGACCTTGAGACAATGCATCAACTTGCATAGCTAATTGAGTGTTCGTTTTCCCTTTGCGTTCCCACCTCATCCTTTGATATCTATAACGTGGTTGTTCTTTTTGTAATATTCCTTTTTACCATAGCATAATTGCTCCAAGGCCCATTCGCATGCCCATGAATATATAGGCTCCGCCGATTATCCATACTCTCCATGGATACTTTTAACTCATCAATATTGTTACGATTCCAATACATACTAAGCCCCAAGGCCATCCAATGTCTACATAGGATAGGGTTTGAGTTTTCCATATGGGGTAGAGTACTACAAGCCCAAAGAGGATTAATTGGACTAAACCATTAATCATTGATATGTGAAAGAATGATTGAGTAAACATGAGTAATATCCATCCAAGAATACAAGGATAAAGGGGTTTCCAATACTTCATATTTACGGTCTTATTTTTCGGATTTTAAGAACTACAAGATAAGGCACTACAGCCAACTTTATTCTTAGCCCAATCTGGTCTTTTTTTATACCATTGATCGTAGTCCTCTTGTTCATTGTATGGATTCTGTAGAATTTTATGAAGCTCATAAATCAGACTATAGTTTCCTTTCTCAGCTTTATCGATAGCCATTTGAGTCATATAGTTACGCAATACATATTTAGGATTTACCCTATTCATTAGTTCTGCTCTCCGATTATCAGTAGTATTGCATTCATTCAGTTTATAGAGATATTTCTCGAACCAATTGGTCCATCTTTCTGTCTGATCTTGGGTAATTGACCCGTAATATGCAGAGCTTATAAGCCTCTTTGCTCTGGCTGGATTTTCATCTTTGGACACTTTAGATAACTCTCTGAAAAATATAGTCATGTCAATATAAGTGGATCTCATAGTTTGATCCAATTCTGCTAAATAGCTTTCATCGATCTGAGATGCTTCTAAGCCTAACTTAGATGCCATCATTTCAAGATACTGTTCCTGATAGCTTAGCTTATATTGGTTGAGAATCTCAATAAGTGGTTCTGATTCCTCAATGAGTGGATAAATTGCATTCGCTAATTGTGCGAGATTCCACTGAGCTATATAAGGCTGATTCACAAAACGGTAGCGTTTGGTAGCATTGTCAGTAGTGTTAGGAGTCCAGGTGGGATCATAATTATCGACCCAGCCATATGGGCCATAGTCGATAGTTTCTCCAAGGATAGACATGTTATCGGTATTCATTACTCCATGAACGAATCCTACTCGCTGCCATTCGACCATTAGTGCAAGAGTCCGATCAGTGACTTCTTTAAGCAGTTGTATATAGCCGTTCTTATTTAAGTCTTTTATATAGGGATAATGATGTGTTATCGTGTAATCTAAGAGAGATTTTAATTTTACCGTATCACCACG
>CACLQQ010000119.1 GCA_902609095.1 uncultured Bacteroidota bacterium | reverse complement strand
ACAGCTTGTAAATCATTATCAGCTATACTTATAAAGTTAGGAATATCCAAGAGCCTCTCTACTTTGGCTTCGTACACTGACCTACGAACCATGTTAACATTTGTTTCATTGAGTAAGAGGGCCAGATTTAGATAGATACCTCCTATGTCATTCAAAATTGTGATAGGGAAGGATCCGCGCGAGGAATATCATATTCTAAGCAAACTTGATTGATATTTTCCATAGTGATCACGCTGGTACACATCTCCAAATTTACGATGCTGCCATCGCTGAATTCTTTCAAAGCAAAAATGATAATAGGCAACTTTGGACCATACTCATTGCAACTCAGTGTAAAGCCGGTGCTAAGCTCCGTTGCATCTTGAGTAATCGAAGTATACGTATTAAAACTTAGTGCACAGCTCTCAATATCGTCTATGTCCACTAAGTCTTGGTAAGCAATAAAAGTTCGAGTACTATCCAGATTTATAGTGATATCTCTGCAAGCTGCAGGGTTATAGCAAGATAATTTAGTTTGAATACATGACTCGTCAGCTGCTATAATATTGAACTGTAGTTCAGTTGTACAGAGAGTAAGGGGAAATTGCCCATTATTAACTTGCAATATGGCTATATCTATCTTTTTTTGGAGATTAGAACAATTTACTGTAATTGTTCGCTGTGGTACTGCGTCAGGATCGGTTAAATCTAATATGCGTATGTCATCCTCAGTTATATTGAAACAACCGAGCATATAGTCATAATCTTCTACTAAGATCCCTGGAGTAATCTCTATATTTTCTACATAATCTAATCGTAGACCTTCTTTACAATAAGGTAGCATGAAGCAATCTAAAAAATTGAAAATATCTATACTCCCTGATTCTACTTTATACGGAACAAGCTCATCATTTATATTGATAATCTCCACCTCGAGCATATCTAAGGCTTTGATTTCTATTGTTGTACTCTCATTATTGTATCCAATTACTTCGAAGCATATCTCTATAAGCGTGGTACCATCATCTAAGTTGGCTGGGCTCAGAGCGGAATCGAACCAGAGCATCCGTAACTCCCCTTGGCTGGCTCTTGTTTCACCATACCTGATATCTGGTAATCCAGCACCATAACTCACTTGATAAAATAGCAACTCGGGATTAAAGGCTACTCCAAATTGAAGAGAAACAATGTCCTTGAAATTCTCTACTTCTACTGGTATACAGATCTGATCGCCAGTATGAGCATCTATTTGAGTAGTTCTGAATACTATAGTCTCTCCATCCATAGCGGAAATTGATCCTGAGATATGGAACAGTAGTCCTAAGAATAGAATTTTCAATATCGATTTGTTCATGCTCAGTGATTAAAAATGGTGTCTAAGTCCAATTTGGAGTTGAAGGAATGATAGCGACTCATCTATACCGTAAGATGCGTTATTAAGCTTATTCAGGTGGTAGTAATAGCTCATACGGCCATTCAGTTCGAGACTATTGCTTAATGGATATGCTAAGCCAATACCTGATAAGATATATTGATTCGATCCGTCATTGAACCTATTCTCGATGTCATCAGATATGGAGTATTCGGTCTCATTATTTGGATGGATATAACCACTGTAGCCATTTGTTAAACTGGTTGCACCACCAAGCTCCATGTCATAGAACAATCCTGCTATTCTATTGCGATATAATACTGACACAGGCAACAAGAGCTGGTGATACTTATTGATTCGATTCACTTGCTGTGATACGGACTCTACTACTGCTATACTGCCTCTGATTTGTTGGATGCCAGTAGGGGTGAATAGTTCTTGTATAACAGCATCATCGAGCATGATCTCCCTAGTGAACTGCAGTGATGATCTCGATCGCTTATAAAGCTGGGTACCCATAAGTCCACTTTGTATACTCCAGTGACGATTGAGGTTTATGCCAAACTTGAATCCTCCTGAGAGAGAAATTAGTTTCGACTCTGCTGCTTGACGATTATTCCAATCTTCTGATAATTCTAGATCGCCTAAACCCAATGTTCCTGATAATATGGCAAAGCCTCCATAGAGTTCAGCATATACTTGTACACCTCTTTTTTTGGCGAAAAGAGTGGACTTAAGCCAAGCATTTTTAGGGGGATCTGGCAACTGGTGCTGATCAATTGTAAATGGCTGTATTTTCCGACCTAAAATGATCAATTTTATTCGACGATTAAGATTAGTTGTCGATATAGTTGATACTGATTTTTCAAGATACTTGTTGTCTAATGTAGCGTGGAAGCTATTGTCAACGACCGATGCATCGTTTAGATGACTATGATCATCAGCTTTTTGATTAATATTGGAAGGGGAACTAATTATAGCAATGTTTTGCTTTTGATTATTCGTAATTGTTTTACTGGCCTCTTTATGCTTATGTATAGATTGCTTACTTATAGGTGGTGATTCGTTTTCAGTAGTTTGGCCTAAAGAGTTTTCACCAGTGTCACTATTTGTTTTATTCGTAATTTCCTGATCTTCTATGTTTCGAGTTCTTACAGTTAAGTTTTGATTACTTGATTCTAAAGGTGTAGCCACTTGTTCTACGAGATCGCTCTTATTTACTGGCTTATCACTGTATGACGCCATCGTGAAACCCAAATAAAATGCCCCGCTTACTAATAACAATATACCAGGTATCAAGAAAAACCAGAGTCTATATTTTTGTTTTTTCTTAGGTATATGTGGCTCAATAGCACCCCATAGCGCATCCGTATCTATTGGATGAGTTTCGCTTTCGAGATGTTGAGACAAGCGTTCTTTTATACGTTCCCAATCCATGACTTCAATTCTTTAGACTCAGAAAAAAGTTTTCTTAAGTATTTGCGCGCATTTGTGAGATGTACCCGACTGGTACTTTCTGTTATCCCCATATGCACTCCTATTTCTTTATGACTCATGCCATCTATTATATTCATCATGAATACTTCTCGACCCGGAGACGGTATTTCACTGATGACTTTCATGAGATCTTTCATATTTAGTTTACTTTCTATCTCGTCTCTATTGGTTAATCCGAACGTCTGATTCGGCTCGAGACTTATAATGGTAGCTTTTTTAGTTCTTAGGGCGGATAGTGCTGTATTAATCACGATCTTTTTGAGCCAGGACTGCAGCTTTTGGTGATCCTCATAGCGATCTATCGCTTTGAATATTTTTATCCAACTTTCCTGTAGGATATCTTTTGCAGCAGCTTCTTTTTTCATATACCTCATAGCAACTGCCATTAACATAGGAGCGTACTTATTTAGGAGCATCCGCTGATATCGGGGCTCACACTTTTTACAACCTGTTATGATTTTCTTATCGTCCACGCTTAGATAGCTCTATGTCTATATTACTTTTCTCTTACGGCAGTAAAACTTCCAGTTCTGTACGCACAGGTACCCGAAGTATTATCTGAGTTAGAGATGTAGGTTCCGGTTATTACATCTTCTATCTCCCCATATTTAGTTATTTCAACCGTTCCATCACAGAAATTTGCTCGATTATCAATAAGCCTTGCATCAAAACGTCCTACACCGAATCCATCAAATGCTAACACTATCTGAGGCTCAGTCTTATCTCCTGCAATGATTAATGTCTCTTCGGGATTTTGTCGAGCTATTACATCACCATATACTTGATCGTCCAGCACTAATATCCCAAAATTAGAAGCAGTATCGCAGAGGATAAGATCAATGGAGTACTCAGATTGACCATCTACAACTTCAATCTCAGCACTGCCTTGAACAATTCCTTCTTTTAAGGCACTGATAAATATAAATTCGGAAGAGAAACATGCATCTAAGTTGATAGTGAAATCCCCTTGAATTATTTCCAACATATCCTGACTTAGCTCTGTGCTATATACAATTTGAATGCTATCGGAAATTATTTCTCTATTGCAGTTTTTAATTGTTCC
>CACLQQ010000118.1 GCA_902609095.1 uncultured Bacteroidota bacterium | reverse complement strand
AAAGTAAATTTAACTTAGGATTCAGAATAAGTCCGACAAGCTGCTATAAGTAAACTACATTTTAATGACCATCACTTTAAATTCAATTCGATCTTTTGACTATGCAACATAATATATTCCTCTATTAATAAGTAAATATTAATTTCAATTCTACGAAGGCTCTCTTGACTTATTTGGTTCTTTATATTTTACTAATAGTCGTTTTGCTCGTTGGTTATCGGGATTTTCTTCAAGTGATTTTTCAAAGTATTCGATTGATTTATCAAACTGCCCAAGATATGCATAGACCTCACCCAGTCTTAAATGTTGTACAGATACCTCCACTGGCCTTAAATCTTTTTTTATCTCGAAACTATGTATCAGTTCGGCAAGCTTTGAACCTTTGTATTTATCAGAATTAGTAACGAGTAATTTTGCTGCAGGGAATGAATTATTGTTATCTAGCCACTCAATAAACTTTGTATAAAATAATTCCTCAAGTTCTTCACGTCTGACAGATTGTTTCATCTGTTCAAATATTAGTCTTGAATTTTCTGCATCATATCCGAATGGGTTTAAAAATATACCTGACTTTAATTTAGGTATGCTCTCTGCTCTTATTAAATTATAGACATAAAGATCTACTGAGTTATTTTCATACGTTTCCTCTCTACTCCAGATAACTCCCGACTTTTCATTATTAACTCGTTTTTTTTCAGTCATCCCTGGTATTCCAATGGCATTAAATAGTAGTTCAGACTGTTCATTCAAACGCTCTGTACACATCAAAAACCTAAAGTGCCGAAGGACATTTACCACTCTATGTTGTAAAGGCTGATCAATAACTCCCGCTAATGAAGGAAAACTGTTCACTAGTTGCGTTGAAACTGGATTTGGGGTTTCGGATAGATAAAAATCACATTGTTCAAATGGAATCCCAAGCTTATTCTTACGCTTTAAACGATGATAGTACTTAGATATAGAATGTTCATATGGGTCTCTAAATGCTGTAAATAATGAAATTTCTGTGTGACGTAATAATTTTATCAAGGTTTCGTCAACACCATGCCCTGAGATAGAAACTAATTTTTGATGTTGCTTATTAATGTAGCTTGTGAATAAGTCCTCTTCTGCAAAAAATCTTCTTCTATTGGCATGATTGCCGTATGGATAAAATCTACCCCCCAAATGCTCTTTTAAATTAAAAGCTATAGATGAACCACCTGTCTTAGGTATATGTGCCCCAATATAAATCATACTATGTAACTGCTTAAGTTCTCATACATTCCGTGCAATACAACTTTAAAACTTAAATTTGTGTTGCTCCCACAAAAGATGTAGAAACGACACTTATTTAAAATGAGAGAGAATCCTCCTTCTTCAAAAATAATGTTTAATCAATTGCTATTTTATTATATATAACTTCCTATTATCCTTAAAAGAGCCAAGAGCAACCCGTTTAACTTTCCCGTTAGTATGAACCAGAATTTCATTTATCCCATTTTGCAATACTGGTATAAAGCAATTTCCCAGAAAAAACTTCCCACTAAAGTCCATGTATATTCTTCACGCTTCTTCTTTAAGAAAATCAACCGAACATCTTAAGTTAAATATTAGTACAAATTCACTGGGATAGAAATGATTATCAGTATAGAGAATTATTCTATCTCGAGTATCTTTTTTTGTATAATAACAGTTCTCTTGACTATTACTTTCGTATGAATATTTAAGACTAAATTTACCTTTTACATTATAATTATGAACTGTACTGATATTAAAATAAAACTCTGGGAGATCAACATAACCGCCTCCATCACCAGTAATAAGCGACAAAGCATTAGCTTTTTAATTGTAGAACGGCCACTATCTAAAATTAGAATATATTCAAGGGAGTTAACTGATAAAGAACTATAATAGAATAAAGAAAACTACAGCCAACATGGTGTATAGTGCAAACCCTCTGGGGAGACGCACCCTAGTTTGGAGTATTTTAATGCGATTGCCAATAACTGCAGTATTGTTAATGGACTCATAGTGATTCGGGGCAGTGCGCTTATAAATAGTAGTTTGAATACCGTTCACAACTAAACATTTTGAGTATCCAAGGCTCTTAATGAGCCATATACTTCGTCCCTGTTGTAGCGTCTGCGACTTCCTATCTTATAGGGCTGCAAAATCCCCTTGGCATCCCATTGATACCGCGTCTGTTGGGTGATATTAAGAATCCTTTCAACATACTTTCCAGTGATGAATTCAACCTCTGGCGTTGGTTTTTGGCCTTCATCCAGAAAAACCTCAATACAAGATAGAATTGCGTTAGATATTTCTTTAATTTATTGCTCCTTGGTTCTTGTGGGAAGTTTGATATGAATCTCCATTTGTCTCATTTTTAATTTTGAGACCAATAGATTTTATGTTTGAATTATGTCCTAACATAATTTTATATTGTTAGACCAAATAGCTTAAGGTTAACTTGCAATTAAGTCTTTAACGGTTCTTGTTCTGGGTTAAATCTTTCTGTTGTTTCGAGTATTATATCCCTTATGTATGGTTGAATAGTAGCTCTTTTGCCAATCCCCAAATCTTGCAAAGTTTGAGCAATTCTATTTGCATTGCCGCCATTGCCAAGATCTTGATATTTATTGTTAATTAAATCTATTACTCCAAGATAGTTCAAGACAGCAATTCGTTCTTTTGGACCAATTTTTTGGCTGGGGTACTCAACTTCTGATTCAATATCAACTTTCTCTTTTGGTACTGTAAATTCTTCCTCATGGGTTGTGCCTTCTTGGTTTTTCTTTAGTTCATCTAAAACCCAATCCAGTGAAAACGTCGTTCTTCCTTCCACTCTGTTTAGTTCAAATTGATTTTGCAATCCATAAAGATCACCTTTGAATTGTCTAATCGATTTAGTGGACCATTTATCTGAATATCTTCTCATAGAATCCAAAACAATCATTTCTCCATATCCATCTTCAATTAATCCAAAGACATTAATAAGAAGATCATTATAGGTCATTAGATCAGTAAGTTCCTTGTAGTCAAGATGTTCCTTAGTTTCATCTAATAGCCCTTCTTTTGAGCTAAGAAACATATGCACTTCTTTTCTCCTTGCTACGGTCATTACTTAAGATTGACGACTTTGCTCTCTGGCTTCTGGAATATTCCCATTTGTACGATTCGTTTGATCATCTCTGAGTCGTCCAGTTTGATATAATTTTCTGTGGTTTCTAGTTTAGCATGGTTTAGGAGCCTCTGAATGAACTTTGGACTCATACCATTATAGAAGTATTGGGTAGCCCCTGTAAGCCTTGCTGTATGGGTTGTAATGAGCCTATACTTAGGAATCTTTTTAATGATCTCTTTGTCGTGGTCCGTAATAGGTACTAATTCAGTTAGTTTGGCTTCTTCGGCAATCTCTTTGATATACTCGTTTACTTTTGAGTCTGCCATTCTTGGCATTTTATACCGGTATTTCTTGAGCAGTCTTTGAAGTTTGGGCTGTATGGGTACTAAGTTTTCTTTTTTGGTTTTCTGATCAATCAATTTGAGACATTCTATTTCTCGCCCCTGTTGATCGTTTATGGTGGTTCTGGATGTAGCATCTATTTTGCCATAATCGGACACTCTCAACAAAGTATAGCAGCCTGTAAGGAATGTATCGAGAGCCTTTTGATAGCGTGGCCGTTTAGGAAACTTCATGTTCTCTAATCGCTCCATGTCATAGTCATTTAGGGCTATAGTATCTACTTTAACTTTTGGTACTGCGAAACTCTTATTCTGGAATACTCGATAATTATTCACCCCTTCATCCAGGGCAATGTTTAGAGTAGACTTTAACCTTGATATGTATTTGCCTATGGTGTTGGTCCGATAATCTTTATCAATCAAGAATTCAAAGAATGAATGGTAAAAATCCATATCAACCTGATCAAACTTAACCAACTTGTTGTAGTAGTCTTCATACTCTTT
>CACLQQ010000117.1 GCA_902609095.1 uncultured Bacteroidota bacterium | reverse complement strand
TGACCATTTTTTCTTTAGCATTCGTCTTATTCTTATTTATATTATCAAGCGAAGTGGTACATGACAGTGGATTATTAACTGTAGTTGTAGCAGGAATGATATTAGGAAATATTGATGTGAAACATATTGATGAGATCACCTATTTCAAAGAATCCCTGAGTATATTACTTATATCAGTGCTCTTCATATTACTTTCAGCAAACATAAACATTGAAGATTTACAATTACTCCAGCACTGGAGACCGCTGTCATTATTCGCATTAATAATATTACTGGTCAGACCATTGTCTGTATTCTTGAGTACTACTAAATCCACTCTTACAACTAAAGAAAAACTATTTATTAGTTGGATGGGGCCAAGAGGAATCGTTGCTGCAGGTATTGCCTCACTATTTGGTTTGAAATTAGCATCTGAAGGCTTCCCTCAAGCTAATTATATAACACCGCTTGTTTTCATGGTGGTATTAGGAACCGTATTACTGAATGCTACAACAGCAAAGATCGTGGCTAAAATGTTGGGAGTAACTCTTGAAACCAGCAATGGCATGCTCATTATTGGGGCTACTAAGCCATCACGACTTATTGCCGAATATCTCCAAAATTGTGGACTGAATGTAGTGCTTGTCGATAGCAACAAGAATAATACTAATCGTGCTGAAGCAATGGGACTTAATGCTATCAATGCAAATGTGTACAAAGATGATTTAACTAATAACCTAGACCTCAATGATGTAGGTGTGCTCATGGCAATGACGGGTAGTGCTGAAGTAAATCAGCATGCCGTTAATAACTTAAAGAAAAATTTTGGAGAACATGGAGCCTATAGGTTAATCTCAGCAGATGAATTAAATAATCAAGAATCAATAGACAGTACTGTTTTGTTTTCTGCACAGGATGACTATATAAACTATAGTGAAGTTGCCAGAGATTATGCCGCCATTCATGAATATACACTTAACGAAGCAGACTCATTCTTAGAAATTATCAAGACACTCAAAACTAACCCTAAGAGTATTCCTCTATTCATTAAAAAAGGGACAGATAACATTACCCCAATCTTAGCAACTAATAACGAGCCCGCCATAGAAGACGGTGATTTATTAGTCTACATGGGTAAAGAAATCTTGGTACAGGAAGAAATGGTGGCTTAAAGATTTTCTCCAATTATTTGTTTGGGCACTAAACCATCATCTGTAATGGTATAAATTGCCGGGGCCTCTCTCTTACTTCCTTTTTTGATCGACCCATGAGGAATCATATCGCGATCACCTCTGTACCTACAGGTATGTCAATGCGATAATTATAAGATTGTAATCTATACCGATCACCTCTTTTAAGCTTGACATAATCAGATATAGCTATTTCATTTCCTATTAATCTGATATTATGGTTCACTCTATTGAGATTGACTTGTGCCGAGCGTGGGCTTTACCCAAATAAATGAGCCGATCTTCTAACAGTCATATGTGTTGAGTCTGCAGGATGTATGTTATAGTTCACTCTGCGTAGATATACTTCCTTACGGCTTATGAAAAGATCGTCTATATCAAATAGTGTTCTATCATGATTCTGGTATGCAAGATTATAGCTCGACGACATGTTAATTAATACAGGCTCTGAAAGGTTAATCTCTTGATCATATACCAATTCGGTATTATGTTCTTCATGAACATGGTTTTTAATAGTAAACAAAACCGTTCAATCAAACAAAACAAAGCTCACCATCCAAGCGGCAAGGATAAATCGTCGAGTTCTATACCCAATTTCATAACCCCATATTACTTTGAATAATAGCCAAATAAGCATGACTAAGGATACAAGGCCAAAAGCAACGATTCCTGAGTAGTACCCTATATAACCACTAACTAATGGATCAGGTGAAAAGTATGGGATAATTGGTGTTACAAAATAGCTCGCTCCAGTTAATGGAAACCATGAAATTAGAAAAGCAGCAATCACGATGATCACTGCAATTTTTATAATTGGTAGGAACAGTCTTTTGAGAAGTTGAATCCCTGCTCTTATAATTACCCCTATTCCTATTAAGACATTATAGAGCAAAAGACTTAGCTGATTTAGAATGAGGTTCCTACTCTTTTTTTTTGCCTTGAACTCACGAGTGACTTCATTAATCGTCTAAGATAGATTATTTAATTCCTCCTCAACCTTCGTGGCGATCTTAGAGACATTTATATTCTCTCCTTTCATGGTAAGCTTATCACCTGAGGTCTTATCAGGCAAGACAGCCCAGAGCATGAGATAGAGTGTTACAGCAACTCCTCCTCCGAATAAGCCGAGAACAAATGCTATCCTTACCCAAAGAGGTTCATTTAATCCGAAATATGCTGAAAGTCCGGAAGAAACACCAGCAACAATTTTTTCATCAGGATTTCTGAAGGGCCTTTTACCAGTCCTGTACCCACTCCTGCTATACTTGCTCTTTTTCTTAGCCTTAACTGGTTCTTCAGTGATGTCTTCAGCAGCGCCAAACTCCTGAGGCGTACCCATTTATGGCTATCACCCACTCCACCTCTCTCATGCCAACTATAGGCTGACCTTTAAGCTCTTGATTAAACAACTCAGCAATTCTTGCTTCGATATCAGCAATTATATCCTCATAACCTTCTGATTGTGAGAAGTGCTTTTTTATGGTGTTAAGATATTGATCAAGCGCATAGAAGGCATTATCATCTATAGTGAAAGGATAACCTCCTAAATTGATATTGAATATTTTGTTCATCTTGATTCAATTATATGGTTAAGCAAATTCTGCAAAGCAGATCACTCGCTTTCTTCTTTGGTTGTTTTAGTCGTGGTAGCTCTTGTTTTCTTAGTTGCCTTAGTTACGGCAGTATTCAACTCTTTCCAAGTTGACCTTAAACCTTCTAAAAAGGTAGTCGTCCCCTCCTCGGTCAGGCTGTAATACTTCCTTGGTGGCCCACTGGTGGACTCTTTCCATTCATAATTTAACAGTTCTGCATTTTTCAATCTTGATAATAGTGGATAAAGGGTTCCTTCAACTACTATTAATTTGGCAGCCTTAAGCTTATGTATAATATCAGAAGGATAAGCCTCTTCTTGCTGTATGATAGATAAGACACATAGCTCCAATATTCCTTTTCGCATTTGTGCCTTTGTATTCTCATTTGTCATATTATATCATTTGATAATTACACAACAAACATAATTAAGCACATAGTACTATGCAATACAAGGTATCTCTGTGGCATAAAGTACTATATGAACGTATGCTTTTTATTGATGAAAGTAAATTCATGATATATGGAGAAAGAGTAATTATTAAAAAAGAGGCTCTGAATCTCTTAAGATCCTTAAAACATTATATTATTCTTTCATAAGTCAGATGATTCATTAAACTTCCAATTTGTAGAACATCTCTCTCATAGTCTGAAAATGCCTAAGGTTGTCATGTAAGACGATTATATCTGCTGAGCTCAAACTGTTATTTACTTTGCGCATTCTCTGTTCAACTTCTTTATCTTCAACAAAGTCTCCCAGCATAACTGACCACATCATCACCTGATGCATTTCTTTAATGGACTGATACTGACGATATCCAATCTGTCCATATGGTGGTCTAAAAATGTTGGACCCAGATATCTCCGCACCTCTCTCGACATTTCTTTTATACCGATCAACTGATAGTTTCCAACCAGATAAGTGCTCGTATCCATGGTTTCCCACCATATGACCTCTATCAATAATCTCATCAAAAAGGTTAGGATACAGCTCAACATTCACCCCTATACAAAAAACATAGCTTTTATCTCTCGGCTATCTAAATACTCTAAAATCCATGGCGTAGTTTCTGGATGAGGACCATCATCAAAGGTAAGTAAAGGCCTACCACTATCATGAAACCATATAAAGGAGGACATAGAGGATTGAACAAATGATGGAACTCTGATTAGAAATAATTGCATTTAAAATATCTCTACTAAACTTAACAAGCGATTCTAATACAATGGTAATATTTTTGTTTTTTGAAT
>CACLQQ010000116.1 GCA_902609095.1 uncultured Bacteroidota bacterium | reverse complement strand
CTAATTAAGATAATTGCTGTAGTTGAAACATGGAACTCTTGTACAGCGTGATACGAGTTTTGGAGCATATGTATTAGCCGTTACCGCAGGATCAAGTGTCAGTTTCACCGATGAAAATGAGTTTTTTCACAATGGGTTCAGTCTAAGCAAAGGGAAGAGACTTAACATCGGTCACAAAAAACCAAATGTTGTGGTAAAAAGACTTTTAAAAAACCTGACCTTTTCAAAGTTATCTGTGATATACCTCCTCAGATATGGGCATATATCCTATGTGTCGGAACGCCATATTTTTCTGATGTCAGCAAATACGGAAACTATGAAAAAGTGAATGTTCCTGATGGTAATTATACACTTCAATTCTTTAATCCAGGTATTGAGATTTCAGATCAAATAATAAGTCTGAAAGGAGGTCACATTACTATTAAGGATTTTATCATTAACCCAGATAAATCTACTGCGAGTATAAACTACTCTACCTACCAACTAATGGCTTCATACTACACAGATACTATGAGTAGCGATGACACTGCTCAATGAGCATCCGTAATAAAATATCATTACTTGTAGCACTATCTATGCCTCTATACCGAAGTATCACATTCTGTATATTCATACAGAATATCAGAATGCAAGTAAAATCTGATGTGCTTACCAACTTTGTAGAATAACAAAAGACCATCGTCCAATACCAAGGACTGATATAAGATAGATTAGTTGAAAGCGCCTTGTTAGTAGACCAGAATCCAGCTTTCAAAGCGAATGTAAGTCTAAATGATGTCGTGTCAGTAGCTCAAATAGTTGAAGAGTTCCTTGATATGTTCATAGTCGATCTTATAACTGTCACAAATACTGACAATAAACTGCTCAGTTCCTATCCAGAAGGTATCCAATCACATAATTTTGAAACTTGGGACGGAAGAGAACATGCCATATTCGGAGAAATACCCGATATCGAATTTGATTATCCTATCATATGGCATATTGAACCTAACATTTATAAGGTGGTAAGCGTACCAATCTCAATAGATTATGAGATAATTGGAACACTAACTCTTGGGGTTATGATAACTGACTATGAAGCAGAAGATTTACAGCTTTCAAAAAAGTCTGATAAACACATTCTTAATGATGGGTATATAAATGCCTCATGAGATAATGATATATCAGCCGAAGAAGAAATAGAATCATATGTCCTGAGCGAAATTGGTAAAGACTCCATAGGCTTAATAGAACATAAGAACTACTTCATATCGATGGGTCCGTTAGATAAACGAGCCAGTACCTATCTGATCAACTCTACACAAAAATCAGTCGCTCTCGATCTAATATCAAAGCTCTTCAGAGTATTAGCTTGGTTGGCCTTAGACGCCTTACTCATAACCATATTCTCAGAAGGTATCCCGGATCATATAATAAGGGCACCTATGCAACCGCTAATTGGAACATTTCAATCTGTAGAGGGTGCAAACCTATCTAAAAGGCTTAAAAAGATAGATCTGGTGAATTCGGCGTCTTAAGTCAAGCATTTCATAAGATGGTGATCGGCATAGAGCAAGGAAATCACCAAAAAAAATCTGTGGGTCACCATATCTCAGAAAAGGTAACCGAAGGAATAAATAAATCTCAAAAAGTAGAAGCGACCGCAATGTTTTATGATATTTGTGGATTTACGAACTATGCTCAGGATCGATCTCCTGCTGTTGTGGTAGTCATACTCAATAAATGGTTGGGATTCCAAAATGAAATAATTATTGCTACTGGCGGTGGCGTAGATAAGTTTGTAGGTGACAAGGTTATGGCCTTATTCAAAGGAGATGGTGCACTAAATAGGTGTATCACATGTGCAATACAGATTCAAGAGAGAGCCTTGAATTTTGATAAAAATCACATCTTGGCTTAGGAGTAGATATCGACTATGGCCCTATGATCCTCGGTGATATCGGAATAGATCAACGGAAAGACTATATTGTAATCGGATCTGTTTTCAATATAGCATACTATCCTTATTAACGGGTATTGGAACATCCGGACCTTCTGGTCTATAAGGGCCTTCTGTGCCAATGGGTAGTGATGATTCAAGTTTAAATCTCTTTCTAATTGGTATAACAGCATACTTATAGTACACTATTATTAACTCAATTATTATTGAAGTGCTCTGTACTTGATATATTCTCTGAGATCTGCTAATTGCTGGTTGCTCAGCTTCTCCTTAGTGTAATTAGGCATATATGATTTCTTACCATATTTAGAGTAAGTACCATACCGAGTAACTTGATATATAGAGTGACGGTTATAAGTCTCTGCCCCATTATTGAGGTATTTGAAACTCATAGCTTTGTCATCAAGATGCAAAAATGAATAACGCTTTTGATAATGACAATGCAGGCAACTACTATCATATACCTTCTTCCCATTATCAACATCACCTGAGTAGCCTGTTCCTATTTTCCTGTCCTCGGGAGGTGCTAAGAAGGTGGCAGGAGAACCTTGCAAATACTTACGCTTGAGTAATTTAATGCCCTCTGTTTTAAGTACTTCATTAGTCATGGCAGATTCTATAGATTGTATCTCTAAATCGGATAACCTTAAATCGGACATCTTTAACTCTATAGTCCATAAATAAGCTAATATAGACTCCCGTTCCCAGTCCTTAAGCTTCCGCCCTTGTGCACATTCTTGAGCACATAGCTGAATAGCCTCTCTAATATCATTTCTTGCGGGTTCTACTAATTCTCCATACTTCTTATCATAATCTCCATTGTAGAATGAAGTTCGATTTACTACTCCATATAGTGTGGTAGCTTGTAAAAACGGAATACCTTTTTCAATTACATAATCTAAGCGAGCATCTGGATCCGCTTTACTCAGATCAGGATCTTCTCTTTCGAGATTATGACACGAAGTACAGACAAAATGTTTACTCTGTCTTCTCGCCGTCTTTAGTCCCTTACGTTTAGAAAAACCATTCCTAACTAAGTCCTCCCCTATCTCAGCACTAATAGCCTCCTTAATCATTGGTTCACTATCACTGAAGTCTTCACCTAATGCCATTAATACACTTGAGACCGAGTCTTCTGGAGAGATGGATTCCTTGGGCGTACTATCTGATCCCAGTATGAGACTTGATAGGCCGATAATCGATATGATAATATATCTGAGCATACTATAGACTAAATAATCTTGATATCGTAAAACCTAATCTGTATGAACCATCCTCCCATCTACTGCTGGTGTATGGAATGAAGTCAGTCTCTGATATCCCCCTGCTGTTAGTAACATTAATTTGAAAAACATGACCTCCACTTGTATCAAACTCAAATCCTATACCTATGGGAGCGGTATAATCTACAGTAGTCATTCTCTCACTTGTTAGTAATGGTATAGTGGCATCAAAAATTAACCCAAAGGCCTTAGTCACTTGTATTCTTGCGCCCGCATTGATCGCAACTATGTCATTAGTATCTCCAACGTCCACAACATTCCTATATGTCCATGATGTTCCTAATTGAAAAGAAAAGGAATCCGAAAACTTACGAGCCAAATTTAGACCAAGATGATAGGCTAATCGATGGGAGCCTTTCTCAAATGAGGTGATTTGTCCCTCAATAGTGCTTCGCTGCATCGTTGAGTAGGCCCCGATCCCATGAACTGCTAAGCTGAACGGCGCATTACCATTTTTTTCTTGACTCATCAACTTGAATTTCAGCAATCCATTTACGTTTTGCTTCAATGGACCTACTCCTGCCGTACGATTGATACCAACCATCATATTATCAGTTATTCCATATTCAAAACCTATCGAAACGTCACTGGCTCTTTCTAAACCATAGAAAGTAGTCCAGCCTCCTGACTGACCAGCCAGATCTCCAAATCGGTGTACGACTCGAAAGTCTAATTTTCTGGCAGGTAAGGTTTCCACTGAGTGACTACTAATCACACGAGTATGTCTGAATGTTTGAATTACTAGTTCTTCTTGGTCAGATCCAGCTTGTCCAAATAAACCGTATGTCATGCAGACTGTTAAAAAC
>CACLQQ010000115.1 GCA_902609095.1 uncultured Bacteroidota bacterium | reverse complement strand
GCTGCAGTACTCTAAAGAGGAGTTACTGGCAATGACAGAGGAGAGAAAGGCTATATATGATCGTGAGAGATCTGAAAACTGGGATCTTATAGAAGATGGTATTCATGTAAAAACAGGGTTGGCGGCAGGTGATCATTTGGATTTGGTCATCAGTAATTGTACGTCTTGTCATAGTGCCAAGCTCATTACTCAAAATCGAGCTTCCAGGGCAGGGTGGCAACAAATGATCAACTGGATGCAAGAAACTCAGGGTTTGCAGAACCTTGGAATAAGTGAAGGCAAGATCCTGGACTATCTCTCTGAACATTATGCTCCAGTTCATATTGGCCGACGTCAGAATCTTGATATCGAAGCCATCCAATGGTACGTGCTTGAGCTGGACGAATAATCGATTATTTATTTTAAGTAGTACTCTTAGTATAAACAGCTTCCAACAGCATGGCGGCATCATTGTGACGAGTACCTTCGGAAAGCTCTCGCTCTGATACTTCCAGATATGTATATTCTAAGTTCTTGAAATCTTCTTTGATCTCACAACCTCAGAGAAAAGCATATCAATATGTTTAGGACCTCCTGAGGTACGTCCTAATTGTGTTTTGTGATAAGACTCAAGAATCAAGTTACCTCCTGGCGTTAACCATTCTATCACCGACTGGTGTAAAGCTTTTCAATGCTTAGGCATTAGATGAAAAAAGCACGGTGCTATAACATCAAAAGAACTTTTTGGCTTATAAGAGCTAAATTCTGTGAGCTCATAATTCATGATTACCTTTTCTTCTTGGGCGCGATTCAGTGATTTTGAACGACCTACTTTGCTTTGATCAAATGCGTATACATCCCATCCCAAATGTGCTACATATATGGCATTTCTCCCTTCTCCTTCCGCAGGGAATAGGATGCTTCCTGGAGTAACTTGATTTATCTGATTTGCGATGAACTCATTGGGCTTAGTTCCGTAAACCCAATCAGATCCTTGATACCTACTATCCCAAAACTCTGAGGTCATGTTAACTCACCTATTGATTAGGATAGTGTACTTCTGCATACATATTCACTAATCTCGAGCTGGGTATCTTCTAATGCTTTCATGCCTCCATCAACATTGATCGCATTGTGATATCCTCGAGATTTTAGTATCGATATAGCAATCATGGAGCGATAACCTCCGGCACAGTGTACATAGAATCTCCCTTCTTTTGATAATCTGTTCAAGTTTAGATTTAATTGGGTAAGTGGGATATTCTTGGATCCGTTGACATGGGTCGATTGATGTTCAGACTCTTTGCGGACATCTATTAATTCTGACTGTTGCTGTGTATTGATTTCAGCAAACTGTTGAGCAGAACAAGTACTGACAGTTGCAACTTCTCTGCCTGAATCTTCCCATGCTTCGAGCCCATCGACTAAGTATCCTAAGGTATTGTCAAAGCCGACTCTCGACAGTCTTATCACAGCTTCTTTCTCTCTACCCTCATCAGCTATAAGTAGAATAGGCGTATGAGCATCTATGATAAGCTCGCCTACCCAGGGTGCAAATGATCCGTCAAGACCTATGAATAGACTATTAGGTATGTGTCCTGTTGCAAAATCAAAAGGCGTTCGAACATCTAACATACGAGCACCCGATTCATTTGCGATACTTTCAAATTCGGCAGGGGCTAATTGACGCAGACCATCTGACAACACTTGATCAATGTGCTGATAGCCTTCCTTGTTGAGTTTGACATTAGCCGGAAAGTAGCCGGGCGGAGGTAATAGGCCATCTGTTACCTCCTTAATGAATTCTTCTTTGGTCATATCACTGCGTAAGGCATAGTTGACTTCTTTTTGATTTCCTAATGTATCTACAGTAACCTTCATCATTTTTTTACCACAAGCGGAGCCCGCCCCATGTGCCGGGTAGACAATGACATGATCTGGTAGTGTCATGATCTTATTTCTTAGACTTTCATATAGTAGTCCTGCCAGATCTTTTTGTGTCATATCAGCAGCTTTTTGTGCGAGATCGGGCCTGCCAACATCTCCTAAGAACAAGGTGTCACCGGAGAATATGGCGTGTTCTTTTTCATCCTGATCTATAACGAGGTAGGTAGTACTCTCCATAGTATGACCCGGAGTATGAATTGCCCGGATTGTGATTTCTCCGACCTTGAACTCCTCACCGTCTGAAGCTATATGTGCATCATAACTTGGATTAGCATTTGGCCCATAGATGATGGGTGCACCTGTTTTCTTTGATAGGGTTAGGTGACCTGATACAAAGTCAGCATGAAAATGAGTTTCGAAGATATGGGTGATTTTCACTCCATCTTTCTGTGCTCTCTGTATGTAAGGTTCTACCTCCCTAAGTGGGTCTATAATCACAGCTTCATTACCACTCCGGATGTAGTAAGTTCCTTGAGCTAAACAACCTGTATATATCTGTTCTATGTTCATTATCTTATTCTTTAGTGATTTTTAGAGAATTTTTTAGAAAAATCACACCAGCTCACATTGGTTTAAAGCGTCAAATAGATGTAATAATGATTTGTCTGCAACTGAGTAGAAAACTTGTTTTCCTTTCTTGTCTGATTTTAGAATTCCATTGTCCTTCATTTTTGACAAGTGATGCGACATCATACTAATCTCACAATCGGCACCTATACATTCGCATAGTGAGCTAACATCTTTTGCCAAATCATCACCCAATAATTGGAGGATTTCTAACTTAACTGGGTGTGCTAACACCTTTAGTAATTTAGCGGCATTTAACAATTTTTCTCGTGATAAGAGGAGTGTTTCAGTATTCATGATTGCAAGTTAATAACATTTTAACAAATATTAAATTGTTGGAATAATAAAGTAATGCCTCGGCTTCTTCGAACCAAAATTTAATGATAGAGATAGCTTAAGATTCTATAACTTCCATAATGACCTGCTTTTGTTCTGTAGATAGATCATGATAGGAGAATACAGAGAATCCTGATGCTCCACCTTCTATGGAGGTAATGATGCCGGCTTTAAGTTCAGCGGGCTCCTTGAGATGTGGTAAAAAGAGTCCAGAGTAGACTGGTTTGCTATCTTGTAATCTAATCAGTGCATTTTTAGTCTCTGCACCAATCCAATCAATATCCTCATTATAGAATCCTTGATAGAGCATTGGTAAGAATCCATCTAACTCAAATTCGTGCCAGAGCTGCCTGACATTCTCCCAATTAGGGAAGACGGCAGCAGTGATTTTTTTATTCCCTTTGCGGGCTTCTGGTACGAGGTGATGATTTACTAGCCCTGTAATAGAATCATATCTGAATTGAACCCAATCTTTATCATTAGCAGGGTCTGCTATATCCATGGGAACTACGCCATATTTATCCTTGTAAGCTGATCTGCAGGTATCACAGTAGAAATAATCGTATTCAGGATATTCTTGATCTTGGATCATGTCATATTTAGGCTGTAAGCCGTCGGCGAGGATGACATCTGGTGGACGGACATAATCCAGATGTATACCGTCTAAGTCGGGTATGGTGACAAGTGGCAAGGGCACGTACTCGTTTAGCGACAAATGATCTAACCTTAGGTTTTCGTGGACAGAGAAACTCATAGTAATTCACATAGGCTGGTTGACTATGAGCTGACTGTCTATTTCTATTGACAGCATACCAGTCAGGATGTTCTTTGATAATTCGAGAATTATTACAAGGCATGGTCCACATCCAAGCATGCAGCTCTAATCCGACCTGATTTGCTATTGGAATCATTCGCTTTAACAGAAGTGATTTTACCTCATGATTAGGTAGATTAAATAGGCCTGCCGAGCTGGAATAGATCTGTGGTAAAACAGCCTTAAAACCCATTGCTGTGATATCTGTAAAATCAGCACGAATTTCTTCGTTAGTGTTTTCTCTCTTCGGTCGATACCAAATCCGATAATCAGGTAGACCATTATTTGCAAGTTTTTTAGCTTGCTTAGAGTTGCATGATATAGTTCCAAATTGCGTGCCTATACCAATAATTCCCAATGCTTTGATGAATTCATTTCTTTTCACTTCTTCTTCTTTTCAAAT
>CACLQQ010000114.1 GCA_902609095.1 uncultured Bacteroidota bacterium | reverse complement strand
TTCAACTTTGCAGTAATTATGAACTCAAGTTCATAAAAGGGATTAAAATTTGTTGAATCCAAATTTTATATCTCCATTAAAAAAGTTGTATGAAAATTCTTAAAAAGTAAAATTTTAAAGTATGGGAGACTATTTAACTATGAAGTTGCAGCTTATGCAGCTTTCTAAACATCTTTTTACGATGTTCTTTGTACTCTCGGCTACTTTTTTATTCTCACAACGCACCATATCTGGTGTTATAACGGATGAGGATGGATTAGGTTTGCCAGGAGTTAGTATTATTGAGACAGGTACCACTAATGGTACAATAACGGACCTTGATGGTAATTATTCAATGACAGTTCCTGAGGGTTCTTCTCTAACATTTTCATTTGTGGGTTATGCTGCTCAAACTATTGCAATCGGAGATCAGTCTACGATTGATTTAGCAATGGTTCCTGATGCAGAGATACTTGATGAGATCGTTGTAACTGGATATACAGCTCAGTCCAAAAGAAATGTAACTGGTGCTGTTGCCTCAGTTGAGGTGGATGAAGTAGTTGATTTGCCAGTAAACAGTATCGAACAGGCTATGCAAGGCAGAGTTGCAGGTGTGAACATCACATCTTCTGGTGCTCCAGGAGCTGGTTCAAATATCCGAATTAGAGGGTATGGTACTATCAATAACAATGATCCTTTATATATTATCGATGGTGTTCCAACTAGAGGTGGATTGAACGAGATTAATCCGAGTGATATTAAATCTATCCAAGTATTGAAGGATGCTTCGGCAGCATCAATTTATGGTGCCAGAGCAGGAAATGGTGTCATTATTATTACTACTAAAAATGGTACTGTAGATGGTAAGAGTACGTTAACGTTTGATGCCTCTTACGGTGTTCAAAGTGTGTCAAATTTGCCAGAGTTAATGAATCCTCAACAATTAGCGGATTATATATGGGAACTTCAAAGAAATGCTGGACAGCCGTTTAGTCATGGTCAATACGGTACAGGTAACACTCCGGTATTGCCTCAATATATAAACGGTGATCCTTCTCAACCATATGATGCTGTTAATAATGGAATCACAAGAGCAGCTACAGGTCAAGGAACAGATTGGATGGATGAAATTTTTGATGCGGCTCCGATCACTAACATAAACATTGGTGCTCAAGGTGGCGGCCAAAATGGCCAGTACGCATTATCTGCTGGGTACCTAAAACAAGAGGGTGTTGTAACCCACACTAATTATGAGAGATATACCCTTAGAGCTAATACTTTATTTAGAGTAAAAGATTGGCTGCGAGTAGGAGAAAATTTCACAGCTTCATTCGGAGATAGAGTTGATATTCCTGGTGGTGTAAGAGGTACAGGAAATGCTATTTCTCAAGCGCTTAGATCACCTTCAATTATTCCTGTTTATGATGAAGAAGGCAATTTCGCTGGTTCTAAAGGTGGTGAGCTGACGAATGCTTCAAACCCAGTTGCTGGATTATTCAGAAATAAGGACAACAATACAACGAACTTAAGAGCATTTGGTAATGCATTTATGGAAATCGATATCATGGATGGCTTAACAGCTAAAACGAGTATGAATATCGATTATAACAACTTCAGATTTAAAGGTTTCGTATTCCCTAATCCTGAAGATATTGAAGGGGATCCAAATAGAAATCAGTTGAATCAAAATACTGGTAACACGCTAAACTGGACATGGTATAACACATTGAATTATACTAAGACCATAAATGATGACCATAATATTGGAGTGTTACTTGGAACTGAGGCGATTGAAAACTCTTATGAGCAAGTTAATTTGAGTAATAGCGGATTTGCAACTTTTGATCCATCATATTGGTATCTGAGTGTAGCCACAGGTACACCGATAGTGACATCGGCTTTCGGTGTTGAGAGCTCAATTTTTTCAGTATTTGGAAAAATTGATTACGATTATAAGGGCAAGTATTTATTTAGTGCTACTATGAGAAGAGATGGATCTTCTCGTTTTGGTCCGAATAATAGATATGCCGTGTTCCCGGCTGTAAATGCAGGTTGGAGAATCTCTGATGAAGATTTTATGGCTTCTAATGACTTATTCTCTGATTTGAAATTGAGAGTGGGATGGGGTGTAACTGGTAATCAAGAGATTGGAGATTACAGATTTATTCCAGCGTTTGGATTCTCAAATAGCAGAAGTACTTATGACATAGGGGGTACGAACACATCTACCGTTGCAGGATTCGATGAAGTTGTGAACGCAAACCCTGATATTAAGTGGGAGGAAACACGTTCATTAAATATCGGTATAGATGCGACATTAACTAACGGTCTATCATTAAGCTTTGATTGGTACGATAGAACCACTGAAGATATGTTAGTACCTGTACCAGCTCCATCCACAGGTGCAATTTCATCTGCTCCAATTAGAAATATTGGCGATGTGAACAACAGAGGAGTAGACTTAGTATTGTCTTATGATAGACCTAATACTGGTGGTGACTTTAACTGGGGAGTTAGTGTGAATTTTGGCGCATATAAGAATGAAGTAACTAACTTAGGTGGAGAGAACGTATTCTTCCAGAGTGGTAATGTAAGAGAATTTTCAGCTAGTAGAATTCAAGAGGGCTTTCCAATAGCATATTTCTACGGTTATAACATAGATGGATTGACCTCAGAAGGAAGATTCAATTTTGTTGATACTGATGGAGATGGTGCAGTAACAGGTTTAGATAGAACTCAGATTGGTTCTCCTCATCCTGATTTCACCTATGGAATTAACTTTTACGCCTCTTATAAAAATTTCGATTTATCATTATTTGCTACTGGAGTTCAAGGAAATGACTTGTTTAATGCTAATAAATATTTCACTCATTTCAATTCATTCCAAGGAAGCAGATCTACTGATTTATTGAACTCTTTTGGTTACCCTGGGGCTGACGGATCGAACGAATTACCATTAGTTAGTTTGAGCGCACCTGCATTAGAGTTTAATTCAACATCATTCTTTATAGAGGACGGATCATTTTTGAGGTTGAAAAATTTACAAATTGGTTATACCCTAAATAATGATTTACTTGGAGATGCTATCGGTTCACTTAAATTCTTTGTACAGGGCACTAATCTTCTAACTTTTACTGGCTATACTGGCTTAGACCCAGAAGTAGGAAGATCTTCTTTTTATGGAGGTTTCTCTGGAGACTGGGGTATAGGTATAGACTCAGGGTTTTATCCTGTAACACGTACAATTACGTTCGGGGTAAAAGCTCAATTTTAAAAACTTTAAATAATTTATAGAACATGAAAAAATTAATCACTTTAGGAGTAGGCCTTTGTGTCTTCGTACTATGGTCTTGTTCTGACAGTTTCTTAGAGAAAGATGCTCAGGGTGTGTTAAGCCCGAGTTCATTAGCTACTGTCGATGGAGTTGATGCTCTTTTAGTTGGCGCATATTCTCTTCTTGATGGATGGGAAGGGGGATGGTCCACTGGTGGTGGAGCTCCTTGGAATAGTGCGGCTTCAAATTGGACTTACGGTGACGTTTATGCAGATGATGCATATAAAGGAACTGAAGCGGGTGATCAGCCGGCTTTGGAATTATTAGAAAATTACACAGTAGATGCCTCTAATCCCTACTTGATAGGCAGATGGGCAAGGCTATATGATGGAATTGCACGAGCGAATGACGTGATCAAAGTAGCAAATACTTTAGAGGGAGCAGACGCTTCAGTAGTAAATGCGATGATAGCCGAGGCAAGGTTTTTAAGAGGACACTATCACTTTGAAGCATGGAGATTATGGGATAATGTGCCCTATGTTGATGATTCAGCTTCTGATGTGAGAGTGCCTAACTCTGGATCAATAATTAGCCAAATACAAGCTGATTTTGAGGCGGCCAAATCAGGACTTCAAAATACAGCTCGAAATGGTCAGGTTGGCAGAGCGAATAGAATATCTGCTGCTGCTTACTTAGGTAAGGTTAAACTGTATCAGAATGATTTTTCTGGTGCTAATTCAGAGTTCAGTGAAGTTATTAATTCTGGGTTATATAGCTTAAATTCTGACTTCCACACAAACTTTAGATTAGCAGGTA
>CACLQQ010000113.1 GCA_902609095.1 uncultured Bacteroidota bacterium | reverse complement strand
ATATGGCCACAATATTAGGGTATGTTTAGATGGCTGAATAATCTAACGCTAACACAAAATAAACGAACAACTGCAACATTGAAATATGAGTTTTAAAACCATCACTATTTACCTTTTCACACTTGTTTCGTTTAATGGATTTTCTCAAAATATGGAAGAATACATGAAGCTCTATTTTAAATATTTGGCAAACACAAATAAAAAACCTTGAAAATGATATAATTGGTGCTGCAGTGCTAATGATAAATGAAATTGATTTTGATAAGGCTATTGAACAATTTCCAACTCATTGTAATAACAAAAATGCAATAAACATCAAGGAGTGGATTTCTAATAATATTAGCAGGTCGTTAAGATCAAGCGAGGATTCTACAACTGAAACTACATAATAAGAGCATAATTGATTTCAACATTGATAAATTAAAAATTAAAGAAGAAAAAAATCTTTTAACATTTCATAGAATAGATAATATTGGAATTATCCGAATAAATAATTCGCTTGGAAAAGATGAAATCATCAATGAATTTGATAAAGAGCTTGATAGTCTATTCGATACCAAAGGGTTAATTAACGACTTAAGAAATACTGTAAATGGTGGTGATTCATATGAGGCACGTGCAATAATGAGTCGGTTTATAAATGAATCAAAATCATATCAAAGTCATTCCTTCACGGCATAATCATAAGGAAATCCTTATGTTGAAAGAATATGGGTTGAATATGTGAGTTCACGAAAAGAGCGTTATAAAAATCCAGTACTAATCTTAGTAGGTAGATGGACAGGCAGTATGGGCGAAGAATTTGCTATTGGCTTCGAAGGAATAGAAAGAGGGCAAGTGGTTGGTACTGAAATGGAACGTTTGGCAGAAGAAATACATGGATCCTCATTTAAACATCAAAGTTTTGGGTTTCGTCTTTCGACAGCTAAACTTTTTCATATAAATGGAACACCAAGAGAAAGGTATGTGCCAACTAATTATGTAAAACAAACAACAATTAAAAAGGATGAAACCCTTGAAAAAGGAATTGAACTTATTAACAAAATGACGGAATAAAAACTGCGTTGAACAATAGCTATAAGTAATTGCTGCGCTCGTTAAGCACTTAAATCAATGCTACTAATAACAGCGAAAAAAATGTAACCTTAATTTCCCACTCTACTGATTTCCTAACCGTTCCGTAGTGTTTAATTTGAACAGACATAACATGAAAATGACTGCATTAACATCTTTCTGTATGGACTTTTTTCCTGAGTTTGATAAAGCTTACGCTGGAGTAAACTCAATAAATTTTGCTACACAATGTAAACTTTTAGGGTATGAAATACATCTGTTATCAGAGCAGTTGGGAAAGACAAATTTGGAAAACCTATAGAAAATCAATTAGATAAATCAAATATAAATCGTTCTAGATTATACCAGATTAATGAACCAACTGCATCGAATAAAATTTTTGTTGATGAAAATGGAGATAGATATTTTAAAGAAGATAGTTGGAATGGTGGAGCATTTGACGCATTTAGATTGTCAGAAAATGATTGGGACTCATTAGCCGACGGCAAAATTGTTGCAATGCCAGCTAGCGACCCAAACTTAAAAGAACTTCTAAAGAGACGAAATGATAATCAGGTAATAGTAGCGAGAACAAGTGATTCACTCGGGATACCATCAACGAGCATAGCATAAATATGATAGAACCCATAGGACAAATAGAATAAAGTAGATAACAAAGTTGAGAGAAAAGTTATCTCAGAAACAAACGCTCCCAACAAAATTATCACACCTACGACCATTAGTGTTCCACCGGGTGCTCTAAGCTCACTTAAGAGATTAATATCTTGCTCCATTTGAATGCCGGCCGAGGCCTCAAAAGCTATAGTCACAAATAATAAAGATCTCCCAATTCCATAAGCGGTAATAACTGAAAAAACTAACAGGATTTTAACCAGTTTTAATTTTACCATTTTTAAGTTTCATTAGAATGTGAAGATGTGGCCATATGAGTAAATATCCCTTGACTTAAGGTAACAAAGCGCAATTAAGTAGTGTAGTGAATTTTAGCTGTTTGGGTAAGAAAAACACCGTAGAGCACTAGGTAAAAACGTATTTCATACTAACCACTTCACTATAAGCTATTGACGCAACGATGACACCAACTTGACATAACAAATAATCATGCTTCCCATATAGATTTGCTTAAACAATAGATAACATTAAGAATGGGAATGAAGCCCTACACTATACCAATAAAGAAAGAATACATTATACTAATGTTGCCGAATCAGCAGAAATAAGATTGAAAACAACTTACTGTCTAATCGAATTGATTCTAAAGAGTGTACATCCGTTAAAACAATCAAAAGAATATTTCCTATTAAGACTAACTTTGATCTTACACAATTTAAATAATTCTGTAAAACCCAAGATATCTATAGAATACACAATAAAAGGAATATTCCAATTATAAAAGGGTGTCGTGGGAAAACAGATCGCTGACAACCTTGTAGCCAAAAAGAATATAGTATTGTCACAAAATTTTTTGTATTGTTAAAGGTTCCATCTAATTAGCTTATAGAAAGTGGATGGATCAAATAATAGATTGGTTCTCCCCCTGGATCGAACAATTTATATGTAAAGAGATTTACTCATTAATCAAATGAGCATTGCTCAGAATACTTTAATTAGTTTGAGATTATGGGAAACTGAACTCTATCAATAAAATCTTTAATATAAGCTCATGGCAAGAAAATTATTTGTAGCTGCTACAGGACAACATAAAGGAAAAACCACTTGTACTTTAGGGATTGCAGCCGCACTCAAACAAAAGGGCTTAAAAGTTGGCTATTGTAAGCCTGTCGGACAAAATCATATACAGATTAATGGACAAAACGTAGATAAAGATGTGGTACTTTTTGAAAACGTCTTGGATTTTAAAGTACAACCTGATAAACACAGTCCTGTCATTATAGCTTCTGGAGTAACCTCAGCATTTATCAATGAACCAAATGACTTCCATTTTAGCGAAGACATATTACGTGCCTCTGAATATTTAGAGAATGAATACGATGTTATTGTCTATGAAGGTACTGGTCATGCAGGTGTTGGCAGTATTATAGGTCTCTCAAACGCTCAGGTAGCTAAGACACTGAATGCTGAAGTCATCCTCATAGCTGAAGGAGGCATTGGAAGTACTTTCGACAGATTAAACTTGAATTTGAGCCTATTCAGAGAGCAAGGTGTCCCTGTCAAGGGAATAATCATTAACAAAGTACATCCTGATAAAATAGAGCGGGTCACCTCTAATCTGGCAAAAGCATTAAAGAAAATAAATATTCCTGTCTTAGGAACACTACCATATGATAAGTCTTTATCATTCCCTTTGATCGGTACTGTAAAAAGTGCTACTAAGGGTATTAACCTTTTAAACGGGGATCAAATTAATAATCAAGTAGAGGAAATATTAGCAGGATCTACTCTCGAAATTAATGAGTTTACTTATTTCCAAAACCTCCTACTCATTGTTACTTACGATAATCTCGAGAAGAAAATAGATAAAATAAAGAAGGAGGCTAAAAAGAAAAAGATGGATAAATGTCCGATTTGTGGCGTCATTATTACAGGTTATAATCCAAAAATGAAAAGATCAATAGACCTCGATTTATGCCAAAATTATCTGTCAGAAAATAAGGTTCCTGTATTAGCCACTAAATTGGATACATACGATGCTGTAGTTGCTATCAGCCAAATAGAAGTGAAGATAAATACGAATACACCATGGAAAGTAAACAGGGCTATCAAGATGATTAAGAATAATATTGCCATCGAAAACCTACTTTGAGAAAACTGACAATACACCAACACAAATAAATTTATTACTAAACGGGGAGTTATCAGTATATCCAAAATAACAATGCAACATTTTTGAAGTTCTGCGAATACACCAACTAACAAAAGACATAAGTTAAATAATGTCAATATTACGTCTGTAACTTCATTTGTTAGAAGTAGTCTCCTCGGGGTACAATAATCGGTTCTCTTAATTCATCAACATAAGCTGATACTGCAACCAGATTAAGAGCGTACTCTTGTTTATAAATTG
>CACLQQ010000112.1 GCA_902609095.1 uncultured Bacteroidota bacterium | reverse complement strand
AACACTAATAATCCAACTAAAGACAAGATTAAGATCCAGTAAAGAAAATCAATTTTCTTTCGTGTCTCAACTTCCTTTTTCTTTTGATATCCATAGTAGCTCAATAGAACATATAAAACAAGAATACTTATTAAGAACATACCCGCTATATCGATAAAGTCCTCTATTATCAATAAGTTTAAAGAGCCTCCAATTGAAATGGCTGATAAAAATTCAAATGATAACTGATCAAAATAGTAGAGCATGACACCCGTAATCCAGAACATTACAAGGAAGCCTACTACATATTGAAGCTGTTCTTTGAAAGTAAAGCTTCTCAGAATGATTAATTCTATAAATAAACCAATAAACATAATTGCATAAGGAGGATAAAAGATGGTTGCAATAGCAATCATCACGGAGGCATTGAAGATCTTTTTAGTGACATTAGATTTCTTATTGACGCCATATACACTCTGAATGGCTAATAGCAGAAAGCTCATGCCAACCAAAGCTGGAGAAATAGACATATACTCAGGGGCTAAGGAAGTCAGCAGAATATAAAATAAACCTGCAAAGCCACTCTGGGAGTGATACATTCTGTTATCGTTCGCAATACTATTTATCTGCATAGCCTGGGTAAATATGAAAAGTGAGGTCAGGATGAATCTTGTTATTAATCCTCCATTACCAAATGAAAAAAAGACATGACCAATTAAAGAATCAAGTTCATTCGGATAATATAGAGTAGGATAAAAGAGGATATAACCTTTGATAATAAGGGCGTACAGCAACAAGCCAATAATTGTTACAATATCATTTTTAGCAAAAAAACGTATCACTTTATAAAGTTATCCTACTCTACAGAAAACATAGAAGATTCAGACTTCTTCTTTGTATAAACAAATAAGATTTAGATCCTTTTTATATGTTACTATTGTGAAACTTTGAATTTGTGTCATGGCTGGTCTGTCTGAAATTAGAAAACCCATAAATACTGAGCTGAACGTATTTGAGGATAAATTCAAGCAGTCCATGAAAAGCCCTGTTCCTCTACTGGACAGAATAACTTATTATATCGTTCGGCATAAGGGTAAACAGGTTAGACCCATGTTCGTATTTCTCTGTGCCAAGATATTTGGAGAAGTTAAGGACAATACCTACGTCGCCGCCTGCTTAATTGAATTGCTTCATACTGCGACCTTAGTACATGATGACGTAGTCGATGACTCTCATCTAAGGAGAGGTGCTTTCTCAATTAATGCACTGTGGAAAAATAAAATCGCCGTATTAGTTGGCGATTATATGTTGTCTAAAGGCTTCCTTTTAGCCATTGAAAGTGAGCAATTCGAAACTCTCAAGATTGTATCTAAAGCCGTAAAGAAAATAAGCGAGGGTGAGCTACTTCAGCTTGAGAAAACACGAAAGTTGGACATTGATGAAGAGACATATTTAAATATAATAGAACAAAAGACTGCATCTCTAATTGCTGCTGCTTGTTGCGCTGGAGTAAGTAGTGCAGGATGTAAACAGTCAGCAGTCGAAGATTTCTGGAAATTTGGTGAAATGGCGGGTATGGCATTTCAAATTAAAGATGATTTATTTGACTATGGTTACAATAATATTGGTAAACCTACTGGTATTGATATCAGAGAAAAGAAGCTCACTCTACCACTCATATATGCATTAAATCAATCTTCTTATTCTGAAAAACGATCCATTATACAAAATGTGAAAAGTAAGAGTGAAAAGAAAAAAGTTAGATCTGATATAATAGAGTTTGTCAAAGCTAAAGGTGGTTTAGAATATGCCGAAGAACGAATGATCGATTATAAAAATAAAGCCCTTAGCATATTAACTCATTATCCACATGGACTTCCTAAAACTGCTCTAGTAAATTTAGTAGAGTTTGTTGTGGCTCGAAACACTTAAATTCTCTCGATCTGAGCTCCAAGTGCGTTTAATCGCTCATCGATCTGTTGATATCCACGATCGATCTGTTGAATATTATGAATCATGGAGGTTCCTTCTGCAGAAAGTGCAGCAATTAAAAGAGATACCCCAGCTCTAATGTCTGGAGAAGTCATCTCAATTGCTCTCAATTTTTGAGTCCTTCCTAAACCTATCACTGTAGCTCTATGCGGATCACATAATATAATCTTGGCGCCCATATCAATAAGCTTATCCACAAAAAATAATCGACTCTCAAACATCTTTTGATGGATTAAAACACTCCCTTCGGCTTGAGTAGCAACAACTAAGAGAATACTTATCAAATCTGGTGTGAAACCAGGCCAAGGTGAATCATAAATAGTCATTATTGAGCCATCAATAAATGGCTTAATACTATATTTATCTTGTGCTGGAATGTGGATATCCTCTCCAATAATGTTGAGCTTGATACCCACATTATCAAATACAGACGGTATGATTCCTAAATCTGCTTTGGCACCACCTGTAATTGTTAATTGGGATTGTGTCATTGCCGCCAGGCCGATGAAACTTCCAATCTCTATAAAATCAGGTTGAATCATATGTGTGGTTCCTTTTAGCTCATTGACTCCTGTTATAATTAGTTTATTTGAACCAACACCTTGTATATCGGCCCCCATTCTAATCAACATCTTGGATAACTGCTGTAAATAAGGTTCACATGCCGCATTGTACATAGTGGTTACACCTTCTGTAAGAACCGCAGCCATCAGTATATTAGCTGTTCCAGTTACAGAAATCTCATCCATTAGTATGAATGATCCCTTCAAATCATCCCCACCTAAATAAAAGCTTTCCCTCTCTGTGTCATATTTAAAGTTCGCCCCAAGCTTTTTAAAGCCGTTGACATGAGTATCCATTCTTCTACGTCCTATCTTGTCCCCTCCTGGTTTAGGCATAAAGGCCTTTCCATATCGAGCAATCATAGGACCCATTAACATAACAGAGCCTCTGATTTTCTTAGCGTTTTTTTGATACTCGTGGCTCGCAACATAATCTAAGTCAACGCTCTTAGCCTGAAAAGTATATTCATTAGGAGTAACCTTAACAACTTCTACTCCTAATCCATCTAAAAGACTAATTAAACGTCTGACATCCAAAATGTCAGGTACGTTTTTCATAGTAACCTTTTCCTTGGTTAACATACAGGCACATAGAACTTGCAAAGCTTCGTTCTTAGCACCTTGAGGAGTAATAGAGCCTTTTAACTGGTTACCTCCTTGAACCTTAAATGAATTTTGAAGCATCCTATATATAATAATTACTTAGATGCTAACGTCTTCTTCTAGAACCTCTATTATTGTTGCGTCGTCGATTGTTATTATTACGATGATTATTATTGCGACGTCTGTTATTTTCTCTAGAGTGTGATCTGGTATTATATTTCACAGCAGACACATCAATAACATCATCTTCTCCTAATGCTAATTTCCCATCCGACAATTTCTTTAGATCACCTTTAATAATTTCATCATTGACGTAATGATCTTCATTCCAAGTTCGATAAGCCAGCTTCATATAGGATGCAATAATCATAGTGAATTCAGCTTTCTTTTCTTCATCAGTCAATTCTTTAGCCTTCTCAATCAGCTTCTTAACATGACTACCATAATGCCTAAATCCTCTAGTTCCTTTCTCATAAGGTATTGTACTCGGCTTATATTCACTAGATTCAGGACTCGGTACAACACCACTAGGAGGAACAACTTCAATTTTATAATCAGCAATTCTAAACAAATGCCTCCACAACTTCTCAATATGATCAGCTTCGTTCCTTGATATAGGATTCATCTGATTCATGAGCTCTATAATTGCTTCAGTAAATGACTGTCTTTTTTCTTTATCTTCTACCTTAATAGCATATGATATAAGGTTTTGGACATTCCGACCATATTGTGCGATTACCAAACCTTCTTTTTGGGAGTTGTACTCCATGCCGTGATTAATCATTATTCTACTGTTACTGATTTTGCTAAAATTCTCGGTTGATCAACATTACACCCCCTCATTACTGCAATATAGTATGCCAATAGCTGGAGAGGAACGACTGATAACATTGGAGTTAAACACTCCTCTGTATCAGGGATAGCTATTGAATAGTCCGTTAAGTTACGGATGATTTTGTCATTTTCATTAATTATTGCAATAACA
>CACLQQ010000111.1 GCA_902609095.1 uncultured Bacteroidota bacterium | reverse complement strand
CAGATCTCGCTGTAATTGGACCTATGGGAAGGACTATATCGGATATAGATATGCTATTCCAACTGTTGGCACCAGATGTAGCTGCACCAAAAGCTACCAAAGAAGTCAAGGATCTGAAGGTTGCCATCTATGAGGATGAGTTCTTTACCACTGGGAAGGAGGTAAAAGCGGCTATAGGTGCTTTTGCAGAGCAGTTGAAAGTGCAGGGTGCAAGGGTCGCCATCGATCTTCCCGACATCGATGGTAAAACACTCATGGAGGTTTATGTTAAGATATTGACACCGATTCTTACGGTGAACCTACCTAAAAAGACTCGTCGCATGATGAAATGGATGCTACCACTCTCTAATCTACTAGCGAAGAAAGGGGACATGTCTCTCCACAATACCATCAAGTATGCCTATCACCACCAGTCCTCTGCTCAAAAAGCTGCTGCTCGAAAGGAGCGACTAGAGCTCAAAGATAGTTGTGATGATTTCTTCCAAGAGTATGATTTGCTTATCGCTCCGGTAACTGCTGTACCAGCCATCCCTCATAATAATAAGGGGCAACTCTATGGACGTAAGATAGCTGTAGACGGTCAGACCGTATCCTATATGAATTTATTTCAGTGGATCGCCCTAGCCACAACCTGTCATCTGCCATCACTGGTCATCCCATTCGTCACTTCCAAAGATGGCCTACCTATAGGTATACAAATCATTGCCAAAGAGGGTGAGGATAGGAAATTGATAGAAATTAGTAAGAACTTAGGATTATGATGAATGGGTGATTTGTGTCGGCCGCAGCGAAACAAAGCTGACTATTTCACAAATCCATAAATCATATTAAAATAAGATCTTAGATGAATTCGTCCAGTCGATCTATCGACCGTTGCATTCATTACATTCGAATTCATTTATATTAATGTAAAGTCTATAGATACTCCTCACCAGTTGTATATCATCCCGCTTCATATCTTGACCTAAAGCATACATATTTTCCTTTGAGAAATCTTTAGTGTAGTCAAATATCTTTGAGATTAATTGATACACTTCATTGAAAAACCCTAAGGCATAATACATAACCATCCTCAAAAAATTCGACCGCTTTCGCAGTTTTATTAAATAGTCAAACAAGTCCTGACCCCAAGGATCAGGATAGCCAAATTATCAATCCCTCACACAACGAATAGAAAAACCAAACCTCTTATTGAAGTTGTTCCGGAACACATTGCCAAAGTTGTAGAACAGGTTCTGGTACCAGGTAATAGCTCCAGACACAGTAGAACTCCACCAATAGCCGTTATTGCCAATGCTGTTGAATAACCCATTGCTGTTACCGCCGCCACCCGGAAGCCCTGCAAAACCAGATCTATTATTAGTGCCTTGATCATTGCCTATATCGGCTGTTGTCGACGAAGTTAGCCATCTATATGTATTTGCCATCGATTTTCACATATCACTTCCGCTACCATTGTATCCACAGCCATTATTTTTTAGAAAATCAGTAAGAACAGTCCATTCTGCGTCTGTAGGTACATCCCATCCTGTTGGTCATAAATTCAGATTGTTAGTGTCCGCTACCACATAATAATTGTATAAGGCTCCAAAAACTTATCGTTCGTAGTAGAATCATTAGAGTACCAACTATAGCCTGGTGTGCTAAGATTACTCCATGCTGTATTGTCTATTATTTTAGGTATATCTGTCCCATCGTTATGATATGTTGTTTTCAGATTCTCAACCATCCATACTTGACCTAGCTACATCGTCTTGTATTTATTTCCATCTATATCCTCAACAAACCCATTTAGTCCAGAATCCAGCAAATCTTCATTGAAGGAGGCTTTGATTGCATCTACATGCGCCTAAGTAGCTGCATCTTGTGCAGATATAGGATCTGCTAAATTCTTGATCAGTCCTGAGCTCATATCGATGGAGTCTGCCTTTATCTTGCCAGATACTTCTAAATCTGATACTTGACCAGACACCATATCACTTATCAATAACATCGATATTGTTATTAGTATAGTTCTCATAATCATGCCTTTTAAAACATTGAAAAAGATTCGAAGTGATTTTATGAAAATTATTTGAATTGTGGTCGAAGAATAAATATTTTGGGGTGGCAAGTAACGTCCTGACCAGACCTGCCGTGCAGAACTGAATCTTGAACTGATTCATGATCTGTGTGATTAATTGAGTGAGACAGTAATTAGTATCGAGTAGCGGAGGAATAGTTACAAGTCTAGAGTGATTAGTAGCGAGTTGAATTCGCTCTAAGGATCGTTTAGGCGTATCTGTAGTTAATTGCGTCGCAGAACCATATTGGGTAAGGAATCTTCTTACTCCAGATATCTACCGAATCAGTCTAAGACTGCTGCATGGACACATCAGCACTGAATTCAGTGAAGCCATGATCTCCCCCTTATTGATTCCTGGCAAAGCTTAGACTACGTTTCAAACTCCTAAGGGCATTCTCCCATTGACTTACACCTATGGCATCGGGGATTTTCCGATCGGCCTCATCAGTAGCTGGTCTGATCTGTGCTGACCATTGATCAATTAGTGCATCAATATTCGCTTGAGCAAATGGACCTTCGAGGAATTCTCTTTTCTTAGCTTCATACTCCTCCTCGAACAATACCCAGCCTGCAGTGAGCTTATCACAGGCAGCAGAGCGCTGCCGTAATCCAAAGGCTCCATAACTAAAAGCAAGACAGTTGGCGGAGATCTCACCCCAGTCATCGGCAATAGAAGTAACTGGATTAAAGTCACCCTCTATATTCTCAAAGGAGTTGTCTAAGTCCCAAGGGATCAGATAGAGCTTATGATCTGTTGGATCTTCATACCAATAGTAGTTGTGGTTCGTACAGACGTCACCACAATACCAGTGGAAAGGGCCATCATCGACTTGAATCATTCGATCTACTACGACATAAGACATGATCTCATCGATATCCATCCATTTACTGATCACCTCCTTCAAATCCATATCAGTCGATGATTGCTCTAATTCATCAGCGAACGCTTTCATAAGCATGCTATCTTGAGGATCTTCTTCATTAGTTTTGAGTGCGCTGATGTATTGACTTTCAGACAATGCTCGGCCATCTTCACTCAGTGGCCAAACTTCTTTGTAGAGATTGCCAGAGCCATCGTCAAAGTTCTCACGGGTAAATCGACCATCTATTTGTTCGACGAGCGCGTATAAGCCTGTATAAACACCATTAATTAACAACCGAGCATGAGTAGACCTTGGTGCCGGTACGTCCATTTCTCTGAATAGATGATACCCTAAACGATCTCTCATCTGCGAGTCATCCAAGTTCTGAGAATGGAATTGCAACTTCTTTAAACCATAGAAATTATCGTCAGAATCGAGCCAATTAAGCTTGATCTTCATAGATAATTTTGTGCAGGTTTTAAATCCTGATGGATTACTCCAATCTGATCCCGACACACAACCTACGAATGCACCAATGGAGCCCTTATATCGTATTCCTATGGGGCTAACCGTCTCACCGTCAAAAGTCAAGCTACCTGATACATATTGTTCTGCCGTAGGGTCACCATCAATACGTGCTAAACTCTCTTCGGATAGCGTCAGCTCAAACGTGTGTAACATCGACTGATCGTAGATATAGTCTGAATCCAGATTCAGGTAATTCTCATCACCTGTTGGTTCTATCATCACCGGATCAGAAGATGTAGGATCTACTGTTGTATTATCTGACTCGCTCTCCCCGCTACAACTGAGAATAAAGATTAATCCTAATGATAGAACAGACTTTATTGAGTGGAGTCCAGTACTATGTTTGAAGTGTAAAGACATATTGTTTATAAATATCTGAGAATTATTTTATTCATGCTCTGAGGTACAGACTCTTTTGTGTTAAGATTCTCTTATTCTCATTGTCCTTATTTCTGGCAAAAAAGAATGAAAATGCCATCCAAACATGGGTGACTAATGTCGCTGACTAAATACATCAGAGAATATATAGGAACGAATGACGACAGTCGCTATCTATTAAATAAATTTTGAAAACATTTCATAGACCCTTTATTTGGATGCCGTCCCAGACATCGGTCCTACGGAATGATTTGATAATGAGAAATTGCTGATTTAGGACTTTACTAAAAATGCCTAACTGCGATTATTTAGGAGCGAGTGGAACAAACCTAAACTGTGGGTCCTGGGAGTAGTATCGCCCCAGAGCTATT
>CACLQQ010000110.1 GCA_902609095.1 uncultured Bacteroidota bacterium | reverse complement strand
GTATGAATAGCATCCAATCTGCTAATGCGTCCTATCGAGTTTTCTAGAGCTCAGGAACTGCACTCTTTTCCAATTTTGTAAGTTCTGACTGTAAGGAAGTTATCAATCTCTTGATATTCCGCTTAAGTATTTTAGTTTCTCTTGTGTCATCAGTCATAATTTTTTAATTTCCAACAGGTTAGAACTAATTCACAGAGATGAGCCAGTGGAGATGGACGTTTTACGATTCACATGGAGGTACGCAGACTTTAGGACTTTACCATGGTAAGGAGTCTGGGCATGTCACGATCTATCTCAATGAGCAAGTAGTCATTATAGACTTCACGGCACATCATTCTAAAAGCTACTCTATTGTTGTCAATGATCTATTAGTTAAGCTAAATCTTAATGAGTCAGATGGTATGTTTTCATATGGCTTTGAGGGTAAATACACTCCAACTGTTGGTGTATTTGATAGATTTAGAAATTTATTTGCTCGAGTTTAAGAGCTCACAATCCATTCTTGGTGAGGTCTTTTCGGACCCAATTCATATTGTCTCATTACCTTAGCTGTATACTATGACTAATCAACCTGAACAATTAGAACAATACGTTGAGGCCTTGATCTTTTCTACTGATCACGCTCTGTCTACAAAAGACATCTCTGAAGCCCTTAAGGTATCTTTTGAGATAAAGTATAATAAAGATGAAGTCTCTGAAATCATCAATACCATCATCGCAAAGTATGAACAACCTGAGTTTGCCATACAATTAATGCCGATTGCTGGAGGGTATATGTTCATGACTAAATCTCATTACCACAAAATAGTTGGAGACTATTTACGCTTGAATGTGAAAAAGAGATTGTCCAAAGCTGCACTGGAGACATTGGCAATTATCGCTTATAAACAGCCCATAACCAAATCTGAGATAGAAGGGATAAGAGGAGTGGGTTGTGATTATACCGTTCAGAAGCTCTTAGAAAGAGAATTAGTAGAGATCACAGGACGTCATGAAGGGCCTGGGAGGCCTCTTTTGTATGGCACAACAATTAAGTTTTTGAATCACTTTGGAATAAAAGACACTACTGAACTACCTAAACTTAAAGAGTTTGAGACTGTTGATAACACGATAGGTGAAGAATCAGAAATAATACAATAGTATGGCGGATGTCATCGTGAACAGAGTTGCAAAGAGTAGTGTCGAAACGATCAATCTCGAAAATTTTTATCCAAATGCTGATATTGTCAGCTTTGATTTGAAAGATCATTTATTTCAAGGATTAATCCTGAAAGAAAAAGTCTTCAGGACTGCTCTTAAGGAATTGGATTGGGAACAATATCAAAACAAGATATTGTGCATACACGTTAGTTCTGATGCTATTATACCTGTATGGGCCTATATGCTGGTGTCATCATATGCAACGGATATCGCAGAAGAAATTTTCGTTGGGTCAGATATGGAGTATTTGACGAATTATTATGATCAGAAACTGAATCAGCTTGATTTCACCAATTATCAGGACGGCCGTGTAATAATCAAGGGCTGCAGTAATCGGCCAGTGCCACCAAGTGCGTATGCCAAATTAACTCAGCTGTTAAAGCCGTATGCACAAAGCATTATGTATGGTGAGCCGTGCTCTACTGTTCCAATTTTCAAAAGACCCAGAAAAGTAAGGAAGTAATATCTATATCCGTTTGGTACGTTTTTGGTACATTGAGATTATAAAGATATGTTGATATAATGAACAAGCTACTGTTACGATATGCTGCTTCAGGAGCAGCGATATTCTCCCTTTTAGTTTTCATGTCTTATGCGACAGAAGATCCGTTAACTGATCCTAATACCTCAGATAATCTACCGCAGATTGTAAGGGCACCAGATATCAACAGACAGTTCGATTGGGCAGGTGAGATCATGCCTTTCACGGCTGATGCAAAGGAAAGACTTGATAGAGAGCTCATGGTTAATTCTTACTATCATTCGAGTACTTTACAAGTGGTTAAGTTGTCAAATCGCTATTTCCCAGAGATAGAAATGATTCTAAGGGAATATAATATCCCTGATGATTTTAAGTATTTAGCCGTTGCTGAGAGCGGTTTGAGACATGTTGCATCTCATGCTAATGCCAAAGGGTTCTGGCAATTTAGAAAATTGGCTGCCAAAGAGTATGGTTTGGAAGTAAATGATGAAGTGGATGAAAGATATCATGTAGAACGATCGACTCGAGCTGCCTGTAAATATCTGCTGTGGTTAAAGAGTAAGTTTGGAACTTGGACTAATGCTGCGGCTGCATATAATGTTGGCCCGACAAATTATGAAAAAGAGAGAGAGGCACAAAAAGAAACAGACTTCTATGATATGAATCTTAATCTTGAGACATCCAGGTACATTTTTCGACTGATAGCCATTAAGGAAATCATGTCTAATCCTGAGCAGTATGGTTTCTATTTAGACCAAGTTGAAGCTTATCCGCCTATGGATATCTATGACGAAGTCCTAGTTGATAAGTCGATTAATAATTGGGGAGATTTCGCTCACGAACATGGCATCACTTATAGAGAGCTAAAGCGATATAACCCATGGTTAAGAGACAATCATCTAACCGTAATTAAAAACAGATACAATATTAAGATCCCAAGATCATAGACTGAACTGAGATAGTTTGACAAACTCCTCAACTCGTTCGTCGAATTCTGATTGAGATAAGCTTTTGATCTTATGGTTACTGAACTCCTCTACAACAAATGAGGCTGCTGCAGAACCATAGATGAGAGCTCTTTTTAAGTTTTCAAAACTGGCATCACCAGTCTTAGCAATATACCCCATTAACCCTCCAGCAAAACAATCACCAGCTCCTGTCGGGTCTTTTACTTCTGCAAGGGGTAGCGCAGGAGCAAAGAACACATTGTTTTTATCAAACAATAAACAACCATGTTCTCCTTTTTTGATTATTAGATACTTTAGTCCGAGGTTGAATATTTTTCCAGCCGCCTTTACCAAGGAGTGTTCTCCACTTAGCATTCTTGCTTCCTCATCATTAATTGTTAATACGTCACATAGTTTAATCGCTTCTAAGAGCTTATCATGAGCACTATCAATCCAGAAGTTCATCGTATCAAGGACAACCAGTTTTGGTTTTTTCTCGAGTTGGTTAACTACACTTATCTGTATATCTGGTGTAAGATTCCCAAGAAGGATATATTCTGACTCTCTATAATGATCAGGTAGAACAGGATCAAAATCGGCAAGAACGTTAAGATCAGTTGTAATAGTCACCCGTTCATTCATATTATCCAGATACTTGCCAGCCCAAAAGAAAGACTTACCTTCTTCTACAACTTTTACTCCGTCTAAAGAGGCACCTTTACTCGTAAGATCATTTAATTCTTCTTGAGGAAAGTCATTTCCAATTATTGAGACCATACGGATATCATCCGTGAAATAGCTGGCTGCATAGCTACTATATTGACATGATCCTCCAATTACTCTATCAGCATTTCCATGTGGAGTTTCTAAACTGTCAAATGCTATAGTTCCTGCGATTAATAGACTCATTCTCTTACTTTGTCGCAAAAGTAAAAAGTAATGTGTTATACAATTGTAGGTCTCATAGGAAAGTCATTACTTTGTTGATACTAAATAATAAAGAGAGGTTCCTTTAGAAACTATAGAATACATCATTATGACTTATACTTTCTTAGCATTTTTAGGAGGTCAGGAATTAATCATTATCGCTTTCATAGTATTGCTTCTTTTCGGAGGTAAAAAACTTCCAGAATTGATGAAAGGATTAGGTAAAGGGATAAGAGAATTCAATAGTGCCAAAGCCAATATCGAAGGCGAAATAAAAGAAAGTATGAAAGAAATAGAAGACACGCCCAAATAGGTGTCTTTTTGGATATTATCTCCTCCAGATCCACACAAATAATATCCATTAAAATTATTCTAATTAATACTTTTTTCTACATTATTGTCTGCGCAGGACACAGGTCCTACTTTAGATAGTTGTTCTCATGTATATATTACTGCAATTGAAGAAGTTAACATTGAACTCCTGACATCTATGACTCATCACGATGTGATTTTAACATTTAGTGGAGTTGATTACACCAAATAAGATTTGATCCGTGATTCAGAGGATTATAATCGTCTTAAATTGGGATTGACATATATAAAAAATGAAGACAAGTTCAAAGATCATTGATTCAGCCGATGAACTTCACGCCTTAGTACCATATAAGAAGATATATGAAAGTGATGGCTTAGCTCATGGGGAAGAGAATTATTACTTGGC
>CACLQQ010000109.1 GCA_902609095.1 uncultured Bacteroidota bacterium | reverse complement strand
ATTGCTAATATGATCAGTTAGGTATAATCTGAACTTTCTTCCTCTTGTTTCTTTCCTCTTGCTCTTTTTTCCTCTTTTCGTAGATGGCCTTAGCTCGAGATTTTATGTCTGTATCTATATCGTTAAGCTCTCTGTAGTATGTTCTGATTAAAAATTCGGCCATATCCTCAGGTATACTAACACCCATCTGTCTCAAATGATGTGACAATCGTGATCCTTCAAAGAAGCTCCAATTAACCATCATCCACCTACCTAATCCTTTGTTTAGACGCTCGACTACTAAATCCTCATATATCCCAAAGAGTTTGGCACGACTATCTTCATTGGCAATTAGATTCAATTGTGTCATGGCATCCTCTATGTTATAGGGAATATAGATTCCATTAATCTCTTCCTTAACTATATTTTCCTCATATTGTTTTTGCTTTTTGGCGGCTAAGTCATCCTGAGCAAACAAACCTATACTGCATAGGAGAAAGCATGTCAGATAGATTAAGGGTCTCATATATATTGTTTTAGAACCATCTGTATAACTACTATTGGCTCAAAAATATTCCTTGGCAGGTTATATTAACAGTGATTTAAAAAAATTATAAAAGCATGCGAATCGGAATTTTGGAAACTTACTTGCTACAAATCATATTATATTCTTTGGTCTGGCTTGCCGATTCTTACATAGGCTTTATGCTCTCCATTATTATCGCAACTATAGCTGCATTTATTCTTATTATTTCTCTTTTCCTTGAATTAATTGAAAAATCTAAAGTGCCTAAAGCTTACTTCAAATTTATGGTTACAGCAATTGTATGTCCCATCATTGTGACCTTATTCTTCATTGCCTTCTACCCTGACGCTTTTACCTGGATGTCACAATAAAACTTAAGTCTTTCTTTTCTTCTTCTTAGCCGCTGGAAACAATACGTTGTTCAGGATTAATCTATAGCCCGGACTTTTAGGGTGAAGATTTAAGTCAGTTTCAGGATCGTTAACATAATGTCTATAGTCTTCTGGGTCATGCCCACCATAGAATGTCCAAGTACCATAGCCAGCTGTACCGTGTAAGTATCTCGCCTCATTTAAACTCTTATTCTGGCCCATTACCAATACCTCAGATTTGACATAATTACGATCATATGCAGTTGTCTGCCCCATGAACCCCTTAATAGTGCGGGTATGGTTTTGTGTCAACATCGTTGGGATAGGATCCCACTTAGCAGAGAAGTCGAATAAAGTAAAGTAATCAGATTCTGGCTTTAACTGTCTTCGCTTAGACGGTGCCATATCAATGGTTGAATATTCATATTCAAGAGGATTTACCTCAAGTATAAAATCCTTAAAAGCAAAAGTCTGTGAGAAATCTAATTTAGATTGACAGTTAGGATCCTTAGCATCTCCATCATACATGACATCACATATATCTGTACCAGCTGCTGCTAAGGCAATATCGTAACTGTCAGTAGCACTACACATGGCAAACATAAATCCTCCGCCTTCTACGTAATCCTTAATTTTACCTATAACGGCAAGCTTGAGCTTAGATACTTTGGCGAAACCCAAACTCTTTGCTAATTCCTCCATCTTCCTTTGATTCTCCTGATACCAGAGTTGGGTATGATACGATCTGTAGAACTTACCATACTGACCAGTGAAATCCTCGTGATGCAGATGCAACCAATCATACTGCGCCAGCTTATCTTCAAGCACCTCTCTGTCATAGATGGTTTCATAAGGAATCTCAGCATAAGTTAACACCATAGTCACTGCATCATCCCATGGTTGAATCTTCTCACCTCTCTGATTAAAGGGAGGAGTATACACTGCAATCTTAGGGGCTTTCTCAAGCTTAATTACCTCCTGATTTTTTTCAGGGTCTGCGATATCTTGCCTGATAGATGCAAACTTAGCATTTGGGATAACCTGATAGTTCACACCTCTAATTTTACACTCGGCCTCTATAGATGGCGTATGCTCAAATGCGAACGATCCACCTTTATAGTTCAATAACCAATAAGCCTCGACACCTTTTTCTAATACCCAGTAGGTTATCCCATAAGCTTTCAGATGTTCAGTTTGACTCTCCTCATCCATAGGTAACAAGATGTAAGATGCCTCAACACTCATCGTCATCACCAAAATAAAAAATACTAATACTATAAATTTCATATCCACCTTTTGGGCCTGACCAAAGATACTGTCATAATACTACCATCCGAGACTAAATATTGTTTACATTTCGTTAAGATCACCACAACTTGCAGCACCGCGATTCTTGTTACATATATTTTGTCTGTAATTCTGAACATCGAATCAAGAACATCTATCAATATGTCAAAACATAAGGAGCGAAATAATAATACTTTTGCACTCAATAGTAGAGTTTAGAGATCGTGCAGCAGATAAGTTTTGAATACCCTCCTTCTTGGCTAATAGCATGTGCTATAGGCGCACTTGTTTTCAGCCTGTTACTTTACTTGCGTAGCTCCTTATTTAGTGGGGGCTATAAACGTCTCACATATATATTAGGTTTACTAAGGTTTCTCAGTGTAGGAATTATCTGTGTACTCTTGTTAGGATTAATACTACAATCTACAGAAGAAGAATCTAAGCTGCCTATAGCTGTCATAGCACAAGACATCAGTGAATCCGTAGGCTCCCAATCAGATACTGCCATAATAGAATCGCAAGTCTTGGGTTTAACAGAGCAGTTACAAAGTAGATTCCAGGTAGATCAACTTTACTTTGGATCGGAGGTCACGGATCAGATGGATTCTATGACCTCTAGAGCTAAAACTACCAACATAGATAGAGCCATATCTTATATCAGTGATATCTATGAGGGCGAGAACATGGCAGCCGCAGTTCTTCTCACAGATGGCATCTACAATAGAGGCAAGAATCCTATATACAGCGATTATAATCAGACCAGCCCAATCTATAGCATAGCTCTGGGTGACACTACTCCCATTATTGACTTATCAATTCAAGAGGTCCTATACAATCAGATAGGATACCTCAATGATCAAACCGAAATACAAGTCGACATCAATGCTAAAGATTGTGTTAATCAAAATACATTACTCCGTGTAAGAAAAAGAAATGGCAACAGTACTACCCTCATTCATGAAGAAAGCGTTAGGATTAACTTGAATGATTTTTTCACCACTCGAGCGATAACATTAAATCTCTCGGAATCAGGATTGTCAGAATATATCATTAGTGTCACTCCGCTGAATAGCGAACAAAATCGATCTAATAATTCTAAAACCATCTATATCGATGTCCTCGATGCACGTCAAAACATATTTATACTTGCCAATGCTCCTCATCCTGACATAGCAACGCTAAAACAAATCTTGAGCAACAGCAAGAACTATGAGGTAACAGTAGAGCACAACGTCGATGATGCAAAACTTAATTTGGCTGACTTAGTCATCTTTCATAATCTGCCATCTAAAAATCAATCTATTACATCGGCTATTGAACAATTAAACCAGTCGCAGACTCCTCGAATGATGATGGTTGGCAGCCAAACCGTTCTAAGCGCACTCAACGGATTACAACCGATCGTTAAGATCAAGGGGCGAGCTAATGTAACTAATGATAGTGAAGGTGCTGTTAATAAAGAATTCAACAAATTCAATATATCAGAAAACTTAGTCAAAAGAGTCAAAAGATACCCCCCACTCATCAGTCCATTTGGCGAATACAGCTTTGAACAAACTAATCAAACCCTACTCTATCAATCAGTTGGAGGAATAGAAACTAATTTTCCATTATTGAGCTTCTCAGATTATAGCGGCATTAAATGGGGCTTCTTATTTGGAGAAGGCATTTGGAAATGGAAGTATTATGATTACATGGAAGCAGGGAATTACGAGATCATATCAGAACTCATAGATAAGTCCATAGTGTATACCTCTACTAAAGAAGATAAACGTAAATTTAGAGTCAATACAAGTGATAATGCCTATCAAGAAAATGATGAGATTCGATTCTTAGGAGAATTGTATAATAGCAGCTACGAACTCGTAAACGAGCCCGAAGCTTATTTGAATATCACTAATGAGTCCGGGGATGAATTCCCATATACCTTTTCAAAATCAAATAGAGGATATTTGCTCAATGCTGGAATATTCCCTCCGGGTAGGTATGCCTATCGTTCGACAACTACTCATGCTGGCGATCAGTATGAAGACTCCGGACGGTTCTCAATTAGAAAAATAGAAATTGAAAAGGCCAATCTCCAAGCGAATCATAACCTACTGCATAGCTTGGCGGCTAAAACAAATGGGCAGGTGTACTATCCGAATCAGATCAATGATTTAGCTAATGCACTCCTAACTAATGAT
>CACLQQ010000108.1 GCA_902609095.1 uncultured Bacteroidota bacterium | reverse complement strand
AAGGCTTCAATAGTACCCGTGACAAACCCTGTATTCGAATTTCTCCAAATCTTCATTTATCCCACCACTTTCGCACTTTTGAATGGTATGGTTCCCGTTTGGAAGAGTTTTTATGGTCAAATTAGATTTTTGGTGGGCACCGATAGTTTCTCTGTAGAGTTTGAGCGTACTTTTCCAGTCTACTTGTGTGTCCTCCTCTCCGAAAATAGCTAAAATAGGGATATTTATTTTACTCAACGTATTTTAAAAATTGTCGACCATAATAGCTAAGTTGGTTGAGTCATCATATTTAATGCCACTATTTTGATATGCATTCTGTACATGTATAAATATCTCTTCCGTAAACTAGAAGTCATTCGAGTTGAAATATGGATCCATCATTAGGTTCTGTATAGAATCAGAGACGTTCTCCAATGATTCGCCACCGTTTACCAAAACTTTTTGGTAGTGATCCCATTCGTCAAAAGAATATAGATTTCAGGCTCACTTCTCCCTTCCGCCTTTAGATTGGCTTCCAACATGTACCGAGAGTTCTCAAACTGATCGGTGCCACTTACCGAAATACAAAAGACAATCGAAGGATCTTGTTCTAGTATTAAAGGAAATATCCAACCTGCTCTACCAATGCCCCAAAGTCCAATTTGGTCTGAGCCTTGAACATTTAAATCTTTGATTTTAGATAGTGCGGCAGTAGCCTCTTTGGCAATACTTTCTATAGATTGATTATGATCGTACGTCCCTTCGCTTTTTCCACAACCTACTTTGTCCCAAAAACAAATAGTAAATACATTTTTTTTTTAGAGAAGTTCCTTGATTCACTGTATTCAGCTCCCTGCACAAAATCCGTTGGACCATGGCCATGGCCTGGTACAATAACTATCAGACCTTTAGCTTTTTGATTAGGAGATTCAATGGCTCCATTGTATTTAACATCATTGTATTCGAATTCGAAACTTTTACTATTGACTTGACAAAAAAGTGGATTGCTACTGATAAGGATCGTGATAACGAATGATAAAGCCTTGAAAGAATTCATAAGTAATTCCATTGTATCTATTCTCTGTTAGTAAATTACAAGTTAAGAATGCACTACCTATTCCATCTGTCAAAACATTACCTCCAGCATTAGTAAAGGGGAGTCTGTAAGTTCCAATGCCCATTGTTGTCCAAGTGGTTTTATAGAAATATTGGCGTTATCGCTTTTATAATCAAGCCCAGTTTTATCTGACATATGAAGAACCAGTGAATCATTACAGGCTCTATCTGAAAAAGGATCAGAGTTGATGAAATCTACATCTGCAAGTTTGCAATCTCCATCTTCCATGAACACTGCGGCAGGTCCCCAATCTCGTACATATAGAATGTCAAGATCCATTTTAAGATTAATGAAGCTTACCCGTATTGATGAGTCAATATTCCATTTTTCGAACCATCTTTTTGCTTCAGCTTTTTCTTCTGCACCATTCACAATGGGATATATATATGAGTATCCTTTGCAAGTTCGATTGTAAGCTCCTTAGGAATAATGGGAGGACAGGCAAACATTACACCTTTGGCAGGTTCCCATTCAGCGGCAACTCGATTCTTTTCGAATTGATAGAAGTTGTGTGGTTCTATGCTTTTATCCGCTTCCTCGTTTTTACAGTAAACCAAGAAAATTATTCCTATTAAAGTGATGATAACTCTCATTTCTGCTTTTATCTTTCACAACAGTAGGGATAGACAGATAACTATTGTTTCCTCCTCCCTTTTACTATGTTAATTTATGTGAGGAAGCTAGTGATTTTTGGATAAGGTAATGATTGTGAGGGCCATTGAGCTGGGGGGATAATGACGTGTTACATGTGTTCACTCAGTCGTTTTCGGAGCGAGGAGTGATCACCTTCATTATGGTAAGGGTCACTACAAGTGACCAATCTTTCCGTTCACATCGCTAACGGCTATGCAGTTTTGTCTGAAGCTCTTGTGCTAGATCCTAACCGTTTAGCCCGCATGTGCTTCGAGTATGCGATGTTACAGCTTCGTGTAAGAGAAGTAGCGACTTTATATACCGTACTAATCGGATAGTAAATTACAAATCAAAAAAAGTGACTTGAATTAAGTCGCTATTACCAATACACCTTTTTAGCAATAGTTATTATAGTTAATATTTTAATAGCAAACTGTCTTAACTTTCATAAGGCTACAGTATGTTCCTGAGAAGGGTACATGATATTTTGATAAATATTCTTCTTTTATTTTAAACTGCTTATTATATGAAAGATCCCATTTTAGTATGGGCTGGATGGTGAATCATCCTATTGACCAAAGAGTGCTACAGAGGTTATATAGGAGATTATTAACCAAGGGTATAAAACATATTGTTAATTAATCAATAAGTAATATTTATAATATGTCTGCTGCCAACTACATATGATAATTAAGACTAATAGGATCATTTTTATGCAAAAATTTGAGTTATTAATCGATAATAACAGCTTAAACACCTTATTTAATTCGATTTGATTATGAGAGAAATGAATTTTTAATCTGGAGTTAAATGATCTATCAATGATAATTAGGTATAATATCAAAAGACTAAATTATCCTGTATAAACTCTTTAAGGGAAACAGAGTTGCCTCATATTTATTTTACCATATTATACATGCTTATAGCGATCGAAATATGATTGATACTACAGCGAAAACTAATCAAATTCATTCATGTTTCTGGGTCATGACATTAGGATAGTTAGGGCCCATTTGACAGGCATATTTTGATGTCAGTGGCATCTTGTTTTGACATGATTACTAATGTCAGTCATGTCGATTCTTATATCAATTAGGATAATTTTCTTTTGAAACTCCAAGCATCCGCTTTGATTCATATTGAAAACATCGCAGGGTAGGATTACTCATATGATTTCTCTGAGTCGCTATTTCATGTTTGTATCATAACTACATTTGAGATCGACTACATAGTCCTGATGAACCTTTTTTTAAGCTAATATTCATCAGTTATTTTATTATATTTCTGAAGTATGTGGAGTACTTTATCAATTGGTATAGATTCAATTTGATGTCCATCTCGACCAGTCATAGTCTTCGCCGCAAATAATGAGTTAAGGATTGCCTCCTCCGTTGCCTCTAAGGCTGCTAAGAAAAGCGGTGATAGAGTCCCATTTCTCAGTACTTTGGACTCATTATATATCGAATTGCTGGAGTGCAGTATCCTATTGTCTTTAGCTGTAGAAACTGCTATAACGTAATCGCCGCTGCCATTCGAAGCGATTCCACCAGTTTTAGCTAAGCCCATCATGGCTCGCTTGGCTATGCGTTCTAGATTTCTGGAGTCAAGGGGAGCATCCGTCATCACCACAATCATACAAGAACCGTCAACATCATACTTGAACTGGGTAGGGTAGTTGTCTAACTCTTTAGCAATAGGTACTCCGTTGATTTCCAAAATACCACCAAAGTTGGATTGCACCAGAACACCAACTGTGTATCCGCCATAAGCCTGAGAGACTATCCGTGATGAGGTACCTATTCCACCTTTATATTGAAAGCATATTGTTCCCGTTCCTGCTCCGACATTTCCTTCTTTGACCTTACCGCTTTGCGCTCTTTCTATGGCACTTAGGATATGATCTTCATTGACATGACGGCCTCTAATATCATTGAGCCAACCATCATTGGTTTCGCCCACAACAGCATTCACCGAGCGAATTCCTTCATTAGCATTGAGGGTATGTGTAATTAATGCATCAGATGCTACGGGTACGCTCAAAGTGTTAGTGAGTATAATAGGTGTTTCTATGTTACCAAGTTCTTTTACTTGACTATATCCAGCCAGTTTACCAAACCCATTGCCAATGTAAATTGCTGCAGGCACTTTAGATTCAAAGATATTCCTATCATGAGGAAGTATGGCAGTTACTCCTGTTCTAATACTATCGCCAGAGATAAGGGTGGTATGTCCTACTGTTACACCTGATACATCTGTAATGGCATTGTTCGGACCAGGCTGAAGTACTCCGATCTCAATACCATAATCTCTAATTCTTTTAATTTGGGCTTCAAGATTAATCGTAACAAGGAGCACAGCCATGATGAGTATTCTTGTCGTTGTTATCATTGTTCTATCCTAATTTTTTCTAATGATAGGTATTTTCCCAATTTTTTTTGGAGCCACTCTAACTTCTCCCTACAGCAATTAAGTCAAGGCCAGGGTAGTGATGGCAGTGAGATCGACTTCTTCATTCGATTCAAGGCCTACTAGTATCTTCCTGTGACTAACTTTAGTCCCATATTTTCTGGCATAGATATCGGGTAAGTTTATATCTGAAGGATAGTTGTTTTAGAAGGCTCTACCACTTTTTTGATAATACGTCCTTTGCGATTTGTAGATCTAAGAATACATCAGCATACATCGGCTTTAGCTTCTGCTTCTCCAACTCCAATTCCTTTAAGTGCTTTAAATGGCTCAATTCCATCCCGCCATATTTCTTGCGCCAAACGTAGATTGTCCCTTT
>CACLQQ010000107.1 GCA_902609095.1 uncultured Bacteroidota bacterium | reverse complement strand
AATGTAGCAAACTCTAAGGGCAAATTACTTTCAGCATCAGAAATGAAACCTTTCAATGTAATCTGAGGTCGTTCTCCACCACCAGGTCTGCCATTTCCTGGACGTTGTCCTTTTAACTGAATACTTGTAAAAATGAGTAGTAAAAAAAGTAGAAGATTTTTCATGATTGATCAATTCATTGTTTAGACAATAAATGATCAGATATGTTTAATTTTGAGGCGAAGTATTTTTTATTAATGAAATTATAATGCCGTGCAATATTACTCTCCAACCGTTACTCTTATATTCCAATTAACCGAATCATTAACTCGATTACTGAATCTGATGAACTCATCATCAGCACTGTCATATAGCCAATCACCGTTTGGATTTGCAGGACCTTGGTCGCAGCCTACGGACTGCAGCAATTGATTATTATTAATATCGATACCTATCCATAAGGATGTACCGTCCGTTATATATGGAGTGCCAAGAGTTATGGAATTCCATCCATTAGGACTGAGTGTATTCGTAATGTTCTGACTGTAGAGTTCGCTTGATGGGAGATTTCCTGACTCATTGTAGATGACTAACTCAACATCATTAGGGATGTCGTACATATAAATGTCCACAGACTTGATAGATTGTCCAGTCAATCGGCTTAACGTGGTAGCAGGTAATCTCATGGCAAACACATAATGACCAGGTGGCAGAATAGGTGCTGTGAAATTATCACCATCATAATTCAGTAGAGTGTCCTCTGGATCCACAATACAACAATCGTCATCATCTCCACATGAAGTTATTATCATAGCCAGACAAAAAAGGTATATAAACTTATTCATAGTCAAATATTAATAATTGATGAACATAACGATTAGATAACTCATTACCGGAACATTCTGTTACCTTTTTCGTGCTATTTTGTATGTTAAAGTGATGCTAAGAAAAACTGCTCAAATCACCAAGATTATTAATCACATAGCAAACGTCTGGTTCGAAAATCCTTGATATGGAGCAAGTATAATGGAGCTACCATATGATATTAGGCATGACAGTGAGCCTATCAAAAGTTAAGGAAGTCAAACGATCATATGAATATCCTTGATTCTTAAAAAGATCAAAATAAAAGCAATTCGAATGAAAGTAAATACACCTAACGATTGACCAACAGATTCTGAAATAATTTTGACCGACCTCATTAATCAAATACAAACAAATATTGAGGAAGTAATCACGGACCTACAATTAAAAGGAGACTCTCAACTCGACCAAATCATACAAGAAGAGAACTATGATTATATATATTTGAGAGGAGGTTTAATACGCCATTACATCAAGGACACCAGACAGGTTTTGATTTTAAATAAAATGGTAACTTAAACGCAACGGCTGGACATAATAAAGAAGCATAAACTATTAAAGATTGAATAACAAAATCATCCCACATAGCAGATTTACGGAGTTTGACATCTATCTGTTTAAATCAGGCAAACACATTAAGCTTTATGAAAAATTCGGTGCTCATCAGATCACAGTAGATGATCAGAAAGGCACTTACTTTGCGGTATATGCACCAGCGGCTAAAGAAATAGAAGTAATTGGAAACTTTAATTCGTGGGACGGCAGTCAACACAAGCTCAATGTAAGATGGGACTCCTCCGGTATCTGGGAAGGCTTCATCCCGGGGGTAGCCCGTGGAGAACTCTACAAGTACCGTATTTACTCTACAATTGATGATGTCATAAGAGAGAAGGCTGACCCATACTCCTTTTACCATGAGATTGCTCCTAAGACTGGGAGCATTACTTGGGACACTTATTATGAATGGTCAGATCACAAGTGGTTGAAATCAAGGTCAAAACAAGATCACTATTATAGCCCCATGTCTATATATGAAATGCATATAGGTAGTTGGAAGAAAAACCACGAAGAAGGTAGATCTCTGCACTACCGAGAACTTGCAGATGAGTTAATTAATTATGTGCTAGACATGGGTTTTACCCATATTGAATTACTGCCAATAACAGAACATCCATATTACCCATCTTGGGGTTACCTCAGCACAGGTTTCTATGCGCCTACTAGTCGATTTGGTTGCCCACAAGATTTTATGTATTTGGTGGATCGCATTCATCAGGTGGGAATAGGGATAATTTTAGACTGGGTGCCTGCTCATTTTCCATCGGACAATTCATTCTTAGCCGAGTTTGATGGATCTAAAGTATATGAGCATCCGAATCCCAAAAAAGGATTCCATCCTGACTGGAATAGCTTAATTTTTAATTTTGAGAGGCCTGAAGTCCGCAGTTTCTTATTATCAAGTGCCAATTTTTGGTTAGATCGATATCACATAGATGGATTGCGCGTTGACGCTGTTGCCAGTATGCTATACCTCGATTATAGTCGTAATGATGGAGAATGGGATCCAAATGAATTTGGCAGCAATCATAACTTAGCAGCCATAGAATTTTTGAAACAATTGAATTTTCACTGCTATCAGGAACATCCTGGTATTACCATGATAGCAGAAGAGTCCACTGCCTACAGCGGTGTCACTAAACCTGTTGATCAGGGAGGATTAGGCTTCGGATTTAAGTGGATGATGGGATGGATGAATGATACATTACAGTATCTCGAACGTGATCCCGTCCATAGGCAGTATCATCATAATGAAATCAGCTTTAGCATGGCATATGCCTACTCTGAAAGTTATGTTCTGCCGCTATCTCATGATGAGATTGTTCATGGTAAAAACTCAATGGTTTATAAGATGCCAGGAGATGAGTGGCAACAGTTTGCTCATCTCAGATTGCTTTATGCATATATGTTTACTCATCCTGGCCATAAGCTACTATTCATGGGTAATGACATCGGTATGACCAATGAGTGGAATGTAAACGAAGAGCTTCCTTGGCATTTATTGGATCATGCCCCACATAAAGGCACTAAGCAGCTGGTTAAAGATCTCAACGCACTGCTTCAATCAGAACCCGCATTATATGAGAAAAGCTTTGATGGAAGTGGTTTTGAGTGGATAGATCATAGTGATCACAAAAATTCCGTATTAGCTTACTCCCGACATGGGGTCAAAGACACTATTATCGTAGTTTGTAATTTCACACCAAGCTTATTACAAGATTATCAGATTGGTGTTCCGGAAAAGGGATTTTACTATGAGCTTCTCAATTCAGATCACAATGATTATTGGGGCTCTGGCCAACTAAATGTCAAAAAGATTAAGTCAGAAAGTCGGGAGTCTCATGGCAAAAAGCAATCTATTAGTTTGACCATTCCTCCACTGGGAGTTACCATATTGAAACATAAAAATAGATAGAAGAAATACAGCGTAGTAGTTAACCCTAGTCGAATGAAAAAAGTCTTACATATATCAACAGAGTGTTATCCAGCCGCTAAGGCAGGAGGTATGGCGGACGTAGTAGGTGCCTTACCATTATATCAAAAAAAACAGGGTTGGGCACCGTCAGTCATAATCCCTAAGTATGACTTGAAGTGGTTTCAAGATAAAGAATTTGAATCAATATACTCAGACCTTCTCAATATGGATTTCGTAGAGTATAATTATACTATATTAAAGTTATCTGATAGCGATTTGGGCTATGACTTTTACTGCATAGATATGCCCAGCTTATTCATGAGAGATTCGATATACCTTGATGTGGATGGATATGGATTCAGAGATGAGGTGGAACGTAATATGGCATTTCAAAGAGCTGCATTACAGTGGTTAGTGAATCTGGACTCAGGCTTCGATATGTTACACTGCCACGATCACCAGACAGGATTTATTCCATTTATGATCAATCACTGCGCTGAATTCAATAAGCTATCAGGAACACCTACATATTACACCATTCATAATGGCGCTTACAACAGCAGATACCCTTGGGACAGAAAGACTTTATTACCATCATTTGATGAAAGTTTAGGATCATCTATTGACTGGGATTTCTGTATGGACGCCGTTGCTGCTGCTATGAGATATGCAGATCATGTTAATGCGGTATCACCATCCTATCTATTGGAATTACATGAATCCTTAGGATCGCTCAAAATCATGTATGTTGAACAGCCAGATAAATTCTCAGGTATTCTCAATGGTATTGATGATCAAACCTGGAATCCTAAGACTGACCCCAGGATTCCTTATAAATTAAGTAGGTCTTGGGACGCCTTCAAGAACAAAAATAAAACTGCTTTATTAACTGGTCTATACCAAGCAGAAAATGTACCATTGATTAGTTTCATTGGGCGATTTGCACATCAAAAAGGAGCCGACCTGCTCAGACCATCCATAGAATATGCCTTAACGAGATTTGGGTTTGTAAACTTTTTTATCTTGGGTTCTGGTGATAGACATTTGGAGCATACGATTCAGGGGTTACGAGATCGATATCCCGAACGAGTTGGATGTTATATAGGATATAATGAGAATGTAGCTCATCAAGTATATGCGGCATCAGACTTCCTGCTAATGCCATCAAGATTTGAACCATGTGGGTTGAATCAAATGTTCGCTATGAGGTATGGAACACTGCCTATCGCCAGAGCAACAGGGGGGCTAAAGGATACTGTAATAGATTTCGAATC
>CACLQQ010000106.1 GCA_902609095.1 uncultured Bacteroidota bacterium | reverse complement strand
GAAATGTTGAACTTAGGATTCAGACATCAACTAACTATGCTTTTAGACTTGTTGCCTGCCAAAAGACAGAATTTACTGTTTTCAGCGACTATGACCGATGAGGTAGATGAATTGATCAAGACCTTCTTCAACGCACCGGAGATAATCGAAGCAGCACCTTCTGGAACTTCATTAGAAAATATCAGCCAGTCAGGATATCACATTCCAAACTTCAAGAGTAAGTTGAGCTTGCTCAAGGAGTTAATCTCAGAAAAGGAAGTTTTTCATAAGGTGATGATATTCACTTCAACTAAGAAATTAGCTGATATTCTATATGAAGCACTGAACTCCTTCTATGAAGGAGAAGCTGGAATTATCCACTCCAACAAATCTCAAAATCAAAGATTTAATAGTGTAAACTTGTTCAGTGCTGGGGAATTGAGACTCCTGATAGCCACAGATATCATCTCTCGTGGAATAGACATAGCGGAAGTAAGTCATGTTATCAATTTTGACATGCCTGATAATCCTGAGAAATATATGCATCGAATTGGTCGAACAGGTCGTGCCACTGTTGAAGGAATTGCGATTAGCTTTATTGCACCAGAGGATGCACAGATCTATGAGGAGATAGAAGCATTAATGGACCGACAAATTAATATCGCAGAACTACCTGGTGCTGTTCAATTGTCAGAAGAGTTAATCCCTTATGAGATACCTGAGGTAAAAATGAAAAATCAGCTGACTAAAGCACCTTCTATTGCTAAAAACTTAAAAGGAAACGTAGAAAAGAAGCAACGATCAAACACAAAAAAGGTGATCATGAGAAAAGCCAAAATAAAGGCCAAGCGAGCAAAAAAAATGAAAAAGTGGTAAGTGGATAATGCCTATTCCGGAAGGGCAAAAACCCGAGCAAAATAGCCCGTCAACTCATCCAAAGTGGTTCGCGCACCTTCTGGTTCTATTCCTGCCAGTACACGAGAAAGTCTCTTTTTATACTCTAATTGCATAGCACGACCTATCTGTATCCGCTGGGCTTGAGGGCTACCTGCCCCATGCATACTCTCTGTTAGATAACCTACTGCATTACGTCCTAGTGTCATATTCTCAATCAGCCGTAACATTTTCATGCGGTCCTCTACTGGGACTCCATCCTTCGCTTGCATATACTTTCTTACCAGATGACCTATCTCTGGATGATTCAGATCTTTTTCTGATGGCATAGTAACCATGATTCCACCAGCAAGATCTTGTGATATCCGGGCTATTTCGTATGGCATCTTAGTCACATGGTGCTTACATACATTAGAGATCATGTCATCACATAAATAACAACCTGATTTAGTTTCATATCCTTGATATGATGATGCAATACCAGTTGCATATATGGTTTCATTGAGATGGGTCATCTCTACTAACTTGTCCTTGATATGGGATGCTTTGGGTATACCATTCATCTCTGCAATAGAAGCCGCCGCTCCTATCAACACGTCACCAACTCCACTCTTACAGACATAGCTTCTCCTATGATAGGCTGTGAACCGCTCGACCAACATAGCAGCAAAGTCATACTCACCATCCATAAAGATCATCTCATTAGAAATGAATGTACGGTTAAATACTACCATAGCTTCTTGACCTCCATACAAGTTATTGCCTTGATCTATAGAACCTCCTTCCATGGCGCGTAAGTCACAAGACTGCCTACCATATATATATGTGATTCCTTGAGCATCCACTGGCACAGCACCGACTATGGCGAACTCTTTATCTGCCTCTGATAATCTCATAGTTGGCATCACTAACATCCAATGCGAATTAACACAACCAGTTTGATGCGCCTTAGCTCCTGATATATATATACCCTCATCATCTCGATCAACTATACGCACAAAGAGATCCTGATCTACCTGCTGGTGAGGAGCAAGACTTCTATCTCCTTTAACATCAGTCATCGCACCCCCTACCACATAGTTGCTTCGGTGCATCTGGGTTAGAAAATCCTTGAAACGATTATGATAGTTAGTGCCATAAGCTTCATCCATCTCGTAGGTAACTGAATACAATGCATTGCTGGCATCCATACCCACACATCGTTGAAAGCACGTACCTGTATTCTGGCCAAGCTTACGTTGCATCTTATTTTGTAAAACCAGATCATCGATACTGGAACATATAGCTAAAAACCGGCTGATACGCTCACCTGTAAAGGGTGAAATCACTGTGGCTAATTCTGGAGCCCTTACTCCCAAATCGTAGGTTTCAGCAACAGCATTAATACTGGGCCTCATAATCGGATGATCAATTGGTTCAGCAACTCTGTCCCCAAAAAGATAAACGTTTAGATTCCTACCGGTTATGGACTTAATGTAATCAGCTCCAGAAACTATCTTTTGATTTTGTGGCATCCTTTCTACTTTCCAGTGAATATCGGTTTCCTTTTATCCATAAACGCAGATACCCCTTCAGAAAAATCTTGACTCTCTAATGCAGCTTTTTGCTCACGAGCTTCAAAGATCGTATTCTCTTCGAGTGTAGATATGGAAGCGTGCCTTAAATCTCTCTTAGTTATAGCCATCGCCATCGGTGCTTTTTCTGCTAAATTCTCTGCCCAAGTCATGGCACTTGAAAGCGCTTCGCCTTCTGGAACTACTTTATTGCACAAACCTATTTGGTAACAATAGGAAGCACTATACTTCTCACCGCTTGTGATAATCTCAAACGCCCGACTATAGCCAACTAATCGCTGTAATAACCAACCTGCTCCACCATCAGGCCCTAAGGCTATATTGATGAATGGATACCTTAAGACAGTCTTCTCATCCATTATTCTCAAATCACAAGCTAATGCAAATGCCAATGAAACTCCAGAAACAGCTCCATGTATTGCCGCTATTACGGGTTTGTCCATGTGGATTATCTTCTTAACGATCGTGGCATAGTACATCACTATATAATCTTCAATCTCAGCTGCTGTCTGAGACACGATTCCCTTTAGATCTGCTCCAGCACTGAAACCTGGCCCTTCTCCTGAGATTACTACTGCTTTAATCTCGTCGTCCCATTTAGCATTATGGAGTCCCTGAATGAATCCAACAGTTAGATCGTGATTTACACTATTATATCTGTCTGGCCGATTTAACAATATATGAGCTATCGCTCTTTTCTTATAATACTGTACACTATCGTTAGGCATATCGGTCATAGTATTGTATTTTATTCCTACGAAGGTATAATATTGATATAATCAGATGGTAGAAATAATTGCCAGAACTATTCGGGCAATAACTATAGAGAACCAACGAAACAGGCTTCAATAAAAAAGACTTAAAAGCTCCTTCAAGTCTCTAATGGTTCTAAACGATCGCTAAGATTTTAAATACAATCGTTACTGTGTGATGATGAGTGTCATTTTGAAAACCGCATAATACTGTAGAATTGTTGTAAAAATTAACTTAAGATATAGGTCATTTGACTATTATCAGTATATCTATTGTCGAAATAAAATCAATATAACATGAAATGTATTGCTTTAAAGTCATATTAAATTATTATTTATTCCAAAAAGCACCCAAATCCTGTAGCAATAGGAGAATCCTTGGGACTTTACTGTAGATCAATTGTCAAAAATATTTTGGTTCAAAATTTTCATCTTTTTATTACACATGTCAAACTTTAACACCCGAACATGCATATTAACTTTAAAAAACGAAATATTCTTCTCATTGAGGATAATATAGGTGACATAAAACTAATCGAAGAAGCAATCAAGGCAAACAATCTCAATATTGAATTAACTGTAATGGATGATGGTGAAAAAGCTAAAAGCTTCTACCAAGATCAAGTTCAGTCAGAATATAATAATCTCCCTGATCTTATAATATGCTATTTGAATCTTCTAAGATTCAAAGGAGATGAAATAATTAAGCTCTATAAGAGTGATGATAAGTTCAGACCAATTCCACTGATTGTCTTGACTACGTCCAATTTGGATTTGGATATCAACTCTTGCCACCAGTTTGGCGCTAATGCCAATCTAATCAAACCTCTAGATGTATTTGACTTTTTTGACATGATCAAACATATACACAAATTCTGGTTTGAAATGACAGAAATACCAGTAAAAAGAGCTGCCACAGTTTCTGTGTAGTAGGTGTAGTTCTTCTAACCTTATTAGGCAAAGTCAAGTTTAGTTTCCTAAGTCCTATATGCTTAGGACGTACTCTCTTAGAGATGTGTCAGCGTCGAGATTTAACTTCTTCTTTAATCTATATCTAGTCATTTGGATACTCTTCATCTCAACGCCTAAGATATTTGAGAGATCATAGTTATCAATGTTCATCTTGATATAAGCACAGTGCTTCAGATCTAACGATGTAAGTTTAGAGTTAATCTTCATTAGCTTACCAAAGAACTCTGGATGGGTTGATTCAAAGACTTTTTTGAATTCACCCCAGTTATCTTCGTCAGAACTCATATCTTTAATAGCCTTTTCTAATTTCTTCAGACTTCTTATCACATCAGAATTACCATCTTCCGCTCTCAATATATTGATACTTTTATTGAGATCAGCGACTAAGTTTTGCATGGATTTTCCAACCTTCGAGGATCCTACCTCCATTGTAATCAGCTTACGTTTTTTATCATCGAGTTCTCTTTCCAACTCGATTCTTTTAAGGTCAGCTAACTCTTCTTTTATTCTCAGAGAAGCCTGAAGTTCTTGCTTCTGAACCGTAATAATATCATTCAATTCTTCGAGCTGATCTTTCTGACGTTGCAAGGATATCTGGGCTCTCGACAACTTTAAGGCACTGTCAACCCTGGACATTAGTTCTACCCCTCTAAGAGGCTTTTGTAAAAAATCTACCCCTCCGTAATC
>CACLQQ010000105.1 GCA_902609095.1 uncultured Bacteroidota bacterium | reverse complement strand
TAACTATTGCTTTGCCAGAAAGCATGGTGGTAAATTCCTATTGCGTATAGAAGATACAGATCAAAAAAGGTACGTAGACAAAGCGGAGGAATATATTATTGGTTCTTTGGGGTGGTTAGGTTTGAACCCAGATGAAAGTGTCAGAAATCCTGGAGACTTTGGTCCTTACAGACAGTCGGATAGAAAGGAACTCTATGCTGAACATGTCCAATTACTTATAGACTCTGGTCATGCCTATTATGCATTCGATAGTGCGGAGGAATTGGAGCAGATGCGACAAGATCTACAGGCTCAAGGCATCCACAGCCCAAAATACGATGCTAAGGTTAGACATAAGATGAAAAATAGTCTTACCCTAAGTGACTCAGAAGTCACAGCACTATTAGAACAAGGAGAAAACGTCACGGTTAGAATGAAAATTCCAGTTGACGAAACTGTTCAGTTTACAGATGAAATAAGAGGGGCTGTTCAATTTGATACGAATGAGCTTGATGATAAAGTGATTATGAAAGCTGATGGGCTCCCGACCTATCACCTAGCTAACATAGTTGATGACTATCATATGAAGATCAGTCATTTAATCAGAGGAGAAGAATGGCTGTCAAGTACTGCTCATCATGTATTATTATATAGATTTTTTGGCTGGTCTGATAGCATGCCACAATTTGCCCACTTACCGTTAATTCTTAAACCAAGCGGGAAGGGAAAACTAAGCAAGCGAGATGGTGCTAAGTTTGGATTCCCAGTCTTCCCATTAAATTGGTTTGAAGAAAAAGAAGATCAGCTCTATCAAGGATTCAAAGAAACAGGATTCCTCAAAGAAGCCGTTATTAATTTCTTAGCTCTATTAGGTTGGAACCCAGGTACTGATGAGGAGATTTTTTCCCTTGACGAGCTATGTAATATGTTTTCTTTGGACAAGATCAATAAATCAGGTGCTCAGTTCAATTATGATAAAGCCACATGGTTTAACCAACACTATATAAAAGAAGCTTCAGGTGAAGAAATTCTAAATTTGATTGGTGATAATTTTCCAAATGACATGAGTAGTGATACTAAACTATCAGTCATTGATATGCTCAAGCCCAGAGTCGAGTTTCTTCCAGACTTCAAAACACAATCTGACTTATTCTGGAATGCACCCGTAATATATGATGCTAAAACGTTAAACAGGAAATACAAGGCTGAGAATGCCGATCCATTGAAATCAATTATAGAAATAATTGAAAATTGCGATCCTTCAGCCAAACAATTAGCAGAGAAAGTCAAAGGGCATATAAATGAGAATGGACTCAAATTTGGAGCAATATTGCCGGTTCTAAGGATTTGGATCACAGGATCCATGGCAGGCCCCGATTTATTTGAGATGATGGCAACTATAGGAATTACTGAGACTGTAAGCCGTTTATCAGCAGGGCATAGTTATTGTACTACTGACGTTATATCATTATAATTATAAGAATTCCGGTATAATCCATGAGTAAGCCACCCCTTAACATCAAATATGTCATTAAGCTCTTTAGTCTAATGCTAATAATGTTAGGATATGCTCATGAATCATATGCCAACACTGGTGATAGTATGCCTCCGAACATCCTTGTCCCAAGTCAAAATCTGATACTTGATTGTAATTTAGCTATTGAGGATTCTTTGCAAAATTGGTTTGATCGTTTCGCCGGCCTACAGGCCGAAGACGATATCAGTGAGGTTTCTTATCAGACCTTAATCTCGGCTACTGAAGCGTTAGCACGATTAGATCTAAATAGAGACATTTCATGTGGATCTACAGGTTCTGTTTCAGTTGGATTCTATGCAATCGATACCTGTGCTAACCGTAGTGATACCAGTTTTGCAACGTTCGAAGTTATAGATACATCAGGGCCTACATTCACCACTTTGCCTAGTGATTTAATCATACAATGCACTCCGACTCGTTCAGATAGCCTCAATAACTGGATTCAAAACTTTGGTGGAGCCACTATAGCAGATAACTGCGACTTATCTGTTTCATTTAGCTCCTATAGATATACAGTCGGGTCAGGAACTGAGCTCAATAGCAATTTTGATCAAGATCTTGATATTACACCAGATCAGTGCGACTTCTCTGTTCGGGTGAGTTTCATAGCTACTGATGAATGCGGTAATAGTAGTGAAGCGACAGCAGAATTCATCTTAATTGATACTCTAGCTCCAATATTTTTAGAAAACCTTGAAGATACAGTCCGAGTCAATTGTGATAACATCCCTTCTGCCAGAAGTGTCAATGTAAGTGATGATTGTAATGGAACATTAGCTCCTATTATCTCAGATATTACAACCCAGGATCCAGATCCTAATACATGTGAGCACTTTAACTACGTAATCAATCGGACATACACGGCCACAGATATATGTGGTAATAGTGCAGCAATAGAACAAGTCATATTAGTTACTGACACTCTTGAACCAAGGTTTGTCGCACCACCAGATACAACTATTTCAAATACAATCGATGCTGATCCCAGTATTACAGGATTCCCTGTTGATATTATTGATAATTGCTCTTCGGAAGTAATCATTGATTACACAGATAATCAGACCACAAGTGAGTGCTCCATGTCCATAGACAGAAGATGGAATATCCAAGATCTTTGTGGTAGTTCCTTAGTACTCAGTCAACGTATAACTATAGTTGATAGCATCGCTCCAATTATCGTACGCCCTCCTGTAGATATTATAGTCAGCTGTACTAATGCAATAGACTTAGCCTCAGGATTTGAAGAATGGGTAGCCAATCGAGGGAGTGCTGTTACACGAGATGAAATAGGAGAAGTTGTTCAATCATTTGCTGCTGTACCGGATTCATATAATATCAATGACTCAAGCACTTGGCCAGGAGAAGCACCAGATAGCTTCGATGAACCTCAATGCCCCTCATCACAATTAGGCCTTGCTCAATTCGAAATAGTCGATTTTGTATTCGTGGATAACTGCGGGAATGCATTGGCTGTTCAAGGCACTTTTGGGATCTCTGATGATATCGATCCAGTTATCTTAACAACAGTTAGCGATACACAGCTATTTGTTAATAATCAGGATAACTGCACAGCATCATACACCTTAAGTCCTGTAATTGCATCAGATAATTGTTTAGATGAGAATCCTAATAGTTTCAATACTGGTAATGTCGCAATAACAGCAGATAAAAATGAGGTTCCAGTGAATCCAGTGACCCTGAATTTCGGACCTTTTGAAGGAAATATAGCCGACGAAGGAGCTCCAGTCCAACTAACTATTAGATTACTTAATGTTGACGCAAATAATCCGACAGAGTATTTCGATATAATATCTGAGTCTGGTACTATTCTCGGCAGAACAAACAACACTCTGGCTCAGTGTGGAGATGGTACAACAGTACTATCCATTCCACGACAAGAAATCTTAGCTGGATTGGGAGACACAGATGACTTTTTCACTATAACCTTATCACCGAACATAGTAGCAGGCGTTCCTACCTTATCGATCAATACTGTATGTTCCAACTCTCAGGCTATTGGAATATTGGACATAGGCAGTCGTGCAAATTTTGACATAACCTATAGTATAAAAGTAAATAATGAGGATGCTAAAGTCATAAATGGCTCACAAGAAATAAGCCTCATCACGGGAGATCATCGAATTACATATTTCGCTACTGACTGTGCTGGAAATCAAGATAGCGTGGTTCAAAACCTAACTGTGTCAGATACGGCCACTACAGCCGAATTAATTTGTCCAGATGATCTGACTGAGCTAGCTAATTTTGGAAGATGCAGTGCCGATATCTTGTTAGATGTTAATTCGCTCAATAACGGATGTAGCGAGGCTCTAACTGTCGACTCTATACAAATCTCTGGGAGTACTTCTCTAAAAATATTAAGTCCAAGAAATGCAGAGCCAGTAACACTTTCTGTCGGTAGTAATCAAATTTCGTATTACTACAGTAATGGTTCAGTTTGTGATCAAATGATATTAGTAAGAGATCAGGAATTCCCTCAAATATTATGTGGTATTGATATTCCTGTAGTCTTTCACCCCAGTGGAGTAATTCCTATTACTTTAGATACTGCGGCGATCGTAACATCGAGCTCAGATAATTGTGGAATCAGAAATATTACAATAGGAACTCCTGATGTTTCTTGTGCAGATATCGGAAGCTCCGTGGATATTACTATTAGAGTTGCTGATTTAGCCGGCAACATAACTATATGCAATTCTAATTTAAGAATTACTGAATTTGATTTGATAGCATACGCAGAACCAATCCTATGTATTGGTGATACCATCAGATTATCTACTAATGCTCCAACTGGCTTAGGATCAGAAGAACTGCAATATAGATGGTCAGGACCTGAAGGATTTAGCTCAATTGAAAGAGAACCTATCATTGCGAATAGCACATTGGGATCTGCAGGAAGATATACTCTGGACCTCATCGGGGAAAATGGGTGTAGCATCAGTAGTTCAGTGGATCTTATCATACAAGATTTCACTTCTCCTGACATTACATCGATAGCTACATCTGCTTGTTCGGGAGACTCTATCATATTAAGCACTACAGCATTTACATCAGATGTGACATATAGTTGGTATGAAGGAGTGTTCCCAAATGGAACATTACTACAAAGTGATGATCGTGCAGAATTAGGAGTCAATCCATCCGTAGGTCAACATGAATATTATCTGATAATAGAATCAAATAGCTGCGACATTAACTTTGATCCTTCGGATCCCATTTCAATTGAAATTGTAGATCGACCAGTATTTTCCGTTGCATCAGATACAATTAGATTATGTCACGGAGATACTCTTAATTTAATTGGTGCGAGTGATACTGATAGCATCAATTTCAATTGGACCGGGCCTTTGAATTTCAATTATGATAGTATAATCACGTCAATTCCTAATGCTACAATAGAACAGACTGGGACTTATACTCTAAGAGCTAGTGTGATGGACTGCGCTGATAGTGTCAGTTTAGATGTGATTGTTCAAGACTCTCTAATCACTCCAATTATTAGCGGCCCAAATCAGTTCTGTAATAATTCAGAAGGAAGACTATTGATTTCCAACTTCTCGAATGCGAATGATTTACTTTACAATTGGTTTATTGATGATGAGCTATTTTCAGTGACCGCTTCAGCATTTGTTGACTTAAGCTCTATAGATAGTTCGCTAACTGGAGATTGGACGGTTCTTGTAGATAACGGCGAATGCAGTTCTGTCAA
>CACLQQ010000104.1:2500-5327 GCA_902609095.1 uncultured Bacteroidota bacterium | reverse complement strand
TAAACCTCTTAGATGCTACACTTGTCATGAATTATACAATAACATACATAGCTAACTGTTTAATTCATCCTGAGTTAACTTTTACAGTTACAAACAAAAAAAGCTCAAGGCTATGGCCTTGAGCTTTTAAATTAAGTTGGCAGCGACCTACTCTCCCACCGTAGCAGTACCATCGGCGCTGAGGGGCTTAACTTCTCTGTTCGGAATGGTAAGAGGTGGTTCCCCCTCGCTATAACCACCATTGAATCTTTGACTTAACGCTATACATCCATTCCATGCATAACAGGTCATTATATTATTAACAAGCTGAAAATATCGAGTAAATTGAAAAATAGAATTTATTAAGAAGCTTTCGGGCAATTAGTACTACTCGGCTTCATATGTCACCACACTTACACCTATAGCCTATCAACGTAGTCATCTTCTACGACCCTCAAGGAGTACTCATCTTGAAGTTGGCTTCGCGCTTAGATGCTTTCAGCGCTTATCCATTCCGCACATAGCTACTCAGCAATGCACCTGGCGGTACAACTGATACACTAGCGGTGCGTCCAACACGGTCCTCTCGTACTAGTGTCAGATCTCCTCAATACTCCAACGCCCACAGCAGATAGAGACCGAACTGTCTTGCGACGTTCTGAACCCAGCTCGCGTGCCACTTTAATGGGCGAACAGCCCAACCCTTGGGACCTTCTCCAGCCCCAGGATGTGACGAGCCGACATCGAGGTGCCAAACCTCCCCGTCGATATGAGCTCTTGGGGGAGATCAGCCTGTTATCCCCGGAGTACCTTTTATCCTTTGAGCGATGGCCCTTCCATGCGGAACCACCGGATCACTTTAGCCTACTTTCGTACCTGGTCGAGGTGTCCCTCTCTCAGTCAAGCACCCTTTTACTAATACGCTCTTCGCATGATTACCGACCATGCTGAGGGTACCTTTGCGAGCCTCCGTTACGCTTTAGGAGGCGACCACCCCAGTCAAACTACCCACCACACAATGTCCGATTTTTGCTAACCGTTAGTACCTAAGTATAAGAAGGGTGGTATTTCAACAACGACTCCACAACCACTGGCGTGGCCGCTTCAATGTCTCCCACCTATCCTACACATCTTATACCCAAATACAATGTGAAGTTGTAGTAAAGGTTCACGGGGTCTTTTCGTCCCGCTGTGGGTAACCGGCATCTTCACCGATACTTCAATTTCACCGAGCTCGTGGCTGAGACAGTGCCCAGATCGTTACACCATTCGTGCAGGTCGGAACTTACCCGACAAGGAATTTCGCTACCTTAGGACCGTTATAGTTACGGCCGCCGTTTACTGGGGCTTCAGTCAATACCTTCGGATTACTCCTAAGCACCTTCCTTAACCTTCCAGCACCGGGCAGGTGTCAGACCCTATACTTCTTCTTTCGAATTCGCAGAGTCCTGTGTTTTTGCTAAACAGTCGCCTGGGCCTCTTCACTGCGGCTCCATAGTATTACAGAGCGTCTCTTCTCCCGAAGTTACGAGACCATTTTGCCTAGTTCCTTAGCCACGGATCACTCGAGCGCCTTAGGATACTCTCCTCGACTACCTGTGTCGGTTTACGGTACGGACTGCTGTACTTCGGCTTTTCTTGGACGTCAACTCATCCTCTCGTTTCTCGCTTAGCGATCCACTCAACGCACTATTCCGTCAGTACGTGAAAACTACATGACGCCGTCCCCTTTTTAGTGTACGCAGGTACAGGAATATTAACCTGTTTCCCATCGGCTTCCCCCTTCGGGTACACCTTAGGACCCGACTAACCCTGTTCTGATTAGCATAGAACTAGGAATCCTTAGTCTTACGGCGAATGGGTTTTTCACCCATTTTATCGTTACTCATGCCTACATTTTCTTTTCTAATCGCTCCAGCGTACCTCACAGTACACCTTCAGCGCCATTAGAATGCTCCCCTACCACTGTAATTAAAAATTACAATCCATAGCTTCGGTGGATATCTTGATGCCCGATTATTTTCCGCGCAAGAACGCTCGACTAGTGAGCTGTTACGCACTCTTTAAATGAATGGCTGCTTCCAAGCCAACATCCTAGCTGTCTTAGCATTCTCACATCGTTCATTCAACTTAGATATCACTTCGGGACCTTAGCTGTTGATCCGGGTTCTTTCCCTCTCGGACATGGACCTTAGCACCCATGCCCTCACTGCTGATGCAGTGTTATGGCATTCGGAGTTCGTCAGGGGTTGGTAGGCGGTGAAGCCCCCTAGCCCTATCGGTAGCTCTACCTCCATAACACTCTACTCAACGCTGCACCTAAATGCATTTCGGGGAGTACGAGCTATTTCCGAGTTTGATTGGCCTTTCACCCCTACCCACAGGTCATCCAAACATTTTTCAACATGAACTGGTTCGGTCCTCCACAGGGAGACTATCCCGGCTTCAACCTGCCCATGGGTAGATCACTCGGTTTCGCGTCTACCCCCATTAACTCTGCGCCCTATTCAGACTCGCTTTCGCTACGCATCCGTATCTGAAATACTTATGCTCGCTAATGAGGAGTAACTCGTAGGCTCATTATGCAAAAGGCACGCCGTCACCCCAAAAGGCTCCGACCGCTTGTAAGCATATGGTTTCAGGTTCTTTTCACTCCCCTTCTTGGGGTTCTTTTCACCTTTCCCTTACGGTACTAGTACACTATCGGTCTCTCAGGAGTATTTAGCCTTGCCAGATGGTGCTGGCATGTTCAGACAGGGTTTCACCGGCCCCGCCCTACTCGTTTCATACTTATATAACTTTTACTTACAGGACTGTCACCTTCTACGGTAGACCTTTCCAGATCTTT
>CACLQQ010000103.1 GCA_902609095.1 uncultured Bacteroidota bacterium | reverse complement strand
CTACATTTGCAGCCGCTTGAGTAGAAACACTCTCGTCTCAATGGAGGAGTGGCAGAGCGGTTGAATGCACCGGTCTTGAAAACCGGCATACTGAGAGGTATCGGGGGTTCGAATCCCTCCTCCTCCGCCAAACAAAAGACCTCTTACATAGAGGTGTTTTGTTTGAAGCCTCCCCCTTTAAAGGGATGGCCGAAGGCAATCCTGTCTGTATTGGTTACGTAGAAAAGCTTGGTATTGGTACATGGATAGAAATGACAAATAGACCTCTATTTAGATGTCTTTTGTTTGAAGGTCCCCTTTAAAGAGATCACCGCAGGTAATCCTAGGTTCTAACAGATAAGATGAGAATGCAGCTTTGATAGGTATATTTATGAGATGCTTACAACTTAGCACTAACTACTCGATACTATTACTGCCTTCCCCTGATAGGGATCACCGCAGGCAATCCTCATAATTCAGATATGGCAAAACATCCATTAGGGCTAAAATATTAGTCGTAAACATTTGTTGGGATGATACTGCTTGAAAGGACTTTCAGATCACCCAAACCTTACTATACCTATCCAGTTGTATTGTGGGCGACCATCACTCTCTGATTACTCAGAACCACAGTCACATAAGAAAGTATCAAGATAGGAAATATGTCTCTTCTCCTGAAGAGGATGAAATACTTGATGAAAGACCTTTGGAATTAAAGGAATTCTGAAAAGAACGAGCCGAATGGGATGTGAGAGATTTAGTTTGATTCCATTTTTTTCTCTAAAGAATAGGTTTTAATAACCATATTATTTTTTTTTAGTCTATATATACGTAGGGTTGAATGAATGAAAACGAGATTCAAAATTCAATTTATATTTCTGATTTTTATATCGTGGAGTAGTGTATTAAGTGGATCAGCTTTTATGGTGACTAACACCAATGACTCCGGAAATGGATCCCTCAGGAAAGCAATTATCGATGCCAATAGTAATCCCGGTACAGATCTGATTGAATTCAATATCCTTCGAGGAGATCCCCATACCATTCAACCAAGTAAGTGCATTACCATAATCAACAGTCTGGCTACCATTGATGGATTAACACAAGCTGGAGCTTCATGTGATAATTGACCACCCAGCTTGTTAATTGTAATTGATGGAAGCTCAGTAGGTCCTAATGTTCATGGGTTAGCACTTGCTACTGTGGGGATCAGGAAGTACTATAAGGGGGTTAGTTATACATTCAATCACCGATGACGGCATTAATTTAAATGGATCCAATAACAAAACCTTTCATTGCAACTTTTTAGGTACTGATGATACTGGGACAAGTCAAAGAATGGCTTTACTGACAGGGCAATAAATGAACAGTACCTAAATAGTACTGATCACAACGATTATCCTTTACCTAAGATTTAATTTCAGTCTTGTGGCTCTTTGTAATTCGTATTCTCTTTTTGTCCTAAAAGTGAAGAAGCTGATAATAATAAATCAGTGTATTCTGTAATTGACGAGACTAAACCGTTCTCGTTGACTTCATAGATGTAAACGTATTTATTGTTATAGGTATCGTAAAGAGCTTCACTCTCACCATGCCAAATAATTGCAGCTCCTTTCTCGTCGGCAATGATGTTGTCAAAATTAAAAACGAGTCCATTGGGCATGGTTGCTAAGGCGGGAGTTAAAAACTCATTGATAAAAGAATCATAACTCTCATAGGTTCGTGAAAGTGGTCGACCATCATTCCATTTTAAGGTACCTGATAAAATAAACTTGAAGTCATCACTGATGGTAGTTTGAAAAGCATCCATATCTCCAGAAGAAATGAATTCGAAATTTTGGAGCACAACTTCTTTTGTTTTCATCGTTTTTGATTGGGCTTCATTCTCTTTTGGTATAATGTCACATGAACAGATCATTAAAGCACTACACGCTATAAGGATTAGTTTTTTCATTAGTATTGTTTTAAGGTTGTTTTAAGGTTGTTTTAAGGTTGTTTTAGGTTAGTATTCCAGATGTCTTTTTTACAGAGCCATTGACCATCATTTTGCCTCTCCCATACCACAATGTATTTACCATTGTCTTGAATTAATTCCTGGTCAACAGTCATTTGTATGTCGTATAGTCCTGTTTCATAGGCGTAATTGCCTTGATGCAGTACTTCTAAGGTTTTCAAGTCTAAAGTGCCTTTACCCATTTGAATTTCGTCTTTATACATTTTTTGAATGGCCTCTCGCCCAACAACAAAATTTGCATGCGGTGGAATTACAACTGCATCGGCGGTATGAAGGTCTGCAATTCCTTGCGCATTTCCGCTATTGTAATGATTTACCCATTTTTCATTATTAGCAATAACAATAGCTTTTAAATCTATTGTGCTTGAATCACAAGCTTGAAGAAGGATTATAAAAATGAGTGATATTAAATTTTTCATAACATGAGCTTGTTTGAACGTACTTTTAAGCGTATGTCAGACCCCAAGTACAGAAGTTAAAGAAATGATCATTATTGGAATTGGTTCGTGTGTTGATCCTCCAGAAACTAAGGTAATAAAATCTGGCAGGGACCATAATAGATGTATTATAAATCAAACAAAACATGCTGCTTTAAGCGCTTCGACATATTTTAATCTCATGGGATAGATCACAGATAATACAATCCTTAGTGAAATGAATCCTATTGCAGAGAACATGATGTCTAATACCTCTAATGCAGGTTGACTAAAGCATAGTCTTTCGATATTTAAATAACCTATCATTTCACTTTTAAAATCATCATTAATTTTCATTAGGATTAATGGAATGAATTGTGCAAATCAAAGATCAAAGTTATGATGAGTAAGGTTTTATTTTTTTCATTGTCTATTGGTTTTAAGTTGTCGGGTAGTTGTTAGTGGTAATAAAACGTTGACCCTATTAAAAAGCAGGACCTTCGGATGTGTTACTTTCTGGAGAACCCTCCTATAGATTCTCTGTACTCGATAACGAAACCGTTTTCAGCAGTAAAGGTTTTAAATTCATCTGTTGCGTTTCCAATGGTTATAAAAGACTCTATTTCAAAAAGCTCAAAAAATTTGTCAAAGTTTGGACCATTAATGAAATCGATGCCGTGTTGAATACCATCTTCGCTGTTGTTATATCGTTCAATCAGGGTGACTCTACTTCCGTCTTCAGAGATGAAGTATCCATAAATACTAGAGGGTTCTCTTTCTTTGATAAATGCTGCGAGGTATTGGGTAAACTCCTCTATCTTTTCTTTTGAATTGCCTTTTGTATTGAGTTCTATGATGAAGGTTAATTCTTTTGAATCAGAATCATCTATTGCCTCTAATTGTTTTGAAGGGCTGGCGCAACTTATGAAAAAAGATAGCGCAATAAAGCAAAGAAATTTATACATGTTGTTAATTGTTTATTTCTAAATTTAAATAGATTCTTGAAGTATCAAATAATTTTGTGAAATAGATGAACTTTATTAGGTGCCTCAGAACTACAGGCCTTATTACAAAGGATTAAGATAACTACGTCATTATTTCGTCATTTTACAGATCTAAGAATCACAGTCTATAGTTAGAATGATCATATCACTTGGAGTGCCTCATATCCTTAAATACATCTTTTTTCAGCGGGTATGATTTATTCACAGTTCTCTACTGATGTCTTCAATTCTGCGACTTGATTCATTGAAAGGACTTTCAGATCAATCAAATCTTACAATACCTATCCACTTGTATTGAGGGTGACCATCAATTAGAGAAGATCCATTTTTACAACAGAATGGAACATCAAAGAGGAATCATGGAATAAAGAGATGCAGTTAGGTGCTGGTGAGGGTTGTTCAGATCTCAATCAATAATTGATTGTAGTAAAAAAGGAAGCATATAATCTTTCTGATCGACGGATTGTAACGAAAGGTTTTTGTGAGGTTGAAGGAAATCACAAAGCTATTCACCGACAGTTCTGAAGATCTGGCTATTCGTAGCCTGATACTAAAATATCGAGAATACTTCATTCAAATAGGAGAGAGGGCAGAGGCTACCCTGCATAAATATAGGACGCTGGCCAGCTTAGTGTGAAAGTATAACTGTATAGCTAAGTCTACAGATAGGAAGTATAGTAATGACTTATGGTTCTATTTTAAGAAAGATTGTAATCTCTCCATAAAGAGCGTACTAATCTTCGGATGGAGATCATACGGATCTCAATAATGGGAATGGTGATGCTTGGATCCTCAAATCAAATAATACAGGGATTTTTTTAGGAACAATCCAATAAGTGCTTAGTTGTTAAGAACATTACTTTTTGACAAATTTCTTGGAGTAAACAACACCATCTTTTTTATAAATTCGGATAAAATAAACTCCGCCTGATAAAGGGGAAATATCCAAGCTTTTATTAGAACTAATATCTAAAGATTGCTTTTGACCCATCATATTATAGACTTCTATTGTTTCAGGGTCCGATAGAGATTCATAATAAACAACATCATTGGCAGGATTAGGATAAAGTAGGAAATCATTTTCTTTTTGCAATTGATAACTATTGGTTGTCGTTTCCTCAAAAACTATAGGAGGTAAGCTGCCATCTGGAAATAAATCTTCCAACACTATCTCACCTGATTTAACCAGTGCATATAATTCTTTTAAAAAATCAGCTTCGGTTTTTTCAAAGTGATGTAGAAATAGTTTATCCAAACTTGGAACATACTCAAGCGTATTAGAACCATCTCTATAAGCTTCTGAATCAGGCGACACCCTCTGAAAATCAAAATAAAAGTCCATCAGAACGTACTTCCAAGAAGTTAATTTGGCTATATATGCGGCCGCTAAGAATCCCCAATTAAATCTGGTTAAATAACCATAAGGTTCTACATACATCATTCTATCAGCAAATTCTTCAGCAGTCAAACTATTGTCACTCTTAATTTGATCAATGCTTTCTCTTACGGCATCGAGGGTGTAGGAATGACTGTAACCCATAATCTCTGGAAGAATAGACGCAAAACTTTCAATCCACCATCTTGAAATGGCGTTAGGAGCATATTCGCCAAATCCATTTTCTTCCCCATTCCAACGAATTGGAATTTCGGGATCATATAACTGGTTTTGAACTACGTGGTTATATTCATGAGCAATGGAAGAATAAATATCCAACCTCGCTAACCATTTTTTTTCCTCTTCTGATGGATTGTTTAATATGTGATCAGCTACCCCATTCCAAAATCCCATATTAAAGACTAAGTAATTTCGCTTTCTAGAAGAGGTAGTGTGATAATTGTAACATATTCCACCGCATTCTTCAACCTTTAAAGCACTATGATCCCAGCCTTCTTTTTTGTCGCGGCTTATAATATTCCTAACTTCTTCATTAATTCTATTGTTTCCTGGTGAAACAGGTTTAAAATAATCGCCATTAATGGCAACATAAGAAAACGTGTATATATTTTCAATACCAAATTCATCCCACTCCGCCTGTGTAAAATGTAATGGTTGATTGTTCAAATGTTTATTTTCTAAACTTTCCTTAAGGTCGGACTGGAGTATTTCAAATCTTTGCGGATTTTCCGTTTTTTCCCATGTTAAAGGATTAACTACCTCGGTACCACTAATAAAATGAGTCTCAAATTTTCCTAACTTTTCACCTAAATCTTCAAGCAATTCTTTTATGAGTTCAATTTCTTCTTCCCAATTCCACCATGAACCCAAATCTGGTAATTCATCTCCGTTAGGAATATGTAAGAAAATCCATTGCTCTCCCTCCTGAACATAATTTTGGTTCATCTGCTCATATTGAGATTTAATGGGATGATCAAGCAGGTATTCACTTTTCTT
>CACLQQ010000102.1 GCA_902609095.1 uncultured Bacteroidota bacterium | reverse complement strand
ACTAAATGGATATGATGTAGTTGAGTCTATAATGGCTGTGCATAAGAGGAAGGCTAAGGTATTCATGACTTTAGGAGGTAACTTTATAACTGCGGCATCTGATACACATTACACTAAGGACGCTGTGGAGTCATGTGTGTTAACGGTTCATGTATCTACTAAGCTAAATCGGACACACCTATCATTCAGGAGAGATTGGATTAATACTCCCAACCTTAGGACGCTCAGAAATGGATGTAACCAAGGATAAGCTCGAGTATATCACTGTTGAAAACAGCATGGGAAAAGTGCAACCCTCTCAAGGTAAGCTGGAACCAATTAGTACCCGTCTGATGAGTGAGCCTAAGATTATAGCTAATCTATGCTTAGCATGTTTTGGATCAGAAGATCAGATTCCTTGGCGAGCATATGAGGCAGACTATAGTAATATGAGAACAGATATTGCACGAGTAGTTCGGGGCTTTGAATCTTATAATGATAGGACTAAGGAGGGATCTGAATTTTACTTGCCTAACAATGCGCTAAAAGGAGATTTCTCTAAACTACCTGAGGGTCGAGCACAGTTTACAATCACGGAACTTCCCGAGCATGCTCTATTACCTGATGAATTCCTAATGATGACTATTCCGTCTCATGACCAGTTTAATACAACCATATATGGATTAGACGATAGATATAGAGGAATATATGGTGAGCGAAGGGTAGTAATGATGAATACAGACGATATGAACAAGTTGAATTTGTTATCTGGTGATACAGTCATTTTGAGATCTACTTATGATGATACGGTGCGAGAAGTATCGAATTTTCAAGTTGTAGTTTATGATATCCCGCAAGGGAATTTAGCGAGTTATTTTCCTGAAACGAACCAATTGATTCCTATCGACCAGTATGCTCGGGAGAGTCAAACACCGATATCTAAGAGTGTTAAGGTGAGTGTGAATAAAATGTAGTTTGATCATTACGATAGATAACAAAAGCGCAAAAAATTGAGGATAAGTTTTTAAATCTCTTTGAGGATAGTCTGCGTTCTGAATTGGCTCAGCATGCCACATTGAAAATTTATGAGAGTGGATCTACCATTATGGAAGTTGGTATGTCTATATTTTATATGCCTTTGGTCTTAACAGGCTAAATTAAAGTGATGATGGAGGATAAAGAAGGAGATGAGTTATTACTATACTATGTAGAATGGGGTGATACGTGTGCCGTAACTTTAAATTGCTGGACAGAAAGATCTAAATCCAAAGTAAAAGCAGTTACTGAGCAAGGAACAGAATTATTAATGATACCGGTATCAATGATGGATCTATGGATGGCGATGTGTAGATAATTTGTGTTGGAGAGTTATAATCAACGCTTGAATGAAATGCTTGAGGCTACCGATACCGTGGTATTTATGAGTACGGAGGATCGACTGAAGCGATATCGATTGGATAAATATTATGTCCGAAAGAAGAGTTCAGTGTGATATCACACTGAAAGAGATAGCAGATGATTTGCATTCATCAAGGGTAGTTATTTATCGAGTAATTAAAAAGTTGCGAAAGCAAGGATTTTTAGATCAAAAAAGGAATAAGATTTTTCTGATAAAAATATGAATTGAATTAAAAAAGAGATCAGTCTTATTTTCTCCTTCAAATCAATTCAAAGAGTATTTATTAGATTTTCATAAGTCTTTACTATCCGTAAGTTCTATAGACTATGAAGAGATGCCAAAAGATTTTGAAGGCATCTCGTGAAGATAGCTTTGAACCATCAACGTGTTCCCATCTATTTAAAGGGTATTCACATTTAGCATCATTCATCTTAGAATATTGCTTTTTCATTCTCATGAATAGCTCAATATCGAATAGCCAAGATGTTTTCAAATATAGTTTTGGTCAGATCTGCTGTTATCACTTTTATTCCGTACTGAGTATCCTTATACGGCATCCTAATTATGGCTCTTATGATCTTATTCACATCTTTACTTATTAACTCTCTTTTACCTGTTTTGTGAATATTAGCACCCATCCTATTTATACGCTATCCGAGGACCATCATATGATCCAACTTGTTTAATGAATCAACTTGATTCATCATATCATCAAAGTCAGTTAGCAAATCCGCATCCAAGAAGCCAATTGAATCAAATTGTGGATCTTGGCATAAATGTAGTCCTACCTGTCTTAATGCCTCAGCATTGCCTTGATTCTGTGTACGGTCTAAAACTGAAATCGTATTCTATAGTCCAATTCTCATATTATTATAAGTGTCGAGGGTATTATCTGAGCTTCCGTCGTTGACAAAGCGAAGATGGTAGCCAACATTGGCCTTTATAAATTGTATGAACTTGACTTGATTGATCCTTTCACCTTTATTGAAACATGGAGTAACTATTCCTACAGATGTTGTGTATATTTTTTGAAAACTTTATGTTTAGACAGTATGTATCCCGCAGGATTAATACTACTAAATCTCAAAACTTTCAATGCAAGAATGGTAAAATTAATCGGTCGGACGACATTATCCGATAATCTGACATTATAATAGGAGAAAATACTACCTATGGATTCTTGATCCATTATGCCTAAAATTGGAACATTAGATTTCAAGATATTTCTGACAAAAAAGATTAGCTGAACTGCCCTATTATCCTTTTTATCCAAGTTTAATAGTACAGTCTTAGATTTGGTTACTTCTATTTTGGTTTTAGCGTTGTGATATTTTTTCGTAAGCTGATATGTTATCCCCAAACTATTTAAATAGGAACATATAGATTCATCGATGGTCGTTCGATCATCAACTAAGAGTACATACATTTCGGTTGATTTAGAGTGTTTTTAGATAAAAGTTAAATCAGATTATGAAATGAATTTATTCAGGAGAGGGGATTATAGAAAAGCTCTTTTTACTACTTTTCTCATTGTTGTAAAATTTTAGTTATTCAAGTGGGTACCATAGTGATAGTAGCTATTGTGTTCCTCCTCCCTTATAAGTACTGCAGGGTATATTCATCTAGCCACAAGAGGTTTATGTTAACGATTACGGACTAATATTATCTATAATAAATGAAGAGAACCAAGAAAAAGGTGGGTAGTGCATTTCAGAGCTAATTACCTTCATTTGTCAAAATCTCGCCTGAATGTGTTAAACCCTATTAAGGTTTATTACATTTTGTTGCACTACCTCATCAAGAATGGTTGGTGCATTGACCGTTATTTTAGTAATACAACATGTACGCACAGAGCCTACTCAATATCTCATTTCGGCATTCTTCCTTTATTGGTACTTATATTTTATAATTATTTCTAATTTGTTCAATTCATACTGTATGAAGTTAGGGGGCTTTGTTATGCCCAACTAGCGCATTTTGTATTTATTTTCCTAAGTCAATATAGTCACTCTCGGTTTTATTCTATTTTCAGACATTTGCATAAATTATAAACGAAATTGCAGCCCCTTGGCCATTGTGTGTAGCAGGCTCGCTCATTACACTGGTTATGTTTTCATTATTGTACTTCGATAAGACCTTTGGTGTCAGTAGTAATCTGCGGACCATCTGCGCGATAGGAGGGGGGTAATTTCTGATTTTTTTGATTTTGAATGGAAGCCACAGTATTGGAATCTGGTTTTTGTTTTAGATACTGTTTTAGGCGGAGACATAGCATCCAATTACCTAACCAATCCTGAGGTAATGTCGCTCAGTTCATCAACATCTGTAGAGTTGGACAAGCTCGGTATTGATCACCTTACGTATAAGTATTTATCCAATACTATCTTCAGTTTTGGAGTGATGGGCACACTCAGAGGATTTGTCATAATGATTATTGGAGGATCCTTAGTTGGATTTGGAGCTAGATATACTGGCGGTTGTACCAGTGGTCACGCCATAATTGGACTCAGTAATCTACAGATTCAGAGTCTAATAGCTGTCGTTGGTTTTTTTATAGGGGGACTTAGGATGGTCCATCTTTTATTCCCAATAATTTGTAGCTAAATAGAGGATTATGAAGTTCATAAATTTTTTATTTATTGGTGTAATATTTGGTATTACATTGACTATACTAAGATAATTTCTTGATAACGAAAATTTTGAGATATTTCATTTTGATTTATTGCATATGTATGAAGTGATTGGATCGGCAGCTATTTTAGGTGCTATCATTGTACAAGTAATAAAAATAGGGCAACTCAAAGCAATAGATGGAGAGCAAATTATCCTTCCTCCTAAGGCACAAAGTATCAGCAGATATTTGATTGGGGGAACTTACTTTAGCTTTGGCAGGGTGCTAATTGGTGCTTGTATGGGACTTATGTATATATTAATAGGTTATGGATATTGGTCCATTGTAATCGTTGTTATTGGAGCTATATTAGGCACACTCTTTTATGGTGCCTTCAGAAATAAGTTACCGCACTAAAGGCTGATAAGCATGAGGCAATATTTTCCTGATTGGTCATGGATTAAAAAATACGATAGATCTAAGGTCTCAGCTGATCTTATTGCTGGTCTGACCGTCGGAGTCATGTTAGTACCCCAGGGAATGGCATACTCGATGCTGGCGGGGTTGCCTCCGATTTACGGCTTATACGCCTCGACAATTCCATTGTTGATATATGCATTATTAGGAACTTCTCGTCAGTTGGCGGTTGGTCCGGTCGCAATGGTCGCATTATTAATAGCTAATGGTGTAGGAGCTATGGCAGAATTTGGATCTCCAGAGTTCGTTTCTTTGGCTATTCTGCTCGCCCTCATGGTGGGTATAATTCAGTTTGGTTTAGGAGTAGTTAGATCTGGTTTTGTTGTGAACTTTCTAGCTCATCCCGTAATCAGTGGATTTACTTCAGCGGCGGCAATCATTATTGGGGTGAGTCAACTTAAACATTTGTTCGGCATAAGTATAGGTCGAGGTAAAGTACATGAAACTATTATTGTACTATATAATAATGTACCTGACATCAATTGGATCACATTTGGTATAGGTTCTATCGCTATACTAATCTTGGTTATATTTAAAAAACTCAGAACGAACTTACCTGCACCACTGATCGTAGTAGCCCTCAGCATTCTCTCAGTATGGTTGATGAGTCTGCACGAACAAGGTGTGTCTATAGTTAGAGACGTTCCCTCAGGATTGCCTCCAATAGGAATCCCAACATGGAATCAGGAAGCAATTCTATCCCTGATGCCAATGGCCTTGACTATATCTTTCATTGGTTTCATAGAATCTATTGCAGTGGCCAAATCTATACAAGCCAAGCACAAAGATTACAGCATAATCCCTAACCAAGAATTGGTCGCATTAGGTATGGCTAATGTAGTAGGAAGTGTGTTTAGCTCATTCCCTGTTACAGGTGGATTCTCTCGCAGTGCTGTGAATGACCAGGCTGGAGCCAGATCTGGCTTAGCATCGATAGTTAGTGGCCTCCTCATTTTGCTCACCTTGTTATTCCTAACGCCATATTTTTATTTTTTACCTCATGCTGCGTTGTCGGCTATCATTTTAGTAGCGGTATATGGGTTAATTGATATCTCCGAGATTAAGCATCTCTGGCATACGGACAAACAGGATTTCTTGCTTCTGGTAGTTACATTTTTAGGAACCCTTGCAGTAGGAATTGAGGAAGGAATATTAATAGGTTTAGTCTTATCGCTTGTGGCACTTATCTATCGAGTGTCTTATCCTCATATCGCCGAGTTATCGCAGGTTCCCAATAGCAGAGTTTATCGCAATGTTAATCGCTTTGATTTTTTGAATCATCGCAATCAACTTCTTATTGTTCGATTTGATGCCCAACTATTCTTTGCGAATTGTCAGCATTTAAGAAGTT
>CACLQQ010000101.1 GCA_902609095.1 uncultured Bacteroidota bacterium | reverse complement strand
AAGCTCTTAGGTTATCTATGAGAGCTTGGTTTGAAGAAAATGCTGATGCTTTAGGGCTTGATTCTGATTCTACAAGGAGGTTTAATCGTGGTATAATCAAAGACATAGATAGTGAGTTATTACCAAGTCTGGGATATCCACTTGAGGTGACAACTGAGGACGGAGAAATAGTAACTGTAAATAACAAAGAAGAACTAAAAAGCCTAAAACGACAATGTAAAAGATCATTTTATGGTGGAAATGGTCACCACGGACATAGAAGAGGAGATAAGTGTTTCAGCTTGGTATTCCCCGTGACAATAGTTTTACCAGATGAAACAACTTTCGATGCGGCTGATAGAGCAGATCTTAAGTTACAATTAAGAGAGTGGAAATCAGCAAACCATGATGCTGAAGAAAGACCTATGCTTCTGTTCCCTGTTACCGTTCAATTAGAAGATGAGTCTACTGTAGAGGTTGCAAGTAGTGATGAGTTACAAGAGCTTAAAGAGACTTGTAGCGCTACTGACTAATCATATATCTTAAATCGACACAGCTTGAGGCCCATATCCACTGGACATGGGCCTTTTTCTTTTAGTCGATATGAGATAGAATACTGAGGTTAGATTGTATCAGCTTTATAGATATAGCTAGCAAGACGATTCCAAATACTTTTCTAAGGATTTCTTCTCCATTTTTTCCGATTTTTCTTTGAATCCAATCAGACGACCGGATCACCAAGAATACAATGATCAGGTTGATGATTATCCCAATGATGATATTGACTACATGATACTCAGCCTTGATAGAAAGTATACTGGTTAAAGTGCCAGCTCCTGCTATAAGTGGGAATGCCAAAGGAAATACAGAGGCACTATTAATTTCTTCATCACTTTTCATCAGATGTATACCCAGGATCATCTCTAAAGCTATGATGAATATAATGATTCCACCTGCAACTGCGAACGAGTTCAAATCCACATGAAATAAGGACAATAAGCCCTCACCTATAAATAGAAATGCAATCATGATTACCCCTGCAGCCAGAGTAGCCTTACCCCCTTCGATTTTAAGCCCCTTCTTCTTGAGGCTTATAATAATGGGTATGTTTCCTATGATATCGATGATTGAAAATAGTATCAGCGTGATCGATAATATGTCTCTTGGATTAAGCATGATGATGCATTTTAATAATGGCGCGCGAAGGTGAATACTTTCAAGATAAAAAACAACCCTCTTCAGGTTATTTCAAGGTTAATCTTTTAAGTGATTTTAGTGCTCTATATTTTATTGAGCAAGAAATGAATCTCTAATCGTGAGATATTTTATTAAATTCCTTAAATCGAAATTTACAAATCATGAGAATTATAGTTCAATTATTCTTTTTTATCTCTGTAAGTCCATTTCTAAGTGCGCAGCAATTGGACATGTCCTTATTTCATGGTATGCAGCCTCGAAATATTGGTCCTGCTGGCATGAGTGGTAGAGTCACCTCTATCGATGTTGTTTTAGATGATACAGATCACATCTATATTGGTACTGCTGCAGGAGGAGTCTGGGAGTCAAAGAATAATGGTCATACGTGGACGCCTATATTTGATGATCAGGATGCAGCTTCTATAGGCTCTGTCGCAATATATCAAAGGAATCCATCTGTGATCTATGTGGGTACAGGAGAAGGGAATCCACGAAATAGTCAGAATAGTGGGAGGGGCATATATAAGACTTTAGATGGTGGTAAGACATGGAAGTTTTTAGGATTAAAAAATACAAGACAGATTCACCGAGTTATTGTGCATCCTGATAACTCTAATATAGTATGGGCAGGAGTCAGCGGTGCCTCTTGGGGAAGTAGTGCTGACCGTGGTGTATATAAGACAACTGATGGAGGAAAGACTTGGAAAAAGATCCTATATGTCAATGAACATACTGGAGTTGCTGATATGATTTCAGATCCTAACAATCCGAACAAGATCTTCGTTGCGATGTGGGAGCACTATCGTAGGCCTTGGAATTTTAAATCGGGTGGTGCTGGTAGTGGCCTGTATGTAACTCATAACGGAGGAGAGCAGTGGAATCAAATAACGTCAGATCATGGTCTACCGAAGGAAGAATTAGGGAGAATAGGATTAGCGATCGCCCCTACGAATACTGACCGTATATACGCTTATATTGAGAATGAGTCTAATGCGATCTATCGATCAGATGATGGTGGTGACTCTTGGGAACAAGTATCTAAGAATGGCGATCGCAACATAGGTGGTAGGCCATTTTATTATGCAGACATATATGTTGATACACAGAATGAGAATAGATTATACTCCATTGCCACTGAAGTAACCGTATCAGAAGATGGAGGCAAGACATGGGTTATATTTGCCGCAGGAAATAAAATCCATACCGATCATCATGCCTGGTGGTCCCATCCTAATGATAACAAGCACATAATTATCGGTCATGATGGCGGTTTGAATACGACTTATGACCGAGGGCAAAACTGGGGCTTTGCAGATAACCTTCCCTTGGCACAGTTCTATCATATTAGAGTGGATAATGAATTTCCGTATAATGTGATGGGCGGATTACAAGATAACGGATCATGGCGAGGACCTAATCGTACCTGGTTCAAGGGGGGCATACGAAATATGTATTGGCAGCGCCTTAGCGTAGGAGACGGGTTTGACGTGGTACCTGATCCAATGGATCCTACTCGTGGCTACGCTATGGGACAGGGAGGCAACTTAGTCAATTATCATACAACATCTGGACAGTTAAAAAAAATTAGGCCGGTACATCCTGATGGGGAGCATCTGAGATTCAACTGGAATACAGGTATTGGAATCTCTCCTTTAGATCAAAAGACGATTTACTATGGTAGTCAGTATCTGCATAAGTCAACAGATCAAGGTCAGTCATGGGAGATAATTTCATCAGACCTAACCACCAATGACCTTGAAAAAACTCAGTTCCTAGAGACTGGAGGAATCACCTATGATGTAACAGGAGCAGAGAATCACTGTACCATCATATCTATTGACCCAAGCCCACTTGATACCAACGTAATCTGGGTTGGAACAGATGATGGGAACATTCAGCTTACACGAGACGGTGGTGATACATGGACGAATACTACAGGTAATCTGAAAGGAATTCCTGCCCATGCCTGGGTGACTCAAGTAACAGCATCTACATATGACCCTGCTACCGCCATAGTCGTGATTGATGATCACAGACGTAATAATTGGGAGCCGTATGTCTGCATAACTAATAACTATGGCAAGAGTTGGAATCGGCTAGCAGATGGTACGGATATAGACGGATATGTATACTGCTTTGCTCAAGATCCGATTCAGCCGAAACTCATGTTTATCGGAAGCGAGTTTGGATTGTATGTATCTTTTGATGCAGGACAATCTTGGAATAAATGGACGGAAGGAATACCAACGATGCCCATCTCTGATATGGCCATTCAGTCCAGAGAGCACGATCTTGTTATTGGAACCTTCGGCAGGGCTATATGGATTTTAGATGATATTAGGCCCTTAAGGGAACTGGCATCTATGGGGATGAATCAACTTGGCAATCATGGTTTACATGTATTTACTCCACCGGATGAACATGTCATGATCGTAGGAGAATCAATTGGTTATCGAGATGGTAAGGTAGGTGATGCATTGTATAATGGAGAGAATCGAGCACACGGAGCCCTGATCAGTTTTTGGGCTGGGCAGTCTGTTGGGGGTAAAGTTGAAGTTATTATAAAAGACGATGAGGGGACTCCTCTAAGACAGCTGAATCATGAGGCGAAGCCAGGGGTTAATCGTATGGTTTGGGATATGAAGTATGATGCGATTAGAAATCCAAGAACTCCTAAGCCAAAAGGAAAAATGAAGCCTCCAAGAGGAGGTTTGGCAGTATCTCCTGGGGATTATCAAATTCAGGTTATTATAGGCACGGATACAAGCCAAAACTGGGTTAAGTTATCACCAGATCCACGATTAGATATCTCTGATCAGGAGGTAACAGCTAAGAAGGCTCAGATGGAACGATTCACCATTGTGGCTAATCGGATAACAGATATAGCTGACGAATTACGAGATCTCAAGGGTAAGATTGAGTTTAACATGGAGATGCATGATCAGATAGGAGAGGAGGGTACAAATGCGGAACAAAAAAGGTTTTTGAGCTCGTTAAAGGAGAGTTTAAGTGAATTTGAAATGACCTTATTAGGAGATAGCTCTAAGCAAGGAATTTATCGGGATCCTGCTGTTATGGTTAATGAGTTGAGAGCTGTACGGTACTTAATTGATCATCCATTGTCTCCTGCTACTCAGAATCAGGCAACTGCTTTGAATACTTTGACCGTCCACGTGAATGAAATGGAAACTGATTTGAGTGAGATGAGCAAAACTATATTGTTGGAGCTTGGACCGATTCAATACAATTTAATAAAAGGCCTCGAATAAAGGTTAATACTATTTAAAATCATAATTGGCGCATATTATAATTACAATTTTCATTTACGCAGCGTTAAAAGTGCTAACAATAGCTGTGGCTGTTACTATGCTTTTTGCCTTGCCTAAATCAAAATTATAGATCAATCTAATACGATATGATAAATCACAAATAGTATAAAGCCCCTGCTAATATTGGGCAGGGGCTCTGAAATAATCGAAATCTTATGATGAACTCTTAACTGTTCACTAACTAATCTCTATCGTCGTAGGAGCTTTAGGCTTAGCCTCCTCTTTTTTATTTAGCACTACTGATAGTATGCCGTTATCGTAGTTGGCGGATATTGAATCTTGATCAACCTCATCTGAGATATGGAAACTCCTCTTGAAGCTATTAAAGCTAAACTCTTTACGACTCCATTTGCCATCTTCACTTTCTTCCTTAGTTTCTTTCTTAGCTGATATGTTCAACTGATCATTATCTAATGATAGGTTGAAATCGCTTTTATTTAGACCAGGTGCCGCTACTTCGATTGTATAGTTGACGTCATTCTCGATGATATTGACTGATGGTGTGGTACTGACAAATTCCGTTCCGATGAAATCTGAAACACTTCGACCAAAAAAGTCATCAAAAATGCTGTCTACTGTTACTGGTTTTAAATCTCTAAATGGATTATATCTCACTAAACTCATGATGTTTAAATGTTATGGATGGTAATTGAATAATGATTTATACAATGTCTATTTGTCTCGCCGGTTGTGGTATAGCTTTTTCCTTCTTGTAGAGGTCTATGCTCAGTATACCCAGGTTAAATGTGGCTTTTACATTGTCGGTGTTTATATCGTCTGGTAGTTTGAATGCTTTTTTGAATCCGTTATAATTGAATTCTCTCAATCTGTAGTTTGTAGTACTGTCGGTGGCTTCTATTTGGCCCTCGATAGTTAGCGTGTCTTGATCTAAGGTGATCGTCACATCATCCTTACTAAATCCAGGAACGGCCAGTTGCAGCGTTGTCTTGTCATCGTAATTAATGACGTTTACTGTTGGATTGGTATAGGTTCTTTTAGATTCTGCTTTTTGATATTCGTCGCCAACAGCAGTGTTGAAAAATTCATTGATTAGATGGCTAAAATGTGGTTGGTAGTTTACTATTGCTCTTGCTCTTGGTCTGTTTACTGTGCAATTCATTGAACTAGATTTTATGTTTTAAAAGTGATTTTTATCAAAAACTGACGACATTCATAGATCAATTGATGTACCATGCCAAGTTTTGGGGTATTTTGGCATAAAGGAGGTGCACTTTTCATGACAAAATAACACCATAAAATCAAATTATACTGACATAATGACAATATTATAAGTATTGAAGACTTCAGCGGCCTCAATAATTTTGTGATATTTTACGTAGACTCTGATAGATTTCCATTCTTCTTCTGTGTACCTTTCCCTATGTGGAACATCCTCTCCAGATTCTATATCAAGATGAACATATAGTTGCAATCAATAAGCCTCATGGATTGTTGGTTCATCCATCGTCAATTGCCAGAGATGTAACTGAAACAGCACTTGATCTTTTGAAAGATCAGCTTGGTAA
>CACLQQ010000100.1 GCA_902609095.1 uncultured Bacteroidota bacterium | reverse complement strand
TCATCGTTCTCATTTATTAACCGAATTGCAGTATACCAATTCATAGGTTCACATTCACCAATTACTTCTACTCTTATGGCGCTATCCAAGGCATTAATATCTATCTATTAATCTTTGGTGACCTCCCTCATTTCTTGAACACGCGAGGAGATTAGGACTATAATTAATATTAGGCTTATGAAAATTTTCGTGATTTAGTTTATTGGATTAAGTAAATAAGTTGAAATCTTATGGTCCAAACCAAATTGTCCTAAACCTAACATGAGGTTATACATATTCATCCAAAGGAAGCTTACATCAGGAAGAACAGACTTGAGGCCATGACCACCTTTCTACAAAAGATGGCAACTAACATCGTACCAGCAATCAAGAAAGAGGCAAAACGAATTTTTAACCCGAGGGCTAAGAATAGTCCTCCAACGGCTTCACAGGAAGCACCCAGCCATGCAAAGAATATTGGGGACACGGCAAGCACCCCTCCGTACTTTGCTACAATTAATGGGAACCAATGGACCACTTCAAACAAGTCAAGATTGCGATCAGCTGGAGTCCAAGGGATTCCAAATTTATCAGAACCGAATCTCGTTCCTAAAATCAAACCACATAATATACGAGTTAATGCTAAAAAGAGATCCTGTGCCCAATGCAGTAGTAGGATCTGTCAAAATATTTGACTAATCAATTTTTCATTATGCTATTTTTTACCAAAGATGTGATCCGCTTACGTGTCAATCATCTCAAATCATGTTTTGACATGTGTCATATAATGATTTAAGACCTACCCAAAACACCCCAGGCTATAACCATTATAATGCTTGCTTGAGAATTATTTTACAAAGTCTAAAATGATCATTTTAGACATCGTAAATGATCTTTTAGATCGTTTGGGCCTATAATATGGAAGATAGTACCACTTTTTTATGGCTCTACTTATGACAATTGGAGTTCACGCTCAGAATAAGATTATCAAGGGAAATGGAAATATAGGAATACCTAATGTGTCGATAACTCCATTTACCCAACTATTGATTGATATGTACTGCGATTTGCATTTACAATTGGGAGCAATAGAAATGACCACTATTGAAAGTGATAAAAATGCATAGTTCCATAGCCATTTAACTCTCTTTTTGCAATCCATACTCCTACTGATATACGTGACTAAGCTATTGTGAACTCTTCATTTGGGTTTATCACAGATACGAGAGTCAGGATTAATCCAATTAGCAATGCGAATACCCCTTAAATCAGTCGTCTGCTCGTTTTGGAGTTCTTTGAACTCATCATTAATCAGTATTGCGGTATGCTTGGATCTATCTCTTTACCCCATGCAAGTATACCTCCTTTCAGGTTAAACAGATTGTCGCATCCAGCTTGTTGCAATGCATTGATAGCAGCTGCGCTGCGCTGACCACTTCGACACATAACTACCTTAGGTTTAGTATAATTGACTTTATCAAGAGAAGATAAAATCTCACCAAGGGGAATATGTTCTCCGCCGATATTGGCAAACTCATACTCGTGACCTTCTCTTATATCAATGAGTTGAAAGTCTTTACCTTCATTTTTCCATGACTGAAGTTCGTGTACTGAAATCTCGTTTATCGCTGACATATCTTTTAATTTAGTTCGATTGTGACCACAAAAGTGCTCATAATCTATGAGTGTAGTAATGTTTGTCTCTTGCTTCTTTCTATAATGTATGACGCGCATGGATGGTTCAATGGCATCGTAGATCAATAATCTATTTTTTAGTACTCCATCTTTATTCAGTAAAATTTTGATTACCTCGTTCGCTTGTAATGTACCAACCGTACCGGCTAGCACGCCCAATACTCCGCCAGTTGCACAATCAGGTATCTTATCAGGTGCTGGTGGAATAGGGTAGAGGTCCCTATAGTTAGCGCTTCTGCTTCCGTCAGACATTTTAGCATTGAAAACGGATACTTGACCCTCGTATCTGTAGATAGAAGCATAAACATTCGCTTTGTTACTCAGCACACAAGCGTCGTTAACTAAATATCGAGTTGGAAAATTATCTGTACCATCTGCAACTATATCATATTCATTGATTATTGATAGCGCATTAGCTGTAGTTAAGGCTTCATTATAGAATTTGATATTGATCTCAGGATTGAGCGCAGCTAACTTTTTTTTGGCTATCTCTGCTTTTGAAAAGTTGATGTCACTTGTACTATACAGGACTTGTCTTTGAAGGTTTGTGAGATCCACTTGATCGTTATCTATGATACCTATAGTACCGACACCTGCTGCAGCGAGATATAGTAATAGAGGGCTACTTAGGCCTCCAGCGCCAACTACTAAGACCCTTGATTTCTTAAGCAATAACTGAGAATCAACATCAAAATCTGGTAGATTCAGATGACGACTGTAGCGTTGATATTCGGTTTTTGAGAGCATAGGTTTAATTTCTCGTTACTTATAGAAATAAATATATGTATAAAAGCATATTAGTCAAGCGCTCATACATATTACATTATTTATTAAAGTATAAAATGTTGATTATCAGTAAATATTTCTTTGAAATTTCTTTGAATTGATCTTATCGTTAATATATTCGCCTTTATAATAATATGTTGTGATGGCCTCTAAGGTTAAGAAAACGAAGAAGAAAACAAAGTCAAGTGATAATAGGATAAATAAAATCATTGGCATTGCGCTACTGTTAGTATCAGTTTATTCATTCATCGCATGTACGTCATATATTTTTACTTGGAAGTCTGATCAGGACTCAGTCTTGACGCTATCATGGTCCATATTATTTGAGAGTGATGTTGTGGCAAAGAATTGGCTCGGCCGATTAGGAGCAGTATTGTCAAGCTTCTTAATGTATTGGGGGTTTGGTATAGCAGTGTTCTTAATGGTGCCTGTTATTTTCAATACGGGTCGTCATTTTATACAGCGCATTCCATTGATTCGAGCATGGCCATATTTCAAAAAGAGCTTTTTTGTCATGTGCTTCCTATCAGTGACGCTATCCTTGATATTTAGTAATGCTTCATTTCCTGTAGGTGGAAGCTTTGGTAATAATACGGTGTATTGGCTGTCTAACTTTATAGGAGTGACAGGCCTTATTATTATGTTGCTCTTCATAGTAGTGGCGTGGGCTGTGTGGCAGTTTAATCCGTCACTTGAGACAATATCCTTGTCCACTCCTCAGGGAAATTTCAAAATCCCTACAGTTTTAAGATTTAAACAAAGAAAGAACTCCGCTGTAACTGCGAAGCCTAAAGAAGAGCGTGAAGTAGCGCTCAAAACGAGAACTGATAATAGTTTTTTAAGACCCAACTTCAGTGATGAAGTGGCCATTCCGAGAACCGAACCCAAGACCGACAACCCAAGTTTTAGTAGTACTCAGGAAAGATCAAGCAATTTAGAGCTTGAACTTCCTGATACTATGGTCGGGGAATCTTCCGGTAAGGTCAAAAAACCATGTGAAAGCATTGAGTTAGAACAGTTTGGCCTAACTCATTTGAAGGCAATTGAGAAGAAAAAGGCCAAAATTGAAGAACAGGTTTCTGATTTCACCTTAGAAACCTCAATCAAGCCCGAGTCGATTACTCCAGATCTAACTATAACTGAGGATAATAAGGATCATCTTGAACCATTTGATCCGACTCTTGAATTATCGTCTTATAAATTTCCACCTCTTGAGCTACTTAATGATTACAGTGATCAAAAAGTAGAGATTGATAGAATGGAGTTAGAAGCTAATAAGGATCAGATAATCAGGACTTTATTAAATTATAAGATAGAGATTACTAAAATCAGAGCCACTATAGGCCCTACGGTAACTCTATATGAAATTGTTCCTGCTCCAGGTGTAAAGATTTCTAAGATTAAGAACTTAACTGATGATATAGCATTAAGCTTAGCTGCCTTAGGGATTAGGATCATAGCACCTATACCAGGAAAAGGAACAATCGGTATCGAAGTACCAAATAGAAAACCTCAAATTGTTTCATTTAAAGAGGTAGTTAAATCTGATAAGTTCCAACATGCCAAGATGGACCTTCCATTAGCATTAGGTAAAACGATCTCTAACGAGGTATTTGTTGCCGATTTAGCTAAGATGCCTCACCTCCTAATAGCAGGGGCAACTGGACAAGGTAAATCCGTTGGTATCAATACGATTATATCATCCTTACTATATAAAAAGCATCCAAGTCAGGTTAAGTTTGTACTTATTGATCCTAAGAAGGTGGAGTTATTCCCTTACGGGAACATTAATAAGCATTTCCTAGCTTACCTACCTAATGAAGATGAGCCTATTGTAACCGAAACGAGTAAGGTGATCTATACACTGAATTCACTATGCATAGAAATGGATGAGCGATATGATCTACTCAAAAAGGCGAGAGCAAGAAATATTAAGGAATACAACGATAAGTTTACGTCAAGAAAGCTGAATCCGTTGAACGGTCATAAGTTTATGCCATTCATCGTGTTAGTGATTGATGAATTTGCTGATTTGATAATGACTGCTGGTAAAGAGGTAGAGCTTCCGATTGCCAGAATTGCTCAGTTGGCTCGTGCAGTAGGAATTCACCTAATTATAGCAACTCAGAGACCATCGGTCAATATCATTACTGGTGTAATCAAGGCGAACTTCCCAGCAAGATTAGCTTTCAAAGTGACCAGTAAGATTGATTCCAGAACCATACTAGACGGTGGAGGAGCAGATCAGTTGATCGGTCGAGGAGATATGCTCTTGTCAGTTGGTGGTAATGTAGTTCGACTTCAGTGTGCATTTGTCGATACTCCAGAAGTTGAAGAAATCGTATATCATATAGGTGAACAGCAAGGTTTTCTAGAACCGTTCTACTTGCCAGAATATGTTGCTGAGGATAGTGGCGCAGGTGCTAAGAGTTTATCACTATCAGATTTAGATGAGAATTTCTGGGATGCTGCGGCTCTCGTAATTTCTAATCAACATGGATCGACATCAATGCTGCAGCGTAAGCTTCAGTTAGGGTATAATAGAGCTGGCCGAATCATGGATCAGCTAGAAGCATTAGGAATCGTAGGGGAGGCAAAAGGAAGTAAGCCTAGGGAGGTTTTATACTTCAGTGATATGGAACTGATTCAGTTGAAAGAAAATATGCTTAATAGATAAGCGTTGTATTTTTTTCATTTGAGTCGATTATTATCTTCACTCAATTACCACATTAAACTTAGCTGATATGGGATCTGCAACATTATGCTTTTCTTCAGATACCTATGTTTCTCGACGTAAGACACTGATGAAATCTATGGATTCTGGAAGAATCTTGATCTTAGGAAATGATGAGAGCAGTATGAATTTCAGGGACAATCATTATCCATATAGACAGGATAGTACTTTTCTGTATTATATCGGTATTGATCTGCCGGGATTGATAGCTATTATAGACGTAGACAAAGAGCGGACTACGCTATATGGTAATGAGTTGACTATAGATGACATCATATGGACTGGTAAGGTGCCTTCACTACAAGAGTTAGCTAATTTGTCGGGTATTAATAGGGTTAAGCCTTGGCTCTCCGTCATAAATCAGATAAAAGCGGATATACATTATTTACCTCCATATCGTGATGATCATACGGTATTACTGTCAAAGTTAACGGGTAAAAAGAATAGTAAAGCTGCAAAGCGCTTTTCAGTTAAGCTGATAAAGGCTATATCTAAACAACGAGAAGTAAAGAGTCAGGAAGAGCGCTCTCAAATGCAAGAAGCTGCTACAATATCTCATCATATGCACCTGAACGTAATGAAATGTGCCCGAGCTGGGATGAAGGAGCACAACTTAGTCGCATTAGCAACTCAGTCGGCTTGGGAGCATCATGTAGCGTTATCGTTTCCCCCAATTATGACTATCAATGGAGAAGTATTACACAGTCATTATTATGGTAATGAGCTTCAGAATGGTCAAATGATTCTGTTTGATGGAGGTTGTGAATCACGCGGCCGATATGCTGGAGATATTACCAGAACCTTTCCTGTCGGTAGTAAATTTAGTCCGGGTCAAAA
>CACLQQ010000099.1 GCA_902609095.1 uncultured Bacteroidota bacterium | reverse complement strand
ATGATCTTAATACTGCAAATCCGTCTGCACTGCGGGAATAAGGAGTAGGACCAGCACCTTTTAACTGTAAAGAATATGAACTGCTATCAGATTTGATCTGACATAGGTTTATGGCTCTACCATCGCCCAGTTGTCCTGTCCAATTACCGAACTGATGACCACCATAACACATGGCATATGGTTTCATGCCTTCGATTACGATATTTCCACTGACCACTTTGAGAAACTCTTCGGATTTGAGATAATCAGATGTGAATCCTATTTTGTTTGCCAGTGACTCATTGGCAATGACCAACTCAGGCTGAGAAGTAGGTTTAGGAGTAACAAAGGAATAGTGGGCGTTATGCACTTGTCTTGGCACATTAGTAGAGATCTCATCAGCGCTCAATTCAGAAATGAATTTGTCCTCTATTAATTTAGACCAATCAGTTATAGTTTGATTCATAACAAGCTAACATATGGATTGACTTAAGAGTTGTTATGATAGTCTTGAGTTCTGAACTATCCTGATATTTATAGGTTCTTTTTCATATATCATAACTATCACGTACAATTCCTTAATTTTCTGCTCTAAAGTTTAAAACCACAAAATGAAGAATATCCTTAAATGTATATTATTTCTTTTAGGCTCGCTTACTATTGTCATGGCACAAGAGCATAATCTTATGCTTGAAGTTGAATCTGAAGTAATCACTAAACACCAGACTACCATCAAAGGTCAAAAAATCAATTATACGACTAAAGTAGGCACTCTGCCTGTATGGGATGATAAGGGTAAAGCCGTCGCCTCTCTATTCTATACCTATTATACTCGAGATAATATTACGGATCGAACGAAGCGGCCAATAGTAATTTCTTTTAATGGTGGACCTGGATCGGCATCAGTCTGGATGCATATCGCATACACAGGACCGCAGGTATTGAGGATTGACGATGAAGGTTACCCTATACAACCATATGGTATCAAAGAAAATCCTCATTCCATCTTAGATGTGGCTGATATTGTTTTTGTTAATCCTGTAAATACCGGTTACTCTCGAGTTACGGTTAGCGAGATGAAAAAAGAAGCTCAAGCGAAGATGTTCTTTGGGGTTAACGCCGACGTGAAGTACTTGGCAGAGTGGATTAATACCTTCGTTACTCGTAATAATCGATGGAGATCACCGAAGTACCTTATCGGAGAAAGTTATGGTACTACTCGGGTGTCAGGATTGGCTTTAGAGTTGCAAAATCGACAATGGATGTACCTGAATGGTGTGATATTGGTATCTCCGACGGGATTAGGGATTGAGAGAGATGGTCCAGTAGATGCAGCCAATAGATTACCATATTTTACTGCTGCTGCTTGGTATCAAAAGGCTCTTCCTCCAGAATTACAATCTAAAGATCTCGATGAAGTACTTGCAGAATCAGAGACATATGCGGTCAATGAGCTATTACCAGCGATGGCCATGGGAGGATTCTTAAGTGTCGATAAAAGACAAGCCGCTGCGGAGAAAATGGCTTACTACTCAGGACTGTCAAAAGATATCATTCTCAAAAGCAATTTGGATGTATCTACTCGGTTCTTTTGGAAAGAGTTGCTGCGAGACAAAGGATATACCATTGGGCGTCTTGACTCAAGATATTTAGGGATTGACAAGATGGATGCTGGGTCAAGTCCAGATTATAATAGTGAACTCACCTCATGGCTACACTCGTTTACTCCTGCGATCAACTATTATCTCAGAGAGCACTTGAACTATAAGACTGATATCAAGTACAATATGTTTGGCCCTGTAAGGCCTTGGGATAGAACGAATGATCGTACTGGGGAGAATCTACGTCAAGCCATGGCTCAGAATCCGTATCTCAATGTGATGATTCAATCTGGTTATTATGATGGCGCTACTACTTATTTTGATGCGAAGTATACTATGCGGCAGTTAGATCCAAGTGGTAAGATGAAAGATAGATTAAGCTTTAAAGGATATCGCAGCGGTCATATGATGTACCTCAGAGCTGAGGATCTCATGAAGGCGAATGACGATATAAGAGTATTCATTAATAATACACTCCCAGGAGATGGAGTGCCTGCTAAATATTAAAACAACACAGTGTCAAGAAAATACGATGTAATTATTTGGGGAGCGACGGGCTTCACAGGAAGATTAGTAGCTGAATATATAAATGTGAAATATGGAGTTGGCGGTAAGCTGAAATGGGCTATGGCAGGTAGAAATTCAGCTAAATTGGAAGGTGTATCTCAAGAGATGGGAATAACTGGGGTTGACTTTGTTGTAGCTGATAGCCACGATCGAGCAAGCTTAGATGCCATATGTGCACAGGCATCTGTGATATGTACCACAGTGGGGCCTTATGCTAAGTATGGTTCTGAATTGATCCAGAGCTGTATCGCCAACGGTACAGACTATTGTGATCTCACAGGTGAGGTGCAGTGGATGCGCAAGATGATTGATGATCATCAGGCTGCTGCTCATGAAGCAGGTGTTAGGATAGTACATACTTGCGGATTCGATAGTATTCCATCCGATATGGGCATATACTTTTTACAGAGAGAGGCGAAATCTCAATTTAATAAGCCATGTGATCAAATTCATATGAGAGTCAAGGCTATGAGGGGTGGACTTAGCGGCGGTACATACGCCAGTTTGAGTTATGTGATGCAGCAAGCTCAAGAAGACAGATCGATCTATAAGACGCTAACAAATCCATATGGTCTTAATCCAGAAGGCGAGCAGTCTGGTCCTGATAAGCGTGATCTTCAATCTGTTATTAAGGATCGTGATATCAATGCTTATATCGGTCCATTCATTATGGCGGGGATCAATACAAAAGTAGTCCGAAGAAGTAACGCGTTATCTAACTACCCTTACGGAAAAGATTTCTTATATGATGAAGCAATGGTAACTGGTAAAGGATTAAGCGGTAAAATGAAAGGATATGGTTTACTAGCCACTATGGGTATGCTTATGGTTGGCAAACCTGGATCGATGGTTAAGAAGTTAGTTGATAAAACCCAACCTAAACCTGGAGAAGGTCCTAATAAAGAAGAGCGAGAAAACGGATTTTATAACTTACTCTTTTTAGGGAAACAAAATGGTGATGTTAAGTTGAAGGCTAAGGTTACTGGAGATAGAGATCCAGGTTATGGCTCAACAAGTAAAATGCTAGCGGAAAGTGCTATTTGCTTGGCACTTGACAAAGAGAAGACACCTAAGGTCACGGGCATGTTAACACCATCTGTTGCCATGGGAGATGCGTTGCTCGAGAGATTAGAGCAGAATGCAGGTCTTACTTTTTCAATTGTGTAAAATAATTTAATGAGATACATATCAGTATTATTCTTTGCCTTACTATACTTTGAATTATCAGCCCAGAGCGATATCCAAGTATTTAGATATCCTTCCTTGAGCTCTGATGGAACCCAAATTGCATTTACCTATCAAGGCGATATATGGACTGTTTCAATCAGAGGAGGTGAGGCCAGACGTATTACGATTCATGAGGCTTATGATTATGGTGCTCAATGGTCACCTGATGATCAACACATATTGTTTAACTCCAATCGATTTGGGAATGATGATTTGTTTACTATTACACAGAAAGGAAAGGCATTAAATAGGCTTACACATAATAGTGCTGGTGATTTTAATGCCTCATGGAAATCTAATGATTTAGTCCACTTTTCTACTCGCCGTAATTGGGCACAAGTGGAGCGAGAAGCTGAATATTATGAAATCAATATATCTGGCTCTACACCTTACCGATCTATTGATGCATTGGGTTTAGAATCGTCCTATAACAATGATGCTTCTCTTCTGGCATTTGTACGAGGGACTTGTAGAACCTCAAGAGAAGCATATAGAGGCCCAGCAAACAGGAATATATGGATATATAACAGCTCTACTTATGACTATATTCAGATTACAAAAGATGAAGGTCAAGATACGCAACCACAATGGGGGAATGATAATAACTTATTTTATTTGTCTGCTGAAAGTGGTCGGTATAACATTCACCGGCAAATTGTTGATGGAAATGGAACTTCTCAAGGAACCGTTCAAGCCATAACCAATTACCGGGATGAAGGAATTGATTTTTTTGAAATTTCCCGGGATGGCAGGATGATAGTTTTTACCCATGGTGGGGCGATACATATACAGAGTACAGTTGAAGGAAGCAAGGCTCAGAAGGTGCGGATCGATGTGACTGAGGATTATAGATTCGATCTTGAAGAGTATAAATCATATACCTCCAGTTGTGATGAATACGCTCTCTCTCCTAATGAGGAATTGTTGGCATACGTGGTTCGAGGAGATATATTCATAAAGGAGAATGATGAGGATAAGAAGCGTTCTGTTGCCCCGACACCGAGTACGGCAAGAGAAGGAGATATCTCGTGGGTAAATGATTCTACACTCCTGTTCCTAAGTGATAGAGATGGGGATTATGATCTATATCAGGTGCAGGCTGCAGAAGGAGGAGATATTTACAATACATTTGAGTGGATTACGATGAAGATTGTTGACAGCCCTAATGAAGAGTCATATTTCGTAGTATCACCGGATAAAAGTAAAATCGCATTGTCCACCATTGATGGTAACTTATCAATTACAGAAATTGATACTAATGGTGTTTATAGTACTCCAACAACATTACTTTCTGGATGGAACGAAGCAGGAAGCCTTTCTTGGAGTCCAAATAGCAAATGGATTGCTTATACTCGATCAGATTTAGATTTTAATTACGAGGTATATATCCAGGAAGCCGAGGAAGGTTCTCAACCGATCAATGTGAGTATGCATCCGAGAGGAGACTATAATCCAGTATGGAGCAGTGATGGCAGCAAGCTTGGTTTCAGATCCATCCGTAATAATGGAGATGCAGATATTTGGTTTGCTTGGTTAAGAGAAGCTGATTGGGAGCGGACGACATCTGACTGGAATGAATATGATGCCCCTGATGAAGACATCGACAGTACATTCCACATTGATACAGATGGAATACATGAGCGCTTAGTCCAAGTAACTCGATTACCTGGAAATGAGTATAACCTTCTTATATCTGATGACGGAGAAGAATTCTTTTTTTCAACAAATGGAGGAGGAAGACAAGGTTCGCCAGGAAGTAATTCTTTTAAAAAAGTGAAATGGAATGGAGAAAATATGAAAACTATCCTTTCAAATGGTCGAGTCTATGGATTGTCCTTAGATGATACAGGCAAGAACATATATCATATCTCCAGAGGTCAAATCAAAAAAGTCGATACAGGAGGAAAGAAAACAACTGGATTACCATTCATCGCTAAGATGAAGGTTGATCTTATTGGGGAACGTCAACAGATTTTCGATGAGGCTTGGAGAACCTTGAGAGATCGATTTTATGACCCTAATTTTCATGGGCAAGATTGGGACGCCCTTAGAGAGCGCTATGAAACTCGAGCATTAGCGGCGTCTACCAAGCAAGATTTCTTATACATCGTTAATCTAATGTTGGGCCAATTAAATTCAAGTCATATGGGGCTATATGGCGGAGTAGATGAAGAGACACAAAAGCTATCAACAGGTCGGCTTGGATTAGAGTTGAAACCGGTGGGTACTGGTGTCAGAGTGACTCGAATTGTACCTAATTCTGCAGCAGATAAGGAGCAAAGTAATTTAATGGTTGGAGATATTATTACAGCGATTAATGGTCAATCCATAGGAGATGGTAATTTCTATAGTATGGTAAATCAAACCGTTGACGAGCGCATTCAACTGAGTGTTGCCCGGAATGGTCTTGATACGAACATTGTTGTCAGGCCGAGCAGTTCTACGAGAAATCTGTTATATGAGGAGTGGGTAGATAATCGGAAGAAGCTTGTAGAGCAATATTCTAACGGACGTCTGGGATATATACATATCAGAGGTATGAATTGGTCAAGCTTTGAGCGATTTGAGAGAGAATTGATGGCGAGTGGTTATGGTAAAGATGGTGTAGTAATTGATGTCCGATATAATGGAGGTGGATGGACTACAGACATGGTTATGGCAGTGTTAAATGTACGTCAGCACTCCTATACGATCCCTCGGGGAGCCGCCGACAACTTAGATCGCGATAACCTCAAGTTTAAGAATAACTACCCTTTTGGTGAACGACTGCCACTATCAGCACTGACTAAGCCGTCTATTGCCTTATGTAACCAGAACAGCTATAGTAATGCAGAGATATTTTCTCATGCCTTTAAGACTTTGGGTCA
>CACLQQ010000098.1 GCA_902609095.1 uncultured Bacteroidota bacterium | reverse complement strand
ACTTGATCGGGTGCTCATCGTCCACTGAGGATTTAATTCATATGAGAGCCCTATTCCTGCAGTCTTAATGTCAAAGAAAGTCCTATACGATTCTAATGAAACATCAGGGTTGGCGCTAATCGGTGCAATTAGCTCTCCATCAGATTGGCGCACAGAAACTCCGGCAGAAAACCTCAATGGACCTGATGCTTCCGATAATCCTAAATTGAAATCTCTGAGAGAATATTGCGCGAAGCCAAGTCCTCCTGATATAGACTTTTTATATGATCTTGCATCATTGACTTTTGTGATAATATTAATCACACCCCCTACTGCATCTGGACCAAAAACAGCTGACCCTGAACCTCTGAGTACTTCTATTTTGGCAATCTCTTCTTGAGAAACCGGAATGTAACCGTTGAAGTGTCCAGTAAGAGGATCATTGATGCGCATGCCGTCAACTAAAACCAGTACTTGAGTAAATGTAGATCCTCTCATCAATATATCACTCTGTACTCCAAACCCACCTCTGGATTGGACTTCAACTCCTGTTGTTAACTGGAGAATTTCATCAATAGAATTGGCATTATAAGATCTTATATCCTGAGCATCAATAATACTCACACTCCTTCCAGTTTGAGCAAGGGTCACCGGAGCCCTAAGCGCTGTTACTATCACAGAATCAATCATTTGATTCTGTTGTGCACTACAATGTACTATAATAAATAAACCTACAAATAAGCTTAATAATCGCATGCTGAAAATTTCAGCCCGCAAAGGTAGATATACATCTTACTTGACCAAATATCTTGATGAATTATTATTTGTCCTAACAAAGTCTGAATTGAGTTAGGGATAAAAGTCTGATTATTGGTCTTACTATAGAACACCTTAATTGCCGCTTATAGCAAGTATGACCACATCTAGCCGCCATTGGTATGAATTAGGAGCTGTGTAGAATTAAACTATAAAAGCGGGATAAATACGTGGCTTCGATCTTTCCTTTATTGATTTTGACATTTTATGCTTACCAAGTAGAGTCAAGACCTGAAGAATTGTGGTTAGGAATCGGTAATTCCGTACTTATCTTCGTCAGTATTTCACACATAACACCGATTAACTTCTATCTATCTAAGCTCGTTCACTTCATAGCTGCCTTTGGAGTCATTTTTGTAATCTCGGTAGTGCTTCCTTTCTTAAGATATGAGTACTTCCTCATGCCCCTTACAATGCTAACCGTTTTCTCCACCTATGCCTTTCAAAAAGGCATAGCCAATATTATTACTGGTATTTTATGCGTAATTGCTTCCATCATTTTGTTTTTTATCGAAGTCAATCAAACCGAAACATATCCTGAATATGCTCATTTCAATAGAGTATTCCAATTTATCTTGCTAGACATCACTATAGTTGAGATCATTATGACTGCTCTAATAGAAAAGACATACAGGGAGATGATCGAACTGGATAGAAATAAGATGAAAGATCAAAAAGCAGATCTTCATAAATATATTGAAAGTAACCTTCAGTTAGAGAACTTCGCCTACTTGGCCTCACATGATCTTAAAACTCCACTTTACAATATTCTGCGATTTTCGCAATTGTTAAAACAAAAGCTTAAAGGCAAATTAACCGAAGATGAAACCAAACTCTTTGATTTCATAATCAAGGATTCAAAAAGAATGAACGATACGATTAACTCATTATTCAACTTTTTTCAAGCTAATAATAACAAGGTAGTTCGATCTAACTTTGAGTTTAATCATTTCATTGATAAGGTGTTATTTGATATATCACAACATCTGACAGAAAATCAAGCCGCAGTCACCGTTAATACTCCGAAGATTTACATCAACGTTGACAAAATGCTCTTTAAGCAAATGTGGTTACACCTAATACTCAATTCTATAAAGTTTGCTAAATCTGACATACCTCCTCAAATCAACATTCATGCACATGACGCTGATGATTACTGGCAATTTCATATAAGGGACAATGGCATCGGAATCGCCAAAGAATACTTAAATAACATTTTCGTCATATTTAAGAGACTCCATTCCAGCGATGCAATAGAAGGAACAAGAAAAGGACTCGCTATTTGTAAGACCATAATTGAATCGCATAATGGTAAGATTTGGGCAAATAGTGACGGAATAAACGGGTCATCTTTTTACATACGCCTTCCTAAATCTTAATCTCATGGACAGCATTAAACCCTAATCTATCGTTTACAATGTATGTTCAGGATAATTATAATTGGACTACTGTTCAACGTAGTTGGAATCTATGGACAGCACCAGAGTATCATATTTCAGTCGGATTGAACTACTCAGACTTCTATGGATATCTCAATGTCGAAAGATCTGTATATCGAGAACTTCACTTAGAATTTGCTGAGAAAGCTTCAATTATGGCCGGCATAGAAGTGAATGGCGATATCAATAAAACACTGTCCTCTCGTACAGGTGTAGTTTATTAAGAGTAGGGTACCACTGGCTATCCTATGCAAGTTATGTCTATGCCTATAGTCAAGCTCTTAAGGGTGGACAGTTTAAAATTTGGTGCTGGATTCTCTCCTTCGATACTGCTGAATGACTTATCCTATGACAATCGTCAATATAGTTTACCCTTCATTTATTAGTGAGCTTCAACATCTTGAACAGGTTACATGTCAGTGTAGGTCACCTCAGATAATTCAATCCAACTATAACCATCAATTCTGCAAATTTCGATTCTCCCAGAATGATACCAGAAGTTAACATGAGACTCCATGAGACCCTACCTCAGCCTTAGCTATAGCTTATTCTAATTTAGAACTATCCGACACTCCCCAATGAAACGTAAATAATGACGGTCAGCAAGACCAAAATGATGCTCATCATCTTGGCATATTTCCATGGTACCATTTCAACAGCTCCTACATCAGTTATTGTAAATCGTTCCTGATCAGGATACTTCTGAGAAACTAATATCATGATCACCATATTGAGGACAAACTCAATGCCCCAGATATGCACAAAGTGTATGTCTACCTCCAGAATAAAATACATCAATACATAAAAAATCAAACCAAAAATTAAACCAGCCTTCGCTCCCATTGCTGAAACCTGAGGCACAAAGAAGCCTGCCAACAGTACTGACGCTATCGGAATAAAGAAGATCCCATTAAGCTGCTGGAGCAGTTGATACAATCCATCAGGCGCATTAGCGATGAACGGTGCAATGCCAATTGCAAAAACTGCGAGCGCCAATGAACAAGCACGACCAAAATATACTAATCGCCGCTCCGTCACATCAGGATTAATGTAGCGCTGATAAAAATCTACGCTAAATATGGTAGCCGCACTATTTAGTGCGCTGTTAAATGTACTCAAGATAGCGCCAACAATTACTGCTACAAAAAAACCAGTCATCCATGTAGGTAATACCTTCTTAATCAGTGTGGGATAGACTAAGTCAGGATTGTCATATAGTTGCTCTCCGAAATAATAGAATCCAATAATACCTGGAAGCACTATAACTAGAGGGATCAATATCTTCAATACCCCAGTAAACAGTAAACCCTTCTGGGCTTCCTTCAAACTAACTGCACCGAGCACCCGCTGTATAATAGATTGATGCATCGTCCAAAAGTAAATCTGGTTAATGATCAAGCCCGAGAACAATACACTAAATGGCAAAATGGACTGGCGACTACCAGCACCAATAGAGGGCTCATTAGAGATGACTTTAAACTTCTCTGGAGCATCGTTAAACACCTCAGTCAATCCGCTAAAAAGTGAGCCATTGCCGATCTCCATGAGTGCAATAATGGGTACCATTAACCCTGCCACTAATAATCCAAAACCGTTAATTGTATCAGTGTGAGCTACCATCTTCAGTCCACCAAATATGGCATAGATAGTGCCCAACGTTCCAACTATAAGTACTGTTAACCAGATCCCTTGAACCTGTGAGATTTGCAGTATGTCCGACAACTCGAATATACTCTCGATATTAAGAGCACCGGTGTATAAGACGATAGGAAGCAGTGTCGACACAAAAGATATGATTAACAGTATAGCGACAATAGTCCTTAACATCCCATCAAACCGCTTCTCCAGAAATTCCGGTATCGTAGTGAGTCCCATCTCCAGATAACGAGGTACGAAGTATAAGGCCGCCACGATAAGTGCTAATGCGGAGGTTACTTCCCATGCTATGATGATTGCTCCATTCTTATAGGCGGAGCCATTCATACCAATCAGATGTTCTGTAGATATATTAGTTAATAGCATGGAACCTGCGATAACCACTCCCGTTAAACTTCGCCCACCTAAAAAATAACCATCCTTACTATTCAACTGACTCTTACGCAGTTGCCAGGCAGAAATCCCTGCTACCAAAGCAGTAAATAGTATGAAGCTCAATAGCTGAATGATCATAGCACGATTTTAACCTTAAGATATAAATTGATCGATGTAGGAAGCATATCTCAGTTCGATATCTTCTGCTGACGGCAGGTAAACACCGACATGCTCCACCACATATGATGCCGCACTATGAGCATAAGCGGCCGAGAGCACTATGCTTTGAGTCCTTCGATAATGGACCAAAAAACTCATTGCAAAAATATCTCCTGCCCCGGTCGGGTCTACTTCTTTAACTGGAAAAACAGGAAACTCCAACTCCGTCTTTGCTCGGTATATTTTGGCAGGCTCCCCCCCCCTGGTCATCACAATAGTCTCCACTCGCACCTTCATCTGATCCAAGAGTTCCATATCACGATCTATATCATCTTCACTCAAAAATACCATATCTAAGCCGTCTAAGAGCTTTAAGTCCAAAGGCCTGGGATAAACTAACCCACTATCATCCCACTTTCTTAGCCATCCTTGAATGGATGCTGCTGTAAAAGCATTAGGGAAAGACTGAATTATTTCTCTGGATACTTCATCTGCAATCAAACACAATTTAACTGTCGGAATATCAAACCAATTATCAGGTATTTGGTCAACTCCTATAAGATTGGCTCGAGCATGGATATACTGCGTTCTCTTATCCCCATCGTACATATTTTCAAACTCTGTGGTCTGGTGGACCGATACATTTTCTATCATAAGGTTGTCCTTTTTAAGCTCCTCCCAAAACTTAAAATCCTGCCCCACGCTGGTGAGCAACGCTGTGTCAATACCTAAGTGAGCACTCATCAGACTCGCATAAGAGGCCGTACCACCTAATAAATGACCTTTAGCATGTCTATCATGGCACATATGACCTATGCACAACATATCCGGAATACGACGTCCTTCTTTCTCTTTCATAAGCAACTACAGTCTACTTAACCATGCTCAACCAAATGTATTAAGTAAATTCGAGCTACAGTGAATTGATCTCCTTATGAAAGTATGTATTATCGGTCTGGGCAGAGCAGGTAGATTTCATTTGAACTCTATTAACCTTATACCCTCATGTGGGGTGAAGTATATCATAGATCCCGTGATAGCTCGTGATATACCTGAAGATATCGCTGATAGTTCCATAGAAGTATTAGATCACGTAGATAAAGCATTGCAAGATCCGGAGGTGTCAGCTTTCATCGTATCCCCTCCAACCCAGTTCCATTTCAGTTATATCAAGCAAGCCTTATCAGCTAGCAAGCATGTATTCACAGAGAAACCCCTTGGTAAGACATCCACAGAAATCGAGGAATGTTATGACTTAGCAGCGACCAATCAGCTGTGCCTATTTTTAGGATTTCAGAGACGATATGATGAGAACTTCATAGAGTTAAAGCAGCAAATCTTTACCATAGGACCGATTAGAACGCTGAAGTCAAGCTCAAGAGATAATCCTAAGCCATCCTTGGACTACCTCCGGATTTCTGGTAATATATTTCATGACATGCTGATCCATGACTTGGATATGCTCCTTTACCTTTTTGATGGTCAAGTGCCCAAAACGATTTATGCTTGTGGGCATGCTTATGACTCCGATATCGCATCGTTAGCAGATTGGGATACGGTGCAGCTGACCATACAATTTGAGAACGGAATAATCTGCTCTATAGATACCAGTAGAACCGCACCTTATGGTTATGATCAGCGTCTCGAGCTATTTGGAGAGCATGGTATGGCCATCGCCGAAAATGTTAAGAATAACACCGTACAAGTTCATACTGCACAAGGACAACAGACCAGTCCTATCAATTATTCATTCCCACAACGCTACGTAGCTGCTTATAAAAATGAAATAGCAGATTTCATAGCGAGTATAGAGAGTGGATACAAGAAGTACAATATCAGTAGATCGGATTGTTTACACTCTCACTATATGGCCGATGCGGCCCA
>CACLQQ010000097.1 GCA_902609095.1 uncultured Bacteroidota bacterium | reverse complement strand
GTTATTGGTGTGAGCAATATTAAGCTAATTATTGTTAAGGATAGAACAAAAGAAATCTGAATCCGAAAAGCCTTAGGAGCAACTCCAAGATTTATAGTTGGTATGATATTTCAAGAGTCCATCTTCATCACCGCCCTAGCGAGTTATGTTGGTCTCAGTTTAGGTTTTGGGATATTAGCTCTGTTAAGTGGGATGGAATCAGAGTTTTTTAGACGGTCAGAGGTCAATATATGGATTGCAGTTTTGGCAACTATGATATTGATTTTATCTGGTGCTCTTGCAGGTTTATTGCCAGCTCTTCAGGCGAGTATAATTAATCCAGTTAAAGCCATTAAATCAGATTAGCTATGGGTTTATTTGACAGAGATAAATGGCAAGAAATCTTAGCTACTATAATGAAGAATAAGCTCCGAAGTTTCTTAACGTCTTTAGGTGTTTTCTGGGGAATCTTCACGTTGGTATTCCTCTTAGGTACTGGTAAGGTACTCGAGAATGGAGTATATAAGGACTTTGGCTCTCGAGCAAAGAATATTATGTATGTATGGGCTACAAGGACGACTCTCCCATTTGATGGTTTGCCTTCGGGTTGTAGAGTACAATTGAATTTGAGCGATATCGACTATATCAAGCAAAAGGTCGATCAAATTGAATTGATTGCGCCAAGAAATGAGGTAGGCCCAATCAATATAGAATACAAGAGAGAAGGTGTGTCATACAGTGTACGTGGAGAGCTAACCGATATGCCTATCATAGAGGTTTTTAGAATTCATGAAGGAAAGTATATCAATGATGGTGACATTAAGGAGGCAAGGAAAGTAGCAGTTATTGGTACAACAACAAAAGATGTACTTTTTGGAGAAGAAGATGCCATTGGTGAGCATATAACAATTAAGGGAATAGATTTCAAGATAGTTGGCGTATTTGGGCCTGATCAGGTGAAGGAATGGACCCGTGGTGATACAGAGGTGGCCGTTGTTCTATTAACTACGCTTAGCCGAGCATTCGTTACTGGAGATCGTATAGATTATATGGTTGTTTCAGCGAAGCCTGGAACCCGAGTTGCTGAAATGGAGCCTAAAATCAGAAAATACCTTAAAGAAATTAATAGGGTTGATCCTGAAGATCCACAAGGAATTGGAGGATTTAATCTTGAGAAGGAGTTTCAGCAAATCCAAGGATTATTCATAGGAATAAAAGTCTTCCTCTAGTTTGTTGGCATAGGGACTCTATTAGCAGGAATTATAGGTGTTAGTAACATTATGCTGATCATAGTTAAAGAGCGGACAAAGGAGATCGGTATTCGAAAAGCCCTTGGAGCCACTCCACGATCTATCATCAGTATGATATTAACAGAGTGAGTTTCTATAACTGCATTGTCTGGGTATCTCGGAATTGTCCTTGGGACTTTCAGTATTTGGGGAATTAGTGCACTGGTTGGAATGGCAGGAGACGTAGATAACTTCCACAATACAGAGATAGATTGGTACGTCGGGGCTCTAGCTCACTTCGTATTAGCTCTTGCTGGAACGATAGCAGGATTTATACCCGCACTTCAAGCAGCTAAGGTGAACCCTGTAATTGCACTAAAAGATGAATAATAATTAAAAAGCATATTAAAACCAAAATCAAATGAATAAAGGTTGTTTGTATCCCTTAATTGGAATTTTAGCTCTAATAACTATGGGATAAGGTTGCTATTTCTATTCCCATTCTGGTAGTAGTCCAGTGGAGTATGACAGTACAAAGGCAGAAGTATGAAGTATTCTAAATAAAGCTGTTGCAACAAGAGCAATTAAGCCACCTTTGGAGGTTAATATTAAACCACAAGTCTCAGGTATCATAGATGAGCTCTATGTAGAAGCTGGTGATATTATATCCAAAGGACAAAGAATAGCTCGTATAAAGCTCATTCCTAATGAGGTAAATATTCATAATGCTCAGTCAAATGTAGAGCTTGCTTGTATCAGGGTGAGAGAAGCTGAAAGAGAGGTTGCGAGACAATCAGAAGTGTTCAGTGGTAAACTTGGTGTCAAAGAAGTAAAAAGAAGTTTAGATATTGCGAAAAACGAAGAAGAGCGTAACCGTCAATTATTAGATGATGGAATCATTTCTGAACACGAATATCTCCAGTTCAAATTAGATCTGGATTTAAGACAGAATGCATCTGATAATACATCATTGTTATCATCCAATATCTTAGAGGAAGTCAAGTCGAGATTGGATATAAGTAAACACGAATTAGAGGCTGCAGAGAATAACTTACAACTATTACGAGAGGGAAGAACCAATTGATCAAATTAAGTAAATAATATTGTAGTTTCTAAAGTTGATGTATGGTGTTAGAAGTACCAGTGGAATAAGGTAGTTCTGTAATTGAGAGAAATAATTTCAACGAAGGTACAAGCATCTCTGTGGTTGCTGATATGACCTCACTTATTTTTGAAGGTAAGGTTGATGAATCAGATGTTGGAAAATTAGGTGAAGGAATGGATTTAGAAATAACGGTTGGAGCTATTCCAGATAATAAATTTGATGCTCTCTTAGAATTTATTTCTCCTAAGGGAGAAGAAGAAGAACGAGTTGTCAAGTTTGAAATAAAGGCTGCACTAAAGCCTTATGGTGGTGGAGTATTCTTGAGAGCAGGTTATAGTGCCAATGGTGATATCATTATCGATAAAAAAGAAGATGTGGTAGCCATTCAAGAAAGAGATGTGATCTATGAAGACGACTCCACAACTCATATTGAGAAAGTAATTGGAAAGCAAGAATTCGTAAAATAAGAAATAGAATTAGGTCTTTATGATGAATTATATGTTGAAGTCAAAAGTGAGTTAGATACTACTACTCAGATTGAGGTCCAATTAGATCCTAATGTAGGAGACTACATGTTTATTGAATTAAGATATAGCCTCATAGAATTATGTTCGATGAGGCTTTTTTGTTCTACCCATAGAGCTTAAGATTCATTGAAAACTTTAAATGCGTTAATCAAGTTGATAAGACAAATAGAATTAGAAATGAGTAAGAAAAAGAAGAACTCGTTTAATGAAATAATTAGGTCAGCGGAACCTACATTGGTTGACTTCTATGCGACGTGGTGAACCTTGTAAAGCGATGATGCCAGTACTCAAGGATGTATCAGAAAAAGTTAGTGGAAAGGCTAATGAGATAAAGATTGATATAGATAAAAATCAAAAGTTAGTGAATAAGCTTAATATCAAAAGTTAGTGAATAAGCTTAATATCAAAAGTGTACCAACCTTAGTTATCTATAAAGAAGGGAAAATCGTCTGGAGTCAAGCAGGAGTATGTCTGCTAAGCAGCTAGAATCGAAACTGTCTAAATTCATGTAGTCTGTTTAGCGTATTATTAATGAAGAGCAAGTTAATGTATTTTACATCTTTATCTATTTTCGACCTATTATGATAAGGTTTGTTACAGTTTTGGGTCTAATCCTTTTTAATATTCGTATTGATGCGCAGGATATTAAGTTTACTCCAGTTGTGGGCTTTCAACTATGGAGTACTTTATCTGATGGTACTAGATATCTTGATCCTGATACGAGAAATGCGCTTGGTGTGGATGGCAGATGGGGATTTCAGCTTCATAGATCGAGATTAGGTCTAAAGGGAAAGGTAGGAGATAGATTCAGTTATAAGTTCATCGCAGCCAGTGACTTTGTAGGTAAGGATATTTTTGATGGTACTGTTGGTGCCCCTAATAATACGCCTTCACCGAGCTTTAGGCTTTGGGATGCCATTATCAGCTACAGGATAAGTCTGGATAATGATATGTTTCATTTAAAAGCAGGATATATCGTACCTGCAATCTCAAGAGAATCGATGACCTCACCGTTTAAAGTGATATCAACAGAAAAATCTTGGACACAAAATTATATCAGAAGACATATAAGTAACAATGGACCCGGACGAACCGCTGGAATCAATCTTGGAGGGTTTAAAGTAATTAATGAGAACAAGTTTGCTTTTGGCTACGATATAGGAGTATATAATTCAAAACTTGATGATTTTAATACGAATAGTGCAGGTCGTAGAGCATCTAACTTAATTGCGGGGCGTATGACTTTTCATATTGGCGAACCTGAAATGCAGAGTTACTTGCAAGGCTTACAACAACTCACATTTGTCAAGCGTCGTGGAATTACGATAGGTTTATCGCAAGCCTATCAGGGTCAAACAGACTTCTATGATCAAAATTCCTTAACGACATTGGATCTTCTTCTACAATGGGATCATTTTTTCCTTACAGGAGAATGGGCTTATATGGGTCGGAACTTTGATAATGTAAATGCAGACGCGAATACTGCATTTGTAAGAGCCGGTTATTTAATTCCTCTATCAAACAGTAAGCATCTTAGCTTCGCATTGACTTATATGACATATGATGGTGCTATTGATGCTTTAGGAATTGATCGGGCTAATAGAATGAGAGCTTTTTCTGGGGAGGAGAAATATACTGAAGCTACCGTGAATTACCATCTCTCTTCTAAAAGCAGGCTTTCTCTCTCTCATACATGGAGAGCTGGTTCAAGTGGAGACATAGATCCGGCAGAGGTAAACAACAATTATTACAAACAAAGTGGGTTTACTTTCATGCGTCCCAGTTATTGGGTATTAGCGTGGCATATAACTATTTGATGGAAATGTAGGTAGGGCATGATGCAGACCAGACGACTTTATCACCTAATTTCGTTTTGACCCTATAGAAAACAACATTTTCTCCATGGGCTAAAATGATATCGACTTTATATTTCATGGCGGTGCTCCAGACTTCACCTCCGACCGTTCTGGGGTCACTACCATCGGTCATGTAATAAAGAGTATAATTCTTATTTGGATTTTTTAGCTTCAATAAACTTTTCTTACTATCTACTTTTATTTTAATCTGCTTGTGGGGGTCGGTCAATCCATATTCTTCAATATGATTAATCAGTGCTTTAGTTCTTTTTGGAATAATTGTGGATAGTACTCGCTTCTTTTCATTTTGCCACTCTTCTGCGACCTCCCAGCTGTCCACTGCTGTATGCCAGCCGTGGGTTTTGTAATTATTTTTACCCCATCTTGCTTATTTTCCGATGAGAGACTGTTCAACTTCGTTTGCCCTGTAGAGATATGCCTCTTTAATATAGTCGGGAGTAAGGGCTCCTCCATCTTTGACACAAAGACAATATAGTTCATCTAATAGCATCTGCTCAAAGTCATTGTCGTCTAATAAGTATTTAGGCAATGGCCCACTATTGTTAAAAGGGGCGTTAAAAAAAATTATAATCGCTTGCCATCTCAGGGTGCCACTTGCCACCATTGCCTAAGCTGTAATCGACATCGTACAATATAAATTTATAACCTGCAGTTTTGGAGCCGTCATCTCTATAAAGTTCTCAGTCATTAACTCGATGGTCTTGGGACTAAGTATTCTTGAACCATTGTACGAACCACCATTAAGTAACATTTGACCAAACTTCATATAATCGCGAGCAGAACAGAACAAGCCATGTGTACCTCCATAAATCTGATTTCCTTGAAGCGGACTCCATTGAGGAACTCCATCCAAACCACCTGTTTCATTTAACTGGTGTAATCCGGCTACTCTATTCAAATCTTGATCTTTGACATTATAACCAGCAGAGGCCATTCCCAATGGGTTAAATATTGTCTCCTGAATATAATCTGCTGCAGTCCTACCACTAAATATTTCGATTAAATAGGCCAATACATCTGGAGATGCACTATAGTTCCACTGTTCTCCAGGTTGTCCCATCAATGGATATCCTAATAATGCTCTAACTCTTGACTCAATATTAGGATGCATGGGATTTTCAGCCATTTCAGGATAGAGAATGCCAGCAAGCTTTTGATCATATTCGTTATCACCTAAACCATGTGAAAAGCCAGCAGTATGTGACAATAAATGCCAGATTTTGATAGGTCGCTTCAAAGGAACAAAATCTACTCCTGTCATTGTTCCTATATCATCATACTTCACCTCCATCACCTTGAGATCTGCAAACTCAGGTATATAATTAGTCACAGGATCGTTTAAACTAAAATAACCTTGCTCATATAGTGTCATAAATGCAACAGAGACGATAGGTTTAGTCATAGACTGAATGTAGAACAACTTATCAGTGGTCATTTCTGACTGATCCTCTAAGCTATTATATCCAAATGCTTTGTCATGAACGACTTCATCTCCATAGCTCACTAAACTCACTGCACCAGCAAGTTTTCCTTCTTTAAAATGATTAGTTAAAAAAGATTCGTAAGCCGAAAAATCAAAAGATGTCTGTGCTTTTATTCCTTGAGTCAATATAGACAATACGAATATCAGGATGAGTGA
>CACLQQ010000096.1 GCA_902609095.1 uncultured Bacteroidota bacterium | reverse complement strand
GTTCAGCTTTTCAAAATTTCCAACAGTAGAAAATCCAGTTTCATGAAAAAGAAATTTCCCTAATTCAACCTTTTCAATGCTCAGTGCGTTTCTCGAATCTTGAGAAATTCTATTGACATCCAAACTTCCCGGTAATATATAGCCAGATATTCCCCGACTATTTGCTGAAGTGTTCATAGTGAATCGTAGCTCATAATTAATGGTGTCTATCCCATCGTCTGTACACAAGGTGATAAAGCTTAATAGGAGTAAGAAGATCAAATATCTTATCACTGAATCATACACTATTCTATTACGAGGACATAATCTAGTCATCCCACCTTAAATAATAAGCACAAAAAAAGGAAGTAGACTTGATTTACTCCCTTATCTTAATTTATTGATTAGTGAAACAGGCTTATGGTTGCACTTTACGAGCCTTCAACTGACCAACTCTATATCTATATCCTACAATACCTAATATCAATAAAAGGATTCCAAGAATCATTACCGACCATTGCCCAACTGTAGGAATTGGGTCTATTACTAAGCGCGAATTGCTTGGTAAACCACAAGTATTGTCGAAATCTTCCAAAGTAGAACCACCTGAATATTGAAAGCTTATATCTTTAGGCACTCCACCAGCTGGTGTAGCCTCTGTAAAAAATGGAACCTTTAGAACACCATTAGTATCGATAGTTCCTAAAATTGAGCTAATTATAAAAGGTGTAGGATTAGTGGGCGATGAAGAAGGATCCAAAATCCATTTCCAACATTATCAATTGGAATAATTGTTGAATCTGCAGATCCCAAAATACTAAGAGTTTCAACCCAAAAGAGAACAATGCCATTTGGATCTACGATATTGTGATTGGAACATGAGCAAGGATCTTCCGCAATTAAAGATCCCTCGTTACATGATGGAATTACAACATTCTGATCTCCTAATCCAAGCTCTGTTTCTTCCATAGGGTCACTTGTAAAATGTATGACGACTTAACCATCTTCATCTGCGATTAATGCCGCGTCAAGATCTCCTCCAAATTGAGCATCTAATAAACCCGCAAGTGCACTATCTTGGGTGATTAAGTTATAAGTCAATAACGATGTAATTGTAACTGCATCCCTTCCATTAAAGTATTACTTCCGACTCCGTATATTGTTATTCTGATGGTATCACTAGCTGAAGGAGCATAACAAGTAATAGACTTCCACCAAAAATAAACTGTTGAACCCTTTGTTTTTTGTGCTCGATTTGGTTCTGATACCTAAGATCTGCTAACTCTTCTTCTTTTTGTTGAGTTTCATATTTAACCTCAGCAAACTTGGTGAACTTAGTACGCTCTTCATTACTAATGTCGTCTTTGAGTTTGATCCAATCTTTTAGAAATTGATTTGATATTTTATAATTTCCTAACTCCTCATTGATCCTTGCGAGATGTTGATAAGAATCTCTAATCTCTTCTCTGAAATCAATGCGCTGCACAATCTCCAATGCCTTCTTTACCAATACATTCTCGCTATACTTTTGACAGTCAATATATACTTTACCCAACGAATTCAATGAAAAGCAAATTCCTCTCTCTTCCTGAATCTCATTGAAAAGATCATTAGAGGTACTATAATAAATAAGGGACTGTTGGAGATTATCAAATTCTGAATTACTATCAATCTCATGTTGTTTATAGAAAACATCTCCTTGGATATGACTGATATAACCAAGATAGTACTTGACTGCGAAATCAGTTTCTAACAGAGTCAAAGAACTATCTGCCCGATTAAAAATAAATGAATGCTGTATTGAGATAATAATAATCTGGATTATCAGCTGTGTAACTATCAAGATAAACTTGGCCTGCATTGAGTAATACTCCGGCATTGTAGGACTTTAGTATTTTTGCAGTTTCGGCAATAACGGATTCCACCCTTCAGACCAACTCTTCTATTTCCGATAAGTAATTTAAAGCTTCATTGTTATCATCCAAATCCATATATAGACTCATCAAATTACCATAAGCAAAATATTCACCTATGAAATCTTCTAAGTCTTGAGAGTAGGATATCGACTTCTGGTACTGGACTACAGCATCTTCATATCGGTTTGTTCTCTGATATAATAGGGCTAAGTTGTTGATATTCTCATTGAGGCTCTAGAGATGATCTAACTCTTCAAACTGATCTTTTGCATTCAAAATATAGGTGGATACTGAATAAGTATTCCCTAAGAATAAGAAGTTACTTCCCACAATAGCATTGGACCGAGCAATCTTCGTTGCATCATCTATAGATTCTGCAATTTTCAACATTTCCTTAGCATAGGGTATGGTTTCAAGTCTATCGACGTATTTTAACTCAGTTATGATCTCTCTGTATAGATAATATCAGTTTGAATCGACCTGTTCAGAGTCTAACTCATTCAAAATGCTATCAACAAACGTTGCCTCTTGACTATGTAGAGTAACTAAAAAGACAAAATAGCTAGTAATAAATGCTAGTACTCTCAAGGTTGAATTCTCTTTTATAATAATAACCTAAGTATAACGATCAAAATAAAGATGTGTCACAATAAATAGGGATAAAATAAGCATGTGAGATTTTCTACAACTGTCATTCTTTCTGCTGATTCTCCATTCCTGTTTTAATAGGTTGGAGATATATTCGATCCAAAAAGAAATTTAAGAGTTTATTCAAGCAAAATCCAAAAATGTACAAACCTGATTTTCAGATACTTATAACTAATGTCCGATGAGAGCACACTTATGTCCTAAATGAGCAATAGTCTACTTTCTCCCTATTCTACTTTTGAATCCTTGTCGATTGATAATCTTAAGTGGATAGACAAACCTTCCAAAGATTATTACTTGACCTAAGGGTGATCTCCTCATGCGCAACCTGGAGATCATCTCATTTTCTTAATCCTTAAATATTAAATTATGTGTCATTCAAAAGTATCTCATAGAGAACACGAAGTATTAGAGCTCATCGCTCATGAGTACACCTATAAAGAAATAGCACACAAGCTATACATCAGTACACATACCGTTCTCAGTCATCGCAAAAATCTATATGGAAGGCTTGGTGTGAAAAATACCGCAGGATTGATCAGATCCACCTTTGAAAAAGGAATCCTTCAATTATCTAATTAATAAATCTTTAAACATTAAATATTATGAAATATCTGACCGTTATACTACTTCTGAATTCTTATCAAATTTTATTCAGTCAAACCTTTATCAAAGGACACTTTGAAACTTAATACTACAAATTAGTCAAACCTGGAATATCTATAAAAAATAATTCTAAAAGCTACATAACTACATCTTCTCTCAGGGTATACAACGATTTGAATCATTGGTTGGAAATGGGAGTAAACTCTTCGCAATATGGCATTAGTCCAAATGGTTCATTCTTAAGATCAGCACTTAAACAACCCATTGACTTTTGGACTAATGGTAACCCACAAATTCGAATTGACACTTCAGGATCTCTACAATTTTTCAATTCTCCTTCTAATTCAGTTGAACCTAATATTCAACTTAGATCATCAGATACCTACGATGTCTATGTAGAAAGTAATCTTATACATAGAGTCACATATGAAGGTGCCGTTGTCTCAGAAACTGCTCAATTCAGAAACGATAGTGGACAACAAATCTTTGTGATTGAAACTAACGACAAAGGTCAATTAGAAATCAAGCCAAATTCAACAATAGACAATCCACTTATTTTTATGGAAGATGATTCTTTGACCGTTGGTATCGGAACATCTACATCATATACAGAGCTTGAGATCGAACAAAATAGAACACCTATTTTAAATGGAACCTCAGACCCAATCAGTAATCAAGCCGGTTTGACTATACGAGAAGATAATGAAAGCAGCGTAACATTATTTGGGGATAATTCTGATGATCTCAATTTTGCTTTTGACGGAGTACATAAGGCTTTCATTAGTGATAATGATGGATCGTACAATATACAATCTGATATAAGACTGAAATCGGATATACAGAAATTGCATCCAGAACTGAATGGAGTACTGAATCTTGCACCTAAAACCTATGTTTATAAAGGAAACGAAAACAGCGATGTCAGCATTTGCTTTATTGCTCAAGAATTTGAAAAACGATTTCCACTTTTAGTTTCAACAAAAAATGATTTAAAGGCCGTTAATCATGATGATTTTAGTGTGATAGCACTAAAGGCTATTCAAGAGCAGCAAGAGATCATAGAATCTTTAGAAAAAATAATAGCTCAATTCGAACAACAATAGTAGAATGAATATTCTCGGAGGGGAACATCTAAAACTCTCCTCCTCCTTCATAATCTCCTCCACCCTGAGGCCTACCATCTCTTTTCTTCTTCTGATTGATACGATAGTTGAAAGCTAAATTGAACGTTCGAGCTCTCCACTGAAACTCAGACTTTCTGAAAAATCCTTCTCCTATGGTCTCAGATCTACGCTTACGAGAGTTGAACACATCTCGTATGCTAAAAGTCATTGATGCGTTGTTAGTCAAATCTTTCGAGAAGCCAAGATCTAATGATGCTATTGCTTTACGTACACCTTGAGGGGTATCTACAGCAGCGCGGTAATTAAATCTTAACTGAAGGTCGCTCTTATTCCAAAAGGTAAATCGTGAGGTGAGACGACCAAACCAAGTTACATCATCTGCAGATAAGGTACCATCCACATTGGCTCCATCCAACTGAGTCCTGTAAGCATTAAAATTACCATCTAAGCGTAACCAGTCTAAGCCTGAATAGGCAAATGTCAATTCAGCACCATAATCTTGTCGAGTAGCTAAATTCTCAGGTATACGATTGGTTGTACCATCAGGAAAAAACTCCAAGATTCGCTGGATCGCATCGGTGGTGTACCTATAAAACAAGCCACTTGTTAGCGTGAAATTTTCCCAGATCTTAATATGATTTAGCTCGTATGAATCTGTTAACTCAGGATCTAAGTTAGGGTTACCACTAAAGGTATTTCTACTATCACTGAAAGTGAAAAAAGGATTCAAATCCCAAAATCTTGGTCTACGAATACGGCGACTATAGCTCACTTGAAGGCTATTCCCCTGAGTGACCTCATAATTCAAAAAAGCACTTGGAAACAAGTTAGAATAACTTCTATCATTGATTTCACCAGTTGTTATAAGCTCAGTAAGAACTAAACTGTACTCATATCTTAAACCAGCCTGATAGCTGAATCTGCCCAACTTATCTCCAACTATGGAGTATACCGCATGAATGTCTTCGTCATAATTGAAGTTATTGGTTAAACCTGGTAATGATTCAAAAATTCCATTCGTCAATTCCTCAACCCGATAGTCATTATTGATCATCCGAATGATACTCCGTCCTCCAATTTCGAACTTTCCGTCTTCATTTATAGGCTTAGTGAAATCTAATTGAAACAACCAGTTATTCTCCCCTTCATAATTAGCACTGCGCTGTATAACATCTGGGATGTTCTCTCCTATAAAAGTTTGAGAAGTCTCAAGAAAATCTGATCCCTCAGATTCTATATCATCTCTGTACTGCACTGTGGCCTCTAATTTATGACCGCGAGAACTGTACTCCTTTGAATAGGTTACACTGTACTCCAGATTGCTTTCGTCCTCCCTTTCCTCATCAGTCCTGATCGTAGCAGAAGTGAGATTATTTGGATAATTTTCCAAATAGTCATCATAAGTTATTGTAGCTAAGTTATCCTCATCAGATCGTCGATAAAGAAATGACCCCGTAATATTTTCTTTATCAGATAGGAAATAATCTATGCCCCCTCTAAAATTGTTGGACAATCCATTTCTATCCCGATCCTGATCTATCTCCTGGAAAAAGGGCGTTACATCTAACTGTGTTTCTAAGAATGATCCACCACCTCCTTCATTCTCTCTGTAGCGCACTCCCACATTAGCAAACCAATTGATTTTGCCTTTTCTATAGTTTACGTTGGCACTTACACCCGCTGAAGCAGGATAGCCTGTGTTCACATCAAAAGATCCATTAAATCCAGATCGATCTTCTTTTTTGAGAATAATGTTTATAATACCTGCCATACCCTCTGCTTCATATCGAGCGCCAGGATTAGTGATAACTTCGACACTTTCTATCATATTAGAAGGTATGGCTCGAAGGCCATTGGCATTATCTGCACCAGCCAGACCTGATGGCCTTCCATTGATAAGTATTCTTACCCCGGAGCTCCCTCTAAGACTAACTCCACCATCGATATCCACAGTCACTGATGGTACATTATCGAGTATATCTTCTGCTGTTCCTCCTCTATTTGCAAGATCTTTTCCTACGTAGAATACACGTTTATCCAGTGCCATAACAATCTCACTTCGCTCGGCGACTATCTCGACACCATCTATTTGTATGGCATCAGTTGATAGCG
>CACLQQ010000095.1 GCA_902609095.1 uncultured Bacteroidota bacterium | reverse complement strand
GTTGATGACTCAGCAATTGGCCAATAAGAATAAGAAGATGGAGCAGAAGCGAAAGGAGATGCAAGAATTCATTCAGCGGTTCTCTGCTAATGCTTCTAAGTCTAAACAGGCTACCAGTCGTAAAAAGGCCTTAGAAAAACTTAAGTTGGAGGAAATTAAACCATCAACTCGTAAGTATCCATTCATACACTTCAAACCAGAAAGAGACCCTGGAGATCAGATGCTTCGCCTGAACAATTTAAGTAAAAAGAATGACCAGGGAGAATACTTATTTAAGGATATTGAGTTAGTAGTTAATCATAATGAGAAAATTGCGTTACTCGGTAAAGACTCCTCTGCAGTTACTGCATTGTACGAAATTCTATCTGGAAAATCAGAATCTCATAGCGGAACTGTTGAATGGGGTCAAACCATAACCAATGCTTATCTGCCAAATGAAAATGAAGAATTCTTCAGTGCAGATCAGAACATAGAGTTAATGGATTGGCTCCGTCAATACTCTAAGGAGAAGGATGAGCAGTTCATCAGAAGCTTCTTAGGTCGCATGTTATTTTCTGGCGACGAGGTATTTATAAAATCAGGTGTCCTATCTGGTGGAGAGAAGGTTAGATGCATGTTATCTAAAATCATGCTAAAAAATCCAAACTTCCTCCTGTTGGATGAACCTACAAACCACTTAGATCTTGAATCGATTACAGCGCTCAATAATTCGCTGAAGGAATTCCCTGGAAATCTTATCATGACTTCTCATGATCACCAGCTATTAGATACCGTGTGTAACAGAATCATAGAGATTACGCCTAATGGCATGATAGATACCCTCACCAATTTTGATGAGTATATTAGATCTGATAAGTTCAAAAAACAACGTGCAGAACTGTATAATGGAGTATTGGCCTAGTAATAATATCCGCTGATATAGGTTATATTAAGCGTCGAGAAAGTTCGTATGCCAGAGAATCAAAACAGTAACAACTTATGGGATCAACTGAGGCAAGGAGATATATCTGCGCTAAGGGAGATATATGAATCAGAGAGTGGATACCTTTATAACTATGGGCGTAAGATCTTTCAAGACACCGTCATAGTTGAGGATGCTATCCAAGATTTATTCATAGAAATTTGGCAAAAACATAAGTCTCTTGGACCTACTGATAGTATAAGGCGATATCTGGCCGCCTCTTTGCGCCGAAAGATTATCGCCACACTCAAGAAAAATGCAAAGACTAAATCAGTTGAATCTTTTGATCAAGTCAGTTTCAATCCAGAATTAGCCAAAGAGTCAATAATCATTGCCAAAGAGATATCCGAAGAGAATGCGCTCAAGCTAAAACATGCCTTTGAAAAGCTTAGTGATAGACAGAGAGAAATACTATTCCTCCGATTCTATCAAAGATTAGATTATGAACAAATCTCCCAAGTCTTAGATATACAATATCAATCTTTGAGAAATATGGTGTCAAGAGGAATCAAGAAATTGAGGACAGAAATGTTGATCTTGATAATATTTATGATAAATATTTTGAGCTAAGAGGTTACATGGACTATGTGTAACCCTTATAAGGGTAAACGTATTCTTTGTTTTATGAAATATTGGGTTACTTTACGCATCATTCTTCTGATCACGGTCGGATGTTCTGAAGAAACAGAAATCAGTACAGAATCATTTATAGATGATGACCTAGCTGAATATTTTATCCTTTTTGAGACTGAATCAAGTAATCGTGGATTTTTGATCTCAACAATGGGTGTAGCAGGATATATCCAGCATTTAGAAGACGATATTGCAGGCCAGTGCGCTACCTATACCGATGGTGCAAGAGAAATACGAATTGACAGAGGCTACTGGAGTCGTGCATCTCTGACCGAAAAAGAGATGTTGGTTTTTCATGAATTAGGTCATTGCGTGCTCGGCAGAGGGCATCACAACGATTCTGATACACGAGGATTCTGTGTGAGCATAATGAATAGTGGAATAGGCGAATGCGTAAGTCGCTACAATCTTAACAATAGAGAATTATACCTTGATGAATTATTTTATAATGACTAAAAACGTTAATAACGTAAGAATTATAGAAATCAAGTGTGTATAAAACTCAAGGGACCATAATGATTGATGAGTAATTCACAACAAGATTTTGATCAATGAATAAATACTTAACATATCGAATAGAAGATTACTTAACTGATGATGATTTCATTAATTCAATAGCTGATTCTCAGCATCAACAGAAATGGGTAAACTGGTTACAAGAAAACCCTGAGCCTGCGAAGGTCTATTATGAGGCGAGGGAATTGATTCAATCATTACAGTTTAAGGAAGAGCAGTTTCAGAATAAGGATTCAATTTGGGATCGAATTGAGAGCCAGACTACAGCTAAGACTGTGGAACTATCTTCCGCCAGCAGTTCACGCGAGTATTTTTGGGTAGCTGGAGCTATTGCAGCTGGATTGACATTGATTTTTGTAACCTTCTATCAGAATAATCACACTCTATCCTATAATAGTCCAAGCTTAGCCTTGGAGAGTATGATATTACCTGAGGGCTCCAAGGTCACAGAAATGACAGGAGATATCAGCTATGATCATGATAATTGGGGTACTGAGAGAAGGGTACAATTGGACGGCACAGCAACATTTGAAGTAACAAAAGGTGTTCCTTTCATAGTTGAAACCCCTAACGGTTCTGTCCGAGTATTAGGGACAAAGTTCACAGTATCTTCAAAAGATGATTCATTTGCTGTAGATGTAGAACATGGTAAGGTAAGGGTTACTTCTATTAACAATTCACAGGTGCTTACAGCTAATATGAGCTTTAGGAAAAATGCCTTAGCATTAAACGTAGCAGCAGGTTCTGGAATAATCTATCATCAGTATGACGAGGCCTCGTTAGAAGATATCATCAAAGCACTGGAATCATCTTATAATGTTGAGATCACATTAAAAAATGAAGCTGATATGGATAAATCTTATACTGGCTTTTTTGATTCATCAAATCTCAAAACTGCACTTCAGAGTGTGTTTTGGCCCTTAGGTATGACCTATGAGATAAACGGAAACAAAATCTCTATCAAGGCAGAATAGCACTTTCTAAGCTTAATGAATAGACTACAAAGAATATTTGTCCTATTTATTCTCCTGCTTATTACCAAGGTTGGATCAGCCCAAACTGATTTCAAACTACAAGTTGATGACCTTAGTTTTGAAGAACTGATCGATCATCTTGAAACTAAACTCTCTATTAAACTTGCATACAATAGCGACTTAAGAATTGATGAAACATTCAGCTTTAATCACAGGGCTAATGATATTAAATCCTTGTTAGAGCCTGTATGGGAGGTAGCCAACTTAGAGTGTCAGTATGTAACAGATAGACAAGTACTCATTAGGCCAATGCCAACGGAAACGAGCGAGCCAATCTCATATCGTATCCAAGTCAAAGATCTTGAAGGTAATACCCCGTTGAATATGGTAGCTATTGCTATTGCTGGAACGAATTATGGCACTTATACTAAGCCAGATGGTACCGCTTCCTTAACAGTAGACGCTAATAATAAAGGAAAAGAAATTATCTTTTACCTCTTGGGCCATCATGAACTCAGAAAAACATTAGGAGAGGAGTCTGTTATAAATATTAGACTTCAAAAAAGTAACATCGAACTCGAAGAGATTCTTATAGAAGATAGTAGAAATATACTCAGAAGTAATACTGCAGGACTTAGACAAGAATTATCATTAAAACAACTATCTCTAGCGACGTCTGGCATAATGGGTACTGACATTCTGAGGAGTACACAATTACTCCCTGGCATATCTGCACATAATGACCGATCTGCGGGCCTACAGATTCGAGGAAGTGATGAAGACCAGGCTCTTATCATAATGGATGGCATTCCCATTTATAATCCTACACATTATTTCAGTGTGTTTAGTGCGATAAATTCTTCATACATAGATCAAGCTTCGGTGTATAAGAACAACCTCCCAATCGAATATGGAGGTAAAACTTCTGGCATGTTACAATTACAAAGTGATAATGCCTCAGATCTAACCCAACTATCAGGAACAGCAGATATCAATTTATTGACTTCTTCGTTGGTACTTAAAATTCCCGTAAGTGAATCAGTAAGACTCTTTTTGAACGGACGCACCACTTATAATAATGTTTCAGAATCTGGCTTGGCCAAACTCTTCTCTAATGAAGAGGAAATCGCTGCCAGCATACAGAACTTTAGTTTATTCTCCAGAGATCAAATTCTATCATCGGTTCCTGACTATAAGTTCAATGATTGGAATGCTAAGCTACAGATCAAAACTAGTGAAAATCACTTGATCAATTTAAATTTTTACAGTAGTAATGATAAATTAAACAATAGTTATAGTAATACTTTTGAAAACAAGAGGGATCGACGTAGAATTCAAATCACCGAGAACTTTGACAACACGGAAAATTGGTCAAACTTAGGAGCAAGTTTGAATGTTTCGTCTAAGATTAATGACTCATGGTCACTGAACACCAATGCTTACTTTAGCAGGTGCTATAATGACTCTGAGATTACCACATCTATCACTACTAATAATCCTTATAACCCGGACCCATATTCAAGAGGAAATTTCCTAAACAATTACATAGATGACTTAGGAACCAGGATATATCTAAGTCATCAATCTGATGATCAATGGAACATAAAATTGGGGGTGGACTATAGCTATAAAAAGAGCAGCTTAGATATCTCTGGAGAACAAATCGAACAGTTCAGCAATAGATTAAATGCTCACATCTATAGTGGTTTCGGTTCCGCTCAATTGTATCTATCTAATGGCTGGACTATAAATGCAGGGATCAGATCCACCTACTTCTCACCTACAGATGAATTATACTTCTCACCAAGAGTAAATGTTGCTAAAAGCATTAATAAAAACTTTTCATTAAAGGCATCTGCTGGAAGGCAATATCAGTTTGCAAAAGAATTGTCTTTTGAAACACCTCAGGGCAGGACTCAGTCTCTATGGGTAATTGGGGGAAGTGCACTAATCCCAGTTAATCGCAGTAATAATTTTATGTGGGGAGGTATCTATAAGTTAGGAAGGTTTGCACTTGATATAGAGGGATTCTACCGCACCACTCACGGCGTTAACGAATATGCGTTTTTTAATAGTCAGTTTGTTGAAAATATTGATATGGGCAGCTTCGTGAGTTATAGACTCTATTCGGGAATTAATAAAAACTATGGGGCAGATTTTAGTTTGTCCTATTCAGACAAGACTTATTCCGGCTGGATAGCCTATACTCTGAGTAAGGGTACTTATTCTTTCAAAGAGATCGCTCAAGGTTCAGAATACCCCTCTCAAGAAGATCGTCGCCACCAACTCAAATTAGTCAATAATGTAAATCTTAAAAAATTTGAATTTAGTGTAAATGTGTGCTACAGCTCAGGACGGCCGTACACCGATTTAGTTCTATTCGATCGCAATAATAATCGGCACAACATCAATCCCCGAGATAGACAGCGTAGATTACCATATTACTTTAGACTTGATACCAGTATAGATTTCAACTTCTTAATTAATAATCATAAGGCTACAATAGGCGTTTCTATATTCAACCTTACTAATAGAAACAATGTCAATTACCTACAGTATATCTTCTCGATAGACTCTAAACGTCAGAACGATGATAAACTTATTAATACTATTTTAGGTACTGAGACTAATCTCTTACCACAAACTATTAATTTGAACCTCAGTTATAAGTTTTAATTAAAGTACAAACAGACTTTTCTGCCCAATTTCTATAAATCTCTTTATGCAAAAGCCCATTAAGTCTATCATACTGCTTATTCTCGCAATAATAGTATTTGAAGTAGGCAACTACACTTATCATATAATCAATATTGCCGCAGGATATAATGCAAAGATCATGTGCTCGTGCGTATACGTATCTGGCAGAGATCCAGAATCTGTCTTATCTCAAGATATCGCCGTTAGTGCCGCATCCTTCATAGGAACATCGGTAGATCGGACTGATCAATCGGCATCAGCATCATTCTTAGGGATCAAAAGAAAAGCAATATATCGGCCGAATATTGGTTGCACTCTGGTTTCAGAAATCGAGGAGGATGTACTCAGAAATCAAGTTATAGGAATCTGGCCTCCCTCAAACTCTCCTGCTGATACAATCTGGCCATATGGTCAAGTTGATACATTACCTATACCAGATGGATTAGATCTATCAAAAATTGAAGAAGCTTTTGAGTACGCCTTTAAGGAGCCACATGCCAATAATCCGAGGTATACGAGAGCGGCCCTCGTAGTGTACAGAGGCAAGATAGTAAAGGAGCAATACGCTGATGGTTTCACTAAAGACACTCCCTTATTAGGATGGTCCATGACCAAAAGCGTAACTAATGCCTTAATGGGCCTCCGAGTTAGGGATGGCGCATTAAATCTCGATGAAATAGCAGATGTACCTGAGTGGCATCAACGGAAAAATGACCCGAGAGCAAAGATTAAAATTTGTGACCTTATGGATATGACTACAGGTCTAAGATTCGCTGAGGACTACTCTAGTCCATCTGACGTCAACAAAATGCTAT
>CACLQQ010000094.1 GCA_902609095.1 uncultured Bacteroidota bacterium | reverse complement strand
CTTGTCTTTCTTGGCTCTTGCGAACAGACGCTTATCTATAATAACACCCTTCATAGAAGGCTTAGCTTTAAGTGAAGCATCCTTAACATCACCTGCCTTATCCCCAAATATGGCTCTTAATAGCTTCTCTTCTGGTGTTGGGTCAGATTCCCCTTTAGGAGTGATTTTTCCTATTAGAATATCCCCTTCTTTTACCCAAGCTCCTGTCCTGATGATACCATTCTCATCTAAGTCTTTTGTACCTTCTTCACTAACATTAGGAATATCATTAGTTAATTCTTCCTCTCCTAACTTAGTGTCACGAACATCAAGCTCAAAGCTTTCTACATGAATCGATGTGAATACATCTTCTTTCACAACTCTTTCAGAGAGTACTATTGCATCCTCAAAATTGTATCCTTTCCATGGCATGAATGCCACTTTAAGATTTTGACCTAAGGCTAATTCGCCTTTCTCTGTAGCATAACCATCACAAAGCAAACTTCCTTTAGTAACACGATCACCCTTCCTGACAAGAGGTTTAAGGTTGATTGAAGTTCCTTGGTTAGTTCTTCTAAACTTAGTGAGTTTATACTTTTTAATATTGTTATCGAATGAAACTAACTCTTCCTCATCTGTTCTATCATACTTAATGATGATCTCGTTGGCATCCACATATTCTACTACACCATCACCTTCAGCATTGATTAGCATTCGGCTATCCTGCGCTACCTTAGCTTCAATACCCGTTCCAACGATAGGACTCTGAGGTTTCACTAATGGCACGGCTTGACGCTGCATATTTGATCCCATCAATGCACGGTTTGCGTCATCATTTTCCAAGAATGGAATTAATGAGGCAGACACACCAACAATCTGGTTAGGAGCAACATCCATATACTCGACGTCATTAGGTTCGAGAACTGGGAAGTCTCCATGCTCTCTACTCTTAATTCTGTCAGATTGGAATGCACCAGTTTCTGCAAGCAGAGCATTAGCCTGAGCGATCTTCTTGAAATCTTCGCCTTCAGCTGATAAATATTGCACCTCTCCATCTAAATCCACTTTGCCATCTTCAACTGGTCTATATGGAGTTTCTAAGAATCCCATTTTATTGACCTTGGCATGTACACATAGTGTAGATATCAAACCAATGTTAGGACCTTCAGGAGTCTCAATCGTACATAATCGGCCGTAGTGGCTATAATGAACATCTCTTACCTCAAAACCAGCTCTCTCTCTACTCAAACCACCTGGGCCTAAAGCAGATATTCTTCGCTTATGTGTAATTTCTGAAAGCGGATTGGTCTGATCTAAGAATTGAGATAATTGAGAAGTTCCAAAAAATGAGTTGATAACTGAAGAAAGAGTTCTTGCGTTAATCAAATCAATCGGCGTAAATACCTCATTATCCCTAACATTCATACGTTCACGGATCGTACGAGCCATTCTCGCTAAACCGACACCAAACTGACCATATAATTGCTCACCTACCGTTCTTACTCTACGATTACTTAAGTGATCGATATCGTCTAATTCTGCCTTCTGGTTCACCAATAAAACCAAATACTTGACGATCGCAAGAATATCATCTTTGGTCAATACCAATGTCTCTAAATCAACATTAGTCTCTAACTTCCGATTGATTTTATATCTACCTACCTCTCCTAAATTATATCTCTTATCTGAGAAAAATAACTTATCAATTATTCCACGAGCTGTTTCTTCATCTGGTGGATCTGTACCTCTTAACTGACGATAGATATGTTGTACAGCTTCAATTTCAGAACTCGATGGATCTTTTTGAAGTGTATTATAAATTATAGAGTGATCCTCTTCTATATCTTCTTTCTGAAGAATGATTGTTTCTACTGAGGCCTCCTCGATTAATTTTACATTTTCTTCATCAAGGACGATATCTCGCTCTAAGATGATTTCATTCCGTTCGATTGTTACAACCTCCCCTGTATCTTCATCCACGAAGTCTTCTGTCCATTTACGCAGAACTCTCGCTGCAAGCTTTCTTCCGACAGCTTTTCTTAATGCAGATTGGGTTACCTTAACTTCTTCTGAAAGACCGAATAAATTCAGAATATCTTTATCTGAATCAAATCCTATTGATCTCAGTAGTGTAGTAACAGGGAATTTTTTCTTTCTGTCAATGTACGTATACATGACATTGTTAATATCAGTAGCGAATTCCATCCAGGCTCCTTTGAACGGGATAACCCGAGCTGAATAGAGTTTAGAACCGTTAGGGTGATAACTCAAACTAAAAAATACTCCAGGGGATCTATGGAGCTGAGAAACAATAACACGCTCGGCACCATTGATAACAAAGTTACCCTTAGGGGTCATATATGGTATATTCCCTAAGAATACATCCTGAACAATAGTTTGGAAATCAACATGCTCCTCATCATTACATGATAATCGAAGTTTAGCTTTCAACGGAACGCTATAGGTTAATCCACGCTGCATGCATTCATTGATATCATATCTTGGTGGATCAATGAAATAATCCAAAAACTCTAACACGAAGATGTTCCTCGCATCAGTAATAGGAAAATTTTCCTGAAATACTCTAAAGAGACCTTCATGTCCTCTATTCTCAGGAGTAGTTTCCAACTGAAAGAATTCTTGGAAGCCTTTGAGCTGTATCTCTAATAAATCAGGATAGCTACTTGGCAATTTAATTTTACCAAAATTTACTCTTGGCTTAGTATGGGTAGTTATGGTTCCGTTGGATGCCATTCGAACTTTATTTTAAAACATTCTCTAAATAGAACAAAACACAAAATCTACAAGCACAAAAAGCTTCGTCAAAACATTCATTTTGACAAAGCTATATCTCTTATACGTAAGGAAAAATCCTAATAAGCATAATTGCTGTAAGCAGAATTATTTTAACTCTACTTCAGCACCAGCTCCTTCTAAAGCCGCCTTTAAAGACTCAGCTTCTTCTTTAGATACTTTTTCCTTAATTGAGCCAGGTGCACCATCTACTAATGCTTTTGCATCTTTAAGACCTACACCAAGAAGGTTTTTAACCTCTTTTACAACAGCAAGTTTTGCTGCTCCAGCAGAATTAAGTATTACATCGAACTCTGTTTGCTCAGCTGCTTCTCCGGCGTCTCCACCTCCTGCTGCTGGGCCAGCCGCTACTGCTACTGCAGCTGCTGCTGGTTCGATACCGTACTCATCTTTTAATATATCAGCTAACTCCTTTACATCTTTGACTGTAAGGTTTACTAACTGTTCTGCAATTTCTTTTAAATCAGCCATTTAAGTTTTCTTTTTTTAATTAATAAATAAAATAATGGCGCGTAAATAATTAGTACATATAAATAGTTGTCTTGGAAGCCAAATTTAGTTCTCGGCACGCTCTTCGAGCGCCTTTAACAATCCACCAATCGTCCTTGATCCTGAATTAAGAGATCCAACAACGTTCTTCATTGGTGATTGCAACAATAGAATGATGTCTCCAATCAAGTCTTCTTTAGACTTGAGGGACTTGAGTATACCAAGTTGATCATCCCCAACAAATACATCCTTATCAATATAAGCAGCTTTTAGAACAGGCTTTTCTCCGTCCTTTCTAAACTCCTTGATAACTTTCGCAGGAACACTACCATTAGCAGCAAACATAATGGTTGTAGGCCCTTTGAGTGAATCATACAACCCACCATATCCTTGATCTTCGTCAAAAGATTCTAATGCCTTTTGCGCTAAAGTGTTCTTAACAACTTGCATCCTAATGCCTTTCTCAAAGCACAACCCTCTCAACTTGTTAATTTGCTCAACTGACATAGCAGAAGAATCAGTCAAATAGAAGAATTGATGATTACCGAAGGATTCTTTTAACTCCTCTATTGCCGAAGCTTTTTGTTCTCTTGTCATGATATTTCTATTTGAAAGATTTAGGATCAATTGCTATCCCTGGACTCATAGTAGAAGCCACACTGATAGATTTAACGTATGTTCCTTTTGCAGAAGATGGCTTCATTTTCATCAATGTTCCCATTAACTCCTCTGCGTTATCCAATAATTTTTCAGAAGTAAAGCTCACTCTACCTATTGGCGAGTGAATTATACCATACTTATCAACCCTGAATGAGATTTTACCACCCTTTACATCTTTTACCGCAGCACCTACATTAGGAGTAACAGTTCCAGTTTTAGGATTCGGCATCAATCCTCGTGGTCCAAGAATTCGTCCTACACGACCTAATTGAGCCATCACATTAGGAGCAGCGATAACTACGTCTATATCAGTCCAGCCCTTCTGAATCTTTTGAATATACTCGTCTAAGCCTACGTGATCAGCACCAGCATCTTTTGCTTCTTGCTCTTTATCAGGCGTACATAAGACAAGTACAGTTTTATTCTTTCCTGTACCATTTGGAAGAGATACAGTTCCTCGAATTGCTTGGTCAGCTTTTTTAGGATCGACACCTAACTTTATGTGTAGATCAACTGAGGAATCAAAATTAGTACAGTTTACTTCCTTAACTAAGGCCATAGCCTCACTTGAGGAATACAACTTGTCAGCGTCAACTTTTTCGAGCGCTGCTTTTCTTTTCTTTGACAATTTTGCCATTTCTTAATTTTTAAAGGTTTTAACGCTCAAATGACTGAGCTCCCTATTAGTGAATAATAATGTTAAACTTCAGCGGTTTCCCACGGAGCATCACCTTTTATCATAACACCCATACTTCTTGCAGTACCTGCGATCATTTTCATTGCAGACTCAATTGTAAAGGCATTTAAATCAGGCATTTTATCTTCTGCTATCGCTTTCACATCATCCCAAGAAACAGAACCTACTTTGTTTCGATTAGACTCTGGAGATCCTTTTTTTAGTTTAGCTTTCTCCAGCAACTGTACAGCCGCTGGAGGTGTTTTGATAACAAAATCAAATGACTTGTCTTGATAAACTGTAATGACTACAGGGAGCAACTTACCTTGTTGATCTTGAGTTTTAGCATTGAAACGTTTACAAAACTCCATGATATTTACTCCTTTAGCACCTAAAGCAGGTCCTACTGGAGGTGATGGATTAGCTGCGCCACCTCTAACTTGTAGCTTCAAAAAAGTTTGTACAACTTTTGCCATAATTATGATTGTTTTTCAACCTGGATGAAATTGAGCTCAACTTCAGTACCTCGACCAAATATTTTAACAATTACTTTTAACTTCTTCTTTTCTTCATTCACCTCTTTCACATCTCCGATAAACCCATTAAATGGACCATCTGTGATCTTGATAGATTCTCCCACAAGAAATGGCTCTATCATTGCCTCTCCGATATCTTGTGATTCATCAACCTTTCCTAACATGCGATTCGCCTCAGACTCCTGCATAGGAATAGGCTTATTACGTCCTAAGAAATGAATGACATTAGGAATATTCGCAATACCAGTAATTATCTCAGATGAAAACTTCTCTGGATTAGCTTCTATTAGAATATATCCTGGTAAAATGTTCCTCTCCAGAATAACCTTCTTACCGTTACGAATCTTATAAACCTTCTCAGACGGTACTAGTACTTGAGTCACAACCTCAGCCCACTTGGATCTTTCTATCTCAAGTTCAATTCTTTCTTTGATTTTTCGCTCTTTGCCACTGATCACCCTGAGCGAATACCACTTAGTACTTACTTCCGTCATCTTGTATGTTTAGATCCCAATGTTGTAAACATTATCCAGTACACCTCGGGAAATGATATCCATGACTAAGATGCAAAGAGCAATAATTGCAGAAGCTATTAGCACCACCGTAGTACTACTCAATAAGTCTGAGAGCGAAGGCCAAGTCACCTTGTGCAATAGCTCATTGTAACTCTCTTTTATATATAGGACTATAGTATCCATGTATTCTTAATAATAGAGGATTATCAATTCCTCAAGATTTATAAAACATTGCAGGGGAGACAGGATTCGAACCCGCGGCCTATGGTTTTGGAGACCACCGCTCTACCAACTGAGCTACTCCCCTATTCTCGTGGCATTTAGACATTTACACATTTGCTAAGTCTAAATACGACAAAATTAAGATGAAAAGAAGTGCCACTTGACAGTGACACTTCCAAACATTTATAATTTCATGAGAGAATTCTAAAAGTTAGAACCCCTCCTAAGGCATTGCGGTATATTAATCTAATATTTCTGTTACCTGACCTGCACCTACTGTCCTGCCGCCTTCTCTAATCGCAAATCTTAATCCTTTCTCCATTGCGATAGGGTTAATCAATGATACTTCTAATGATACATTATCACCAGGCATTACCATTTCAACACCATCAGGAAGACTTACATCACCTGTAACATCTGTAGTTCTGAAATAGAATTGCGGTCTATAACCGTTGAAGAATGGAGTGTGACGGCCACCTTCGTCCTTACCTAAAACGTATACTTCACACTTAAATTTAGAATGTGGCTTAACTGAACCAGGCTTAACGATAACCATCCCTCTCTTGATATCTGTTTTCTCTATACCTCTAAGTAGGATACCAGCATTATCACCAGCTTCTCCTCTCTCCAATATTTTTCTAAACATCTCAACACCTGTAACTGTAGATGAAAGTGGTTTAGCTTCTGGATCCATCATACCTACAATTTCTACAGGTTCATTAGTATTGATAACACCTCTTTCGATTCTACCTGTCGCAACTGTACCTCTACCAGTTATAGAGAATACATCTTCAATTGGCATTAAGAAATCTTTGTCTACATCTCTCACCGGCTCAGGAATATCTGCATCAACAGCATTCATTAGCTCCATAATCTGGCTTTTACCTTCATCAGTTCCCTCTAATGCTTTAAGAGCAGAACCTTGGACAACTGAAGCGTTATCACCGTCAAACTCGTATTGATC
>CACLQQ010000093.1 GCA_902609095.1 uncultured Bacteroidota bacterium | reverse complement strand
CGTGCAAATGTTATAGATATCGCTCCAACAATTGCAGCTCTTTTACAGGTTTCTCAGCCTAATGGAGCATCAGGCAGACTTTTAAAAGAAGTATTTAAAGACTAATAAATAATAAGATTAAGTTTTCGCTACCAATATTTAATCAGCTCAAAAACTACGACTTTTCAGATTTCAGGAAAGACATTAACGCTGGTTTACTTGTCGGAATAGTACTGATACCTCAGGCTATAGCTTATGCTCAGCTGGCAGGATTCTCACCTATATATGGACTATATGCATCTATAGTACCTCTGATCATATACGGGCTCTTAGGTACATCTAAGCAACTATCAGTCGGACCTGTTGCCATTACATCAATATTGATTTTCAGCGGATTAGCCAAAGTGATGAGTCCTTATGGAGAACGGTATATGCAATATGCCATCACTATGGGTATATATGCAGGAATCATACAATCTCTTTTCGGGATATTCAAATTGGGGATCATCACCCATTTTTTATCCTACCCAGTTATTTTGGGATTTACAACTGCAGCCGCTTTCATCATAGGAATATCTCAATTAACCGACGCTACTGGATTTGATCTATCTTATATTAATCATCGGTTGATGAAGTTGATAGCAGTACTTAAGCATGCTCGCGAAATAAACCCGTACACAATAGGTACGTTCTTGCTATCCATTTTCGGAATTATTGGAATACAGAAAATTAGTAAAAGAGTTCCCGGCACCCTTATAATGGTCGTTCTAATGACCTTGCTATCCTACTTCCTGCTACAATATCAAAGCGTCAGTATAGTTGGCCACATTCCTAAAGACTTTCCATCATTTAAATTCCCAAATATTGATATTGTACTACTCAGTGATCAATCGGTTACCATACTTAGTTTAGTAGTAATTGGGATAGTCGAAAACCTGAGTATTGCGAGGACACTCGAATCCAAAAACACAACTTATAAAATTGATACGAATCAAGCGTTGATTGCCATTGGCGCATCAAGGGCAATTGGTGGATTTTTTCAATCCATGCCGACATCAGGAAGCTTCAGTAGATCCGTAATTAATGATGAAGCTGGAGCAAAGAGTACAATATCCACGCTGATAATGGCCTTATTAATCACTCTTACCTTACTATTTTTTACACCTTATTTCTATTATCTACCCAAAGCACTATTGGCAGCTATAATCATAGTGTCTATACGGGGACTGATTGAGCCCTCTGAAATAAAAACCTTATATCAAATCTCAAAGATTGACTTCGTTATGATGTCTGTCACCTTTGTGACTACGATAATCGCTGGAATCACTTATGGCGTATTATTTGGAATTATTTTATCCTTACTTACCGTACTCTATCGTAGTTCTACACCAACAGTAAATGTATTAGGTAATCTTCCAGAGACCACGTATTATCGAAATATTGATCGATATCCCAATGCTAATCCAATCAATGATATATTAATAGTAAGATTTAATGATCAGTTATACTTTGGTAATTGTAATCATTTCATACTATGTTTAGAGAAGTATGTAGAAGAATGTCCACGGGATATACACCACTTAGTCTTAGATGCAAGTAATATTCATTTCATTGACGCTTCAGGAATACGTACGATTCACGACATCAATAAGTGGTTATCAGAACGAGAAATCGAATTACATGTCGCCAGAGCAATTGGGCCTGTAAAAGATTTATAAAAAAACCAAACTGACTAAAAAGAAGGAATGTCATCATATGAATATGCAATCAGCCATTGATACCATCCAAAATATATCTTAAACCATTCAAGTAAAGGATCCAAATGTCAAAATCTATTTATGTATTTGATTCAGGTGTTGGAGGTTTAACAGTTCTCCATCAAGCTATCAAAGTATTGCCGCTTGAACGTTATACCTACTACGCAGATATTAAAAATTCGCCCTATGGAAATAAATCTTCTGAACAGGTTAAAAAAATTATTTTAGATGCTTTTGAGGAAATAGATCCTAAAGGAGTAAAGGCTTGTGTCATCGCCTGTAATACAGCTACAAGCATTGTTGTTGATGAGCTGAGAATCAAGTGTGATTATCCAATTATAGGAATGGAGCCCGCAGTAAAACCTGCTTTAGCCATAGCCGGTAAAAAGAAAATCATCTTATTGGCTACCGAATTGACCTTGAAAGAACAAAAACTAAAAAGACTCATTTCCATCCTCAATGCAGAAGAGCAAATTATACCGATCCCGGCTCCAGAGTTAGTTCAAGCAGCTGAAAATTCCACTTTTCACACCAACCAATTAAAAACGATACTTGAGAGCAAATTTGATCGCCTTAATCTAAAAGAAGTGGGAGCAATCGTTTTAGGCTGTACGCATTTTGTTTATTTCAAACCACTATTAAGGAGTCTCTTACCTGATACGGTAGAATTAGTCGATGGAAACATAGGAACTATCAAGAGACTCAAAAGCCTGATTATACCAACTGAACAATCATATGAAGATAGCTTGAACTGTAATCTATCTGGGACTATCGTAAATACAGAATTTCTTTTACCTTATCTCTCCTACTGTGATAATCACCAAATCAACGCTTATGAAAAAGCATAACTATAACATACATCTTGAGTGGACAGGTAATAAAGATTCAGGAACGTTTGACTATAGATCCTATTCTCGAGATCATAATATAAGTGGTACAGATAAAACCACAAGTATTTTAGGATCCTCCGACCCTTCCTTTAGAGGAGATCATAACAGGTACAATCCTGAGGAACTATTCTCGTCATCTATAGCCAGCTGTCATATGTTATGGTATCTACACCTATGCTCGGCGAATTATATAATAGTATTAGTATATACCGACGAACCAGAAGGAGTTATGATGGAAAAAGAGGATGGATCTGGAGCGTTTAGCTCCGTAATTCTTAAGCCTATAGTAATTGTAGTAAAAGATAATAAGATATCCTTAGCTCATAAGCTACATCACAAAGCAAATGAGATGTGCTTTATAGCCAATAGCTGCAATTTCAAAATTGAGCATATACCGTCTAATACAACTAAATAATGAGTCAAGAAAAAACCATTAGGTGGGGCATATTAGGACCAGGTAAAATAGCATATAAGTTCTGTTCCGATTTACAACAGATTCAAGGCAACAAAATTACCGCTGTAGCTTCCAGGTCTATGGATAGGGCCAAGGCATTCGCCACTGAATATGCAATTCCCAATAGTTATAGTTCCTATGAGGAATTATCTCAATCAACAGAAGTAGACATCATCTATATCGCTACTCCACATACATACCACTGTGAAAATGCAATCATGTGCTTACGAAATGGTAATCATGTGCTCTGCGAAAAACCAATGGCCATCAACAAAAAACAGATTGATGAAATGATCACTGTAGCCGTAGAGAACAAGTGCTTTTTGATGGAGGCAATATGGTCGGCATTCTTTCCATCGATACGTAAGATGAATGAGCTCATCGCCGACGGTGCTATCGGTAATATAAAAATGATAGAGGCAGACTTTGGATTCATGGCTCCTGTAGATTATTCTAAGAGATTGTACAATGCTGACTTAGCAGGAGGTGCACTTTTAGATATTGGAATTTATCCGTTGTTTTTAGCTCATTTACTCAAAGGACGACCTAAAGAAATAAAAGCTATGACGACTATGACTGAAACTCAGGTTGATGGCAGTACGGCAATTTCATTATCATGGGATGATGGCACTTTGGCCAGCTTAAATACAACCATATTTGCAGACTCCCCGACTACAGCGAAGATCTCAGGTCCTAAGGGATATATCGTTCTGCATAGACGCTGGCATGAGGCCAGAGAAATATCTCTATATAACAAAGGAGGACTGGTTAATACTTGGACTTATAAAGATGATTGTTTCGGATATCGATATGAGATTGAAGAGGTTCAGCAATGCCTGATAAAAGGTAAAATAGAATCTAGTGTATTGACTCATAAATTCAGTCAAAGTCTCATGAGCTCGATGGACTCTACACGTGAACAGATCGGGTTAAAGTATCCATTTGAATGATTCTATGCTATGTCAAAGTGCATCGTCTGCTTAAGGGATCACACCAACACTACCATAGAACACATAGTCCCAAGATCTTTAGGAAACATACACTATATCTTACCTAAAGGTACTGTATGTAGTAATTGTAATAATAGATTTGCCCGATTTGAGCATGATGTTGTGAGTTCTAAACCATTTATAGAACGAAGGCTACGAACTGGAGTAATCAGGTCAAAGGTTCCTAATACCGAATTTTGCCTAAGAAAGAAAGTACTTAAGCTTTTCTTACTTAAGATTGCTTTTGAAGGCATTCATCGAAGCAGAATTAAGCTATTAAACGACCTAAATTTAGAAGGAATAAGACTAATCTTACTCGATAAACCTATCAGCATCGATACAGAATTAATTCAAGGATATAAACCATTACACCGCCTGCCTAACTTTATTGATCATTGGCGATTAAAAGGTTCCAGGATACAACTATATTTAGATCACTCTGTAGATGATGCTCTATTTACATTCAAATATGATGATATGAGCTTCACCATGGACATAAAAAAAGCCGCCCATCGGCGACTCTATAACCTGTGAATCAATTGGTTATGAGGTGCTTCGAGATGCACCATTGACTATACATATTAGTTAAAGGTATAATGTATGGAGCACTCTCAAATATTTATGTTGAGTTATGCTAAATTGGCGACAGATACTCCATCAGAATTCTAAATATTGATCTAATTGTTCTTCGATTATTTGTAAGGTTGACTTATCGATTAGTTTTCCCTCCTCTACTAATTCATCTACTCTTGAGATGGGTATCTTATTTTTGAATACATCTACTTTCAAATAATTAAGATAGTTCGTTAGGGTATCTAAACCTCTCAAATTCCCAGATCGACCAGAGGCTACTCCGGTTAAGCATGCTTGCTTACCCCACCAAGCTTCAGTTATTTCAGTACAGTCCATCATTAATTTGAATATTCCAGGTATACCTCCATTATATTCTGGTATAACAATGATGTATTTATCCGTGGGAAAAAGATAGTTCTCTTGAAAAGATACAAAAGACTCTGATCGATTATAGTACATATCAGGAGCTATGATATCCCGAGGAATATCCTTTAAATCACAAAGTTGATAAGGTATTTTCCGATCACTTAATATAGATTCATATGCTAAAGCAACTGCTCGAGTAGTTCTGCTATGAGCATTAGTACCAACTAGGATGGTTATCACTGGATTATTAGGCATAAAAATAATAATGTGTTAGAGGATCAATAGTTCTATCGAATCGGGACCAAATTTAATATTGAGATCTGTAGAACTTGGGAGTCCATCTCATTTTGTGACTAAAAAGCCTTATTGAATGTGGCCTGATCAGGGAATCAGGATTCTATCCATATATTTCTGATAGATAACTAATTATATGATATAAGCAGGTTACAGGCATGACTAATCCTGAGATTATGACGATAAGAAAGTTTGTCCTGTAGATTTCTTAAAGAATCTGCAAAAAGCAGAATTATTCACTATGCAGCAAAAAGGATTAAGATGGCCTACTTTGAATATGGTGTAACTATAGCAAATGAAACTTATGACGGCACCAAAATCAAGCAGGCTGATGTTAACATATTAGCACATCCACTGAATTACTAAATTAAGGTCAAATAGATACTTAAAGATATATCATCCTATCGCCCAAGAATATCTCTTGATGGTCCAGCTATGGGTTTTTCTACTCTTACCACTATCGAGGCTAAATTTGGTGATCCGAAAAGACCCTACACATACTGGATTAAAAGATACCGAGGTAATGCCGTTAGACCATTTGGTGTAATGTCTGAGTGTAGTGGTGGCAGAGCAATTAGTCCTTACTTCCCCAACGGGGCTAATGGGGGCTCACAAACATTAATATTTGGATTTGGCGGAATAGAAATTACTCTGGCAAAAATCGCTCAGAAATCTAAGAAGATTCCTAACACGCTTAAAATATTGAAATCAAGATGCCGCTAAAAATAATGAACTAAGGTCGAACCGTCCCTGATAAAACACTGACCTTACCATTAAAAGGGTTTCCCGACATACGTCTCTGAGCTACTATTTGGCCAACATGCCATAGTGCGTTAGATATTGGTCCATTAATAGTAAACCAAAAATCATAACGTCGTTTTGACTCTCCTCTTTTGAAGATCATATCCATAGTTTCCATATCTTCTGAATTACTTTTGCTCAATTTCAAACGGGCTTGATACAATTTGTCTAAAACCAGTTCTCTTTTAGCCTTGTAACTTAATTTCGACATATCAACCACACTATTAACCTTGCCATGAGTAGCATTTAAGATGACATTAGACAGGCCAACTATATGATCTAAGGTTTCATCGATGGTACGGACATCTTTAGAAGCAGCAAACAAGTAGTTTTCTTCAGTTAGTCCTTCTGCCCCCCCAAATCAGAACCCTAATCCTTCAATCATCCTGATGGCCACTGTATGATCTTCGTATGATTCTGGAACTTCAGTTATATCCTGAAAGTAAGAAGATGGTATGGGTACATCTTGACTTAACAATCGAAACGACAATCCAGAAATAATAACTATCAATAACAAGGATCTCCTACTATTATTTTTATAGAATGCTAAATAAAGACTTATTCCATTTAAATAAGTTAACGGTTGACGTCATATCGCTAAGGTCAACTGGAAAAGTGGAGAAATTTTGATGTTTTATAAAATTCTCTTAAATATTCAAACGATACCCATATATATTGGTCTTGACTCCCTGGAGATAAGCAGGAATAAAAAATGGATACCTCTGAATATGATCCCAATCCAAATAGGACATAATAATATAATATACTTTGGGCGTATTAGACTATTTCTAAACTAATCGGATACCCAAATCTTGTATTCCAGAACCAGCACCGCAAATGATGACTTTAGAGCCTCCTGAAATCTCAACACAATTATGTATTAGTTCCATAACTCCCTGTGAGGTGAAATGGAAAGTGATCAATAAATGAGTCAATCTTGTCCTCAACAATTCCTGCGTCAATAGACTTCTTGGCCACCTCTGTCATTTTTAGTTTAGCTTG
>CACLQQ010000092.1 GCA_902609095.1 uncultured Bacteroidota bacterium | reverse complement strand
ACCATAGAAAAATATCTTGGAAAAGATTTCAAAGTGAAGTCAAGTTATGGGCATATCAGGGATCTTGACAAAGGGTCCAAGGGTGTGGCTATAGAAAATGATTTCGAACCGAAATATGTGGTTTCTCTTGAGAAAACTAAAGTGGTTAAAGAGCTGAAATCTGCGGTTAAGAAAGTAAGTGAAGTCTGGCTCGCAACGGACGAGGATCGAGAGGGAGAGGCCATTTCATGGCATCTATGTGAGGTGTTAGGATTAGATCCTCAGACTACTAAGAGGATTGTGTTCAGAGAGATTACTAAGCCTGCCATTCAAAAAGCTATACAGAGTCCAAGACTTGTGGATCAAGGCTTAGTCAATGCTCAACAAGCCAGAAGGATATTAGATAGATTAGTTGGTTTTGAGTTAAGCGGTGTACTATGGCGTAAAGTGAAAAATAAACTTAGTGCTGGGCGAGTACAATCAGTTGCTGTAAAGTTAATTGTAGAGAAAGAGAGAGAAATTCAAGCTTTCGAAACTCAACCTTACTTTAAGGTAACAGCAGAGTTCGAGGTGAAAGATTCTAATGGTTTTAAAGTAATTCTAAAAGCTGAATTGAGTGATCGCTTAGGGTCAGAAGACGATGCTCTACAGTTCATAGAGAAGTTTAAGGGTGCAAAGTATGTCATTGAGGATATTAAGACTAAGCCTACTAAACGAAAGCCGGCTGCTCCATTCACAACTTCTACATTACAGCAGGAGGCCTCAAGAAAGTTGGGATTCAGTGTAAATAGAACGATGTCAAATGCTCAGCGTTTATATGAACAAGGGTTCATTACATATATGAGAACTGACTCCACATCACTGAGTGGTATGGCTATAGGCACTATCGGAGAAGAGATAAAGAGTACGTTTGGAGAAGAGTACCATAAGGTTAGACAGTTCAAGTCTAAGGATAAGAACGCTCAAGAGGCTCACGAAGCTATCAGGCCTACATACATCGATCGTAAGTCTGTAACGTCGGATCGTGATCAGCAGAGATTATATGAGCTGATATTGAAGCGAACCATCGCATCCCAGATGTCTGATGCTCAGTTAGAGAAAACTACTGTTGATATAAGTATATCAACGCAAAAAGATAGTACTCTTAAGGCCTTCGGTGAGGTCTTGAAATTCGATGGATTCTTGAAGGTATATATGGAATCTAAGGATGACGATGACCCTGAGGATACCAGAGGAATATTGCCACCGCTGAAAGTAGGTCAAGACCTATCATTAGAGCATATCAAGGCAACGGAACGATTTACTCGAGGACCCGCAAGATATACAGAGGCAAGCCTGGTGAAAAAATTAGAGGAGTTAGGAATCGGAAGACCATCTACCTATGCACCAACAATTAGTAAGATCATGGACCCGACCAGAGGTTATGTTACTAAAGAGAGTAGGGAGGGGAATCCAAGAGATTATAGAGTGATCAAACTCAAAGATGGAAATATAGAGCAGAAAACCGATACTGAAAATACTGGAGCAACCAGCAATCGCCTATATTCCTCTGATATTGGGATGATTGTAACAGATTTCTTGGATACTCATTTTGGTGATATTATGAGTTATGATTTCACTGCTGGTATGGAGGAGAAGTTTGATGTTATTGCCGAGGGTGGGGCAGAGTGGAAAGAGATGTTAAAAGGATTTTATGGTCCATTTCACAAGGATGTCGAGCAGACCATAGAAACTGCTGACCGAGCAAGAGGCACAAGAGTATTAGGAACTGATCCAGAAACTGGTCATAGCGTATTAGTACAAATCACTCGATATGGTCCTGTGGTTCAGATAGGGAGCCGAGAGGAAGTGGGTGAGGAAGGGAAGCCCAAGTTTGCCAACCTTAGGCCAGGACAATCCATGGAAACTATATCTTATGAAGAAGCGATTGACTTATTTCAGCTTCCTAAGAATTTAGGAGAATATGAAAATAAGCCAGTAGAGATTGGAGCAGGGCGATATGGACCGTTTGTGAAATTTGATGAGAAGTTTATTTCCCTCGGAAGGAAGATGGATCCATTATCAGTAACATTGGAGGAAGCCATAGAAAAGATAGAAGCTAAAAGAGAAGAAGAGCGACCAATTGCGACCTATCAAGATAAGCCAATTACAAAGGGTGTTGGCCGTTTTGGACCATTCGTGAAATGGGAGAAATTGTACGCAAACGTCAGCAAGAAGTATGATTTTGATAATCTCTTGGCGGATGACGCTATCGAGTTAGTGAAAGCGAAGATTGAGAAAGAAGCTAACCGCTATATTAAGCAATGGCCTAAAGAAAAAATAGCGATCGAAAATGGCAGATGGGGTCCATTCTTTAGGGTAGGGAAGAAGAGTGTCAAGATTCCAAAAGTAAATGGTAAGAAATTAGAAAAAGAGGAATTAGAGGCACTATCACTTGAGGATGTTCAGAAATTGATAAAAGAAGCTCAGTCTTAAGGACTATCTTCTGCTCCAATTTGTGACGAGAATAAGTAAGATCTAAAGGTTAATGCAAAAAGATGCATTTTGTCGAGTAGCTCTAGTGAGAAAGCTGGGACTTCATATTTATAGGTAATATGGTTAATCCTCAACAGCTATTCATCATTGAGTCCCATAATATCCTTGTTCATATTATTAAATTCCCAAGGGTGACTTAGCCCTTAAAAGTGGCCCATTTGATGAACAAGAGTCGAGAGATCTTTCAAACCGATATATGAAATGAAATTTATCGAATCTGGGAGAATTAAAAGGATAAGTATGCCTATTACGACTTAGGACAGGAGTGAAGCCCATCATTGATCTGACATCCTCTGATTCACTATAAGTAGTAAATGGATAGACGGTTATTGATCAGGGTTCTTCTATATTATTTATCAGGGTGACAATATCTTGCACACCTCTTCCTGCAGCTGCTTTATGAAGTTCAGGAATATATGCATGATTAGTGTCCATAAATAGCCTTCCGATCTCAAAGAGTATTTTCCTTTCGAATTCTTCATTTAAGTAATCGATATTTCGGCCGATGTCATAGGTGATACTTTCGACGATTTCCTTCATACCCATAATGTAGAAGTTCACCTTAAAGAGTGATGGCAATTCATCTTGCGCATACGTTAGTAGAAGTGTCATAAAGAATATAGATACGATTAAGGTATATAGAGGCGGTATTTTTCTCAAGGTGATGTTACTTGTTGATATACATACACTTACGAGTCTGTTTTATTACAATAATTATTAATCTTAAGCAGTCGTGAGAAATACCTTGATTCTATATGCAATTGTATCTGCACTGCTTTTATCTGCGAAGTGGGCTCTGATTTCATCGTAACCAGCTTTTAATTTGTCAAGGTTATCCAGCACTTGTACTATTGCATTTTGCAGATTTTTAAGGGTTAGCTCTTCTTGTATTAATTCAGGTACTATGTCAGAATTAACGAGCAAATTCGGAAGGCCGATGTAATTCGTGTTGATCAGTAATTTGGCGATATTATAGTTGAGCCAGGTAGTCCTATAAATTATTACTTGAGGGATGTTAAGCATTGCTGCTTCTAATGTGGCGGTACCAGAAGTAACTATTGCAAAGTCTGCTTCTTTGAGTAATTCGGTCAGCGGCTTTTCGCTAAATCTTATTCGATTTGTACTGAGCTTGCCATATGAGTAGCAAGATGAATCGATATGGCCGACCTTGCTGATTGTGAATTCATATTGGCCTTTAGCCTTCATGTAATCCCATAGCACTGGCATTACTGCTTTCACTTCTTGAGTCCGACTTCCAGGAGCGATTAGAACTCTTTTAATTGCTTTCAATTGAAGCTTCGTACTCAGGCCTTCCATTAGAGGATGGCCTAAGAATTCGGTAGCTATTTTTTGATCTGCGAAGTATTCTTGAGCGAATGGGAATAATGTAAATATGAGATCGAAGTTGGCTTTAATCTCCTCATTTCTTTTTGGTCTTGAAGCCCAGGTCTTTGGAGGAGCAATGTATATAGTTGTATATCCTTGGGCCTTAGCCCATCTACCTAGTCTTAAGTTGAATCCAGCTGAATCAATATGAATTATCGCATCGGGATTTATGGATTTAATGTTATTTTGAACATTCTTGTAGATTTTCCAGATGTTTAAAAGCTTCTGTAACGGATTCGAAAATCCCATTATTGATAAGCCGTGGAAACCTTCAAATATTTCAGCACCTGTAACTTTAAGATCCGCTCCACCCATAGCATAGAATTGACTATTCGGGGCGCATTTTTTTATGCCTTGGACAATTGCAGCACCTATACGATCACTTGAGACTTCACCCGTGATTATCACATAGCGCATGCATCAGCTTTTGATTGGTATGTTAAGTGTGATACTGCTTCCTTTGTCAATTTTGGTATAATAATCGATAGAGCCATCTAATACTTTTACCCTGTAGTTTAGATTAATTAGACCACTTCGACCTTTTTTTGTTGACTGTTCATAATCGAACCCCTTTCCGTCATCTTCTATTAGCAGGCAGATTTCATTATGATATTCGGTAAACTGCACTCAGACGTTATCAGCTTCTACATGTACTGCGACATTATCAATTATCTCTCTAGTGATATAGTGGAGCTGTAACTCTAAGTTCTTATTTAATTGGAACTTTTGGATACTTTGGATTTCTAAATCAGTGCGAATTTTATGTATATCTTGTATCTGTTGTCCTAGCCTTTTGAGTTCTTCTTTTAGCCCTAATTTTTGAAGTGTACTAGGATATAGGTTATTCGATATGCTCCGCAGCTCATTCTTTAATTTAGTTACCATTCCCATAGCACAAACAAAATATTTAGAGTCCTCAATGACCTTGACGTTCTCATAGAGGCTTTGGAGATTGGCAGTTAGGGCAGTTAGCATACTTCCGGCACTATCGTGGATAGCCATGGCAATTCGTTGTCGCTCCTGATTGACTCCTTCTATTAGAGCAACATTGGCTTTAGCTTTTTCTTCCAGTAATTTGATCTGCACATTTTTAGAGCTATTGAAAAGGGGCTTATCATAGTTATAAACCCCTTTGCGGTCTGGACGTGACTGCATGTAATATGTATAAATAATTGATATACAGATAATTATATTTTTATTATTGATTGTATACAATACTATAGACAAAATATATAACATTTTTTCTTTACGAAAATCTCATAATCAGAACAAAAATGCCCTAAATAGTCTGCTGAAGGATTACATAAAAAATACATTAATAACAACCACTATGGATAATGTAGGTTTAATTTTTTTTATAAGAAGTGAAGGAAAACCACTTTTATATTTAATTAATATTCTTTTATAGTGGCCTGATATTTATAGTTCTGAGGTACGTCACCATTATTCTCATTAAATAACTTTCCTTCTTTCCTTTGATAAAGAAAATATGTTCTATATTCAAACGTAATCAATTCTGACCTCGATTATTCGATCTACTTTACCTTGCAAATGGAATAATATGGTCAGAACTTATTTAAATAACTAAGATCTCACATAAAGAAATGCGTTGTATTCTTTTTTCTACAGAGTTCACTAAATCTTAGTTGTAAACTTTAACCCCTAAAATATTTTATAATTCAACTCTTTCTGTATTAGAGGTATTATTATCTAAAAAACAATTTAAATGAAGAAAGCTATTTATTTTTTTATCACTTTTATATTTTTATCATGTTCTCAAATATCTGAACAAAAAGAGACATCCTATGGAATAATTAAAAACGAAGACGAAAAATCTAAAGTAATTGAAAAGCTTGCTGATTCTTATTTAGCAGGAAATTTTGAAATTGCAAGAGATTATTTTACACCAGAAAGCCAGCACTTTTTTAACGACTTAGTGTATGATGTAGATGGGATTATCGAAGGCTATAATTTTCATTCCGTATTATTTGATGAAATCAAGCATAATGATAGAAAGATCTACACAGGGTATATGTCAGATGGTAAAACTCAGACATTTCACGACTTCATTTGGTTTGCGAAATCAAAACTAAGTGGTGAAGAGTATTTTTATCCATGCCACTGTAGATGGCAATGGGAAGGTGACAAAATAAACAAAACCAGCTGTTATGTTGATCCAGCTGCAATTTTTGCTGAAGCGGCACTTTATCAAGAACAAAATCAATGATATTCTGATTATAATAACATACCTTAATGGGCTCCCCGAAGTGAAGAGTATTTTCAACTCTTTCTTATCATATGAAAGATACAATTAACCATAAATCAATGAAAAAAATAATTTTTCTTTTATCCCCTTTATTCTTTTTAAGCTGTAATTCCAATCCTAACTACCAAAAAAATTTAGTAAATGCTCAAAAATTATTTGAGTTACATGGTGCAGAAGATCTCGAAGGTCAAAAAGCCTTAGTCAGCAAAGAAATCAAATCAATTCCACCTCTTTATGGTTCTGAACCTATGGGTTACGAAGCCTACATTCAAATGCTAGAGGGATACCATCAAGCGTTTGATAACATAAAATATACAGCTGAGGTTTGGCTGCCTGGAACTGACGATCAAGGAAAGCTTGACGGAAGCGTAAGAACCTATGGAAATTGGACTGGTACGCATGCGGTTACGGGTAAAGAGCTCAATCTTAACGGCTATTGGTATTTTAATTTTGATGAAAATGGGTTAGTGACTGAACAAGGTGACTTTTTTGACGTAGGTGGCATGATCAGAGCTGTATATGATGTAAATCATCAAGATGAGATCATCAATATTGTCAACATGTCAACAAAAAAATCAGCAGCTGATGTAAAAGCTTTTACTGAAGCCTATCAAAATGTAGTCAACAGAAATGAAGAAACCTCGCTAAGTTTTAGATTTATGAAAGCTGGTAAAAATAAGGTCACCCTGATTGAAAGATATAAAAATTCAGAGGCGGTGTTACTCCATGTGAAAAACATCTCTCCAGGAGGATCTATTGCTAAAGATTTTGAAGCTTTTTCTGAAACCTTTAATATCAATTCTATGACCATGTATGGCAATGTTTCAGATGAACTAAAAGATGCGCTAGCTACTTTTCAAATAAAAACGAATTATGTTTCTGTTATTGCTGGATACAGCAGATAATCAGATGTTATGATTGAACGGACGATTTCCTAAATGCAAAAATGT
>CACLQQ010000091.1 GCA_902609095.1 uncultured Bacteroidota bacterium | reverse complement strand
ATGAGCAATTAGTACCTAAGGGAACCAAGTTCTCCAATAAAGTTCTTAAGGATTTAGAATTTGCCCAGGTAGATTATTCTAACTGGACGTCTGATGTTCATTGTAATAAGTTAATCGCTTCTTTGTTGCATAATTATAGCATAAAAGTGAATAGCGAGATAGGAAGATATAAAAGAGAGAAATTCAATATCAGCATAGGAGATGAGTTACCTACAGGAGTTCTGAAACTTGCCAAAGTATATATGGCTAAGAAGAGAAAACTGAAGGTAGGAGATAAGCTTGCTGGTAGACACGGTAACAAAGGGATTGTTGCAAGAATTGTTCGTGAAGAGGACATGCCATTCTTAGAGGATGGAACTCCCGTGGATATCGTATTGAATCCATTAGGTGTACCATCAAGGATGAACATAGGTCAGATCTTTGAGACCGTATTAGGTTGGGCTGGTGAGAAGTTAGGAGTTAAGTTCTCAACACCAATTTTTGATGGAGCTTCGATTGGGGAGATTGATGAATATATCAAGAAAGCTGAGCTGCCAGAATTAGGTCAGACACACCTATATGACGGAGAAACAGGAGACCGATTCCATCAGCAAGCAACAGTGGGAATAATCTATATGATCAAATTATCACACATGGTCGATGATAAGATGCATGCGAGATCTATTGGACCTTACTCATTGATTACGCAACAGCCATTAGGTGGTAAAGCACAGTTTGGTGGACAGAGATTTGGAGAGATGGAGGTTTGGGCTCTCGAGGCATTCGGAGCATCTAACATCCTCAGAGAATTGCTGACTATCAAATCAGATGATATCATGGGTCGAGCGAAGGCTTATGAGGCCATCGTGAAGGGTGAAAACCTTCCTGAGCCAAATATTCCAGAATCATTTAATGTACTCATTCACGAATTGAGAGGGTTAGCTCTTGATGTGAGGTTGGACTAATTTTTTTACGAACCATTTTAAAAGGCCATTAATATGCCATTCAAAAAGAACTTAAGTAGAAATAATTCAGATTTCAGTTCTATAACTATTAGTCTTACATCACCTGATGAAATCTTAGAAAGGTCATTTGGTGAGGTACTCAAGCCAGAAACGATTAATTATCGTTCATATAAGCCGGAGAGAGATGGTTTATTCTGTGAACGTATATTCGGTCCAGTAAAGGATTATGAGTGCTATTGTGGCAAATACAAAAGAATAAGATACAAAGGAATTGTATGTGATAGATGTGGTGTTGAAGTAACAGAGAAAAAAGTACGTCGTGAAAGAATGGGGCATATCAAACTTGTGGTACCCGTCGTACATATCTGGTTTTTCAAGTCACTTCCGAACAAGATTGGATACTTACTTGGTTTATCAAGTAAGAAGCTTGAGACTATCATCTATTATGAGAGATATGTAGTAATTCAAGCTGGTGTCAAAGAAGAAGAGATAGAGCATAAGGCTCTTCTTACCGAAGAAGAGTACTTTGAAGTTTTAGATTCATTGCCAGCAGATAACCAAATGTTGGATGATTCTGACCCAAACAAATTCATTGCTAAGATGGGAGCAGATGGGGTCAAAGGTTTATTAGAGAGATTGGACTTAGACCAATTATCTTATGACTTACGTCATCAGGCAGCTACTGAAACATCTCAACAACGTAAGTCAGAAGCACTGAAAAGACTAAGAGTTGTTGAAGCTTTTAGGGATGGTCAGACACGTATTGAAAATAGGCCTGAATGGACTATCATTGAGTATCTACCAGTGATTCCACCAGAGTTAAGACCTCTGGTTCCATTAGATGGTGGTCGTTTCGCAAGTTCAGATCTTAACGATTTGTATCGTAGAGTAATCATTAGAAACAACAGGCTTAAACGTCTACTTGAAATTAAAGCACCAGAAGTAATTCTACGGAATGAAAAAAGAATGCTTCAAGAAGCGGTTGATTCATTATTTGACAACTCTCGTAAATCAAATGCTGTTAAAGCTGAAGGAGGAAGATCCCTTAAGTCCTTAAGTGATATTCTGAAAGGAAAGCAAGGTCGATTTAGACAGAACCTATTAGGTAAGAGGGTCGATTATTCAGGTCGTTCAGTAATCGTCGTAGGACCTAATTTGAAACTACACGAATGTGGGTTACCGAAAGGTATGGCTTCTGAATTGTTTAAACCATTCATCATTCGAAAATTAATCGAGCGGGGAATCGTTAAAACAGTTAAGTCTGCTAAGAAATTAGTAGACCGTAAAGATCCTGTGATATGGGAAATCTTAGAAGCCATCCTTAAAGGACATCCAATCCTTCTAAACAGGGCTCCAACTCTTCACAGACTTTCAATACAGGCCTTCCAACCAAAGTTAGTAGAAGGTAAGGCGATTAGATTACATCCATTAGTTTGTGGTGCATTCAATGCAGATTTTGATGGCGATCAAATGGCCGTACACGTTCCATTGAGTCAAGGAGCAATACTTGAGGCGCAGCTACTTATGTTGGCTTGTCACAATATGTTGAACCCACAGAATGGTTCTCCTATTACATTGCCTTCACAGGATATGGTATTGGGATTATATTATATCACCAAGCCAAAAGCTAATAAGCAGAAGAATGAGAAAGTATCTCATTTCTATTCGGCTGAAGAAGTGATGATTGCCTATAACGAAGGCAAATATGATATCCACGATAGTGTTTCTGTCAAAGCACTTGTAGAAAATGAGTTAGGGCACTTAGTTCATGAGCGTATTGAAACAACTGTGGGAAGAGTTCTTTTTAATGAGAATATTCCAGAGGGTGTTCCATTTGCTAATGAATTATTGACAAAAAAGAACCTTAAGAAAGTTATTGGTGATCTTATTGAGAGAACAGACTTTGCTGTTGCAGCAGAATTCTTAGATAAGATTAAAGACTTAGGGTTCTATTGGGCATTCAAGGGTGGCCTCTCTTTCAACTTGGGAGACTTGATCACCCCAACTCTCAAAGAGAGTACATTAGTTGAAGCTCAAAACGAAGTTGATGAAGTATGGGATAACTATAACATGGGTTTAATTACTTCTAACGAGAGATACAATCAGGTAATCGATAAATGGACTTTTGCTGATAATAAGATTACTGATACGCTCATGAAAGAACTGGCTGAGCATAAAGGAGGATTTAACTCTGTGTTTATGATGCTTGACAGTGGGGCTCGTGGTAGTAAACAGCAGATTAAGCAGTTATGTGGTTTGAGGGGACTAATGGCAAAGCCGAGAAAGTCTGGAGATACTGGAGGGGCAATAATTGAAAATCCAATTCTTGCCAACTTCGTTGATGGATTATCGGTATTAGAGTACTTTATCTCTACGCACGGTGCTCGTAAGGGTCTTGCTGATACCGCTCTTAAGACGGCGGATGCAGGTTATCTGACTCGTAGATTAGTTGATGTGTCTCAGGATGTCATCATCTTAGAGGAAGACTGTGATACATTGAGAGGTATCGACACTACTGCACTCATCGACAATGATAAGGTAATTGAAAATTTAGCGCCCCGTATCGCAGGTAGATATACCTTAGATGATATCGTTCATCCTGAATCAGACGAAGTGATGTTGGCGGCAGGAGAGTATATCACTGAAAAAATGTCCCGTCAAATTGAAGAAGCAGGTATCGAGACAGTGACTATAAGATCTGTATTGACTTGTGAGACTAAGAAAGGTGTTTGTACTAAGTGTTACGGTAAGAATCTTGCAACTGGTCGAATTTCAGAATTGGGTGACGCCGTAGGAGTTATAGCTGCACAGAGTATTGGTGAGCCAGGTACACAGCTGACTCTACGTACATTCCACGTTGGTGGTGTGGCATCAGTAAGCAAGACTGAGTCTGAAAGTGTAGCTAAATTCGATGGTGTTCTTGAGTTTGATAACGTATCAACAAAAGAATATAAGGATGGCGATCATGTCAATGATGTGGTTATCTCAAGATCAGGTGAAATTAGAATAATGGAACCTAATACTAAAAGAGTTCTTGCCAATATTCATATTCCTTATGGTTCAAACCTTTTTATCAAAGGAAAGAGAAAAATTAAGAAGGGAACTGTTATCTGTCAGTGGGATCCATTCAATGCTGTAATCGTATCTGAATTTTCTGGTATTATCCAGTACGAATCAATCGAAGAAGGTGTCTCATTCAGAGCAGAGAGAGATGATCAGACTGGTAATGTTGAGAAGATTGTTATCGAATCTAAGAAGAAGAAGAAAGTACCTACAATCAATATCCTTGATGAGGATGGAGACGTTATGAGAAGTTATAATCTTCCTGTGGGCTCGCATATCTTGGCAGAAAACGGTGATAGCATCATAGCTGGTGCTAGAATCGCCAAAATACCGAGACAACTCGGTAAGATCCAGGATATTACCGGTGGTCTTCCGAGAGTTACAGAATTATTTGAGGCAAGAAACCCATCAAATCCTGCGGTTACTGCTGAAATCGATGGTATTGTTTCATTCGGTAAGCTTAAGAGAGGGAACAGAGAGATTTTCATCGAAGATGAAAAGTCTGGACAGAAAAGAAAGTATCTTGTTAAATTGTCTAAGCACCTCTTAGTTCAAGAGGGTGACTTCGTAAGAGCTGGATCTCACTTATCTGATGGTGCAACATCGCCACAGGATATATTGAGTATCATGGGACCTAACGGTGTACAACGATATATTGTTAATGGAATACAAGAAGTATATCGTTCTCAAGGAATTGGTATCAATGACAAGCATATTGAGACTGTTGTTAGACAGATGATGAGAAGAGTTGAGATTGTTGATCCAGGAGATACTTCATTCTTAGAAGGAGAGCCTGTAGAGAAATACGATTTCTTGGAGGAGAATGACTGGATCTTTGATAAGAAGGTGATTACTGAATCAGGTGATTCTAATAAGTTGAAACCGGGACAGATCTCCACGATCAGACAAATACGTGAGGAAAATTCATATCTCAAGAGGAATGACTTGAAGATAGTTGAATTTAGAGATGCAGTTGCTGCAACATCTAAACCATTGCTTCAAGGTATTACCAAGTCGTCACTCGGTACCGTCAGTTGGATTTCAGCGGCTTCGTTCCAGGAAACAACTAAGGTATTAAGTACGGCGGCAATTAATGCTAAGAGAGATAGATTAGAAGGTCTTAAAGAAAATGTAATTGTAGGTAAGAAAATACCTGCAGGAACAGGGCTGAGACATTATGAAGGTCTAAGGGTAACAGCAGCAGAGTACGTGCCAGAACCAGCAGAAGAGGAAGTAGAATAGTGAGAACTATTGTATAGAAATAAAAAAAGGGTCTTTATGTAAATAGAGACCCTTTTTTTATTCTTTGATGAGAGATAAGTTCTTCTGTATATATTTACCCAAAATATCGAATTCCAGATTTACAGAATCGCCCATCTTCAAGAACTTAAATTTAGTATGTTCATAGGTATAAGGAATAATTGCTACACTAAATATTCCAGTTTTAGGGTCTACTACAGTTAGACTGGTTCCGTTAACTGTAATTGATCCTTTAGATATTACCAGTCCATTATGTTCAGGAGAATACTGAAAGGTGTACAACCAACTCCCTTCTGTTTCCTTAATACTGATGCACTTACCTGTAGTGTCTACGTGACCCTGAACTATATGACCATCGAGTCTTCCATTCATGACCATACACCTCTCCAAGTTTATGTAGTCCCCAATACTCCATTGAGATAAAGATGTTTTATTCAATGTCTCTTTTATAGCAGTAACAGTATGACTTTTCTTATCACAACGAGTCACGGTTAAGCAGACTCCATCGTGAGCGACACTTTGATCTATTTTGAGTTCATTTGAGATAATAGATTCAATGGTAAAGTGATAATTGGAAAATTCCTGATCGATATGAGTAATTGAGCCTAAACATTCAATGATTCCTGTAAACATTCTTTCGTTAGATGATGATTTGTATGTAACCTTTTAGAACTTCTCCTTGTTCAACCACACCCGAAACCCTTGATTCGAAAACGACGCAAGTATAGAAGTAAGTTCCTTCTTTGAGCGGAGTTCCGTTCAGATTGGTGCCATCCCAATTAATTGCTGGATCATCTGATCTATATACAACCTCTCCCCATCGATTGTAAACTTCTAATTCTATTCTTTCTATAAATCTATTAATAATAGGAGTGAATAGATCGTTGCTACCATCATCATTAGGTGTAAATGTGTTAGGAAGCCTATAAGAAGGACAATTATCCACACAAAATGTGCTTGAGGTTACGCTAACATTTCCGCTGATGTCTACCGCTTGTATCGCATAACAACCGGATATATTATCCGTTAAGCGATGCTCATATATATTGAAGTCAGCATTTACTCGATCTAACTCAATTTTTGGATCGCTGTCAGTAGGGCTATATAGAATTACAATTTCTCTGAGGTCATAAGGTTCTACGCATCCATTATTTTGATTAAAAGTCCATCTCACCTCATTAGTGAATAGTTTATCAATGATAACAGATTGTTCGCATGCTGTTGTAATATCAAATGATGGTGCACAAGGGGGCTCATTATCTCGAGGTACTCCACAAATCTCCTGAGACAAGTTCACCAATGGATATGGAATTTCGTTGACTCCGTAATCTCCATACCCTTCAATGACGAAACAGTACTCTTGCCCATTTATCAGATTCTCTATTCTTGTGGTTGATTCAGTGACACTATCTCTAAAAGTTCTTACACCATCAACTACCTCATAGACTAAGTAGTATTCATTATTCCATGAGACATTTGATGACCATTCTAAAGTCAAGCTTTCATCCCCTGGAAGTGGATTCAAGAAGATTGAAGAGGCAGCAGTACTGATAGATTGAAAACCCTGTGCATTTTGAAAAGACACGGTATAGCTATATGGATTATCAACTGTATTTATCAATATGTCTGTATAGGATGTATCTCCTGACAACTCTGAAAACAATTCTCTTGAGATTAATGATCCATTAATTGCCTCAAAGCTCTCTGGAGATAATCCAGTACCTCGATTTAGATTTATCGAAAATGGACCACTTGCTTCAACAGTATCTATTTCATCTTGTGAAGGTAATATCCAGGATGTCGTAATTGATCCATTGGATTGATCTGTATTTTCTACAGATACTTTAGTGAGATAAGGTTTCTCCCTATCAAACAATAAACAGGATTCTTCTGAAGGTAGGCTGGCAGTTTGATTGTAAAGGTTATCTGAGTCAGTCAACTGAGC
>CACLQQ010000090.1 GCA_902609095.1 uncultured Bacteroidota bacterium | reverse complement strand
ATAAATAAATTAATGTTAAATCGAGCATTACTCTAACTAAATTAGTTCAAAGAAAATTAAATCAATCGTACATAAAATATCTACAGGTGCTGAAAGTATTCCAATCTATATTAATTATTATTCTCATTAGTTTTACTGTGCACAATTTGCTATGTCAAAATATCAATTGGTATCATGACGATGTCACTACCGATCAACCTTATAATATAGGAACTCAAAACCTATATGATTCAATCATCAAGGATAGAAAAGGCAAACCTGTAGTTGTCGCTGTAATAGATTCTGGAGTTGATATCGAACATGAAGACCTCGCTAAAAAAATATGGATCAATGATGATGAGGTTCAAGGCAACGGAATCGATGATGACAATAATGGATATATCGATGACATTAATGGATGGAATTTCATTGGTGGTAAGGATGGACGTCAAGTTGGAGGAGACACTTATGAGATGACCAGAGCCTATATCCAACTTAAAAAGAAATATGAAAACTTTGACCCTGAGACCTTAGACGAAAACCAGATCATAGAATACAATCTCTATAACGAGTATGCTCGAAAAATAGAATCTGAGACAAAGAACAATAAAGCTCAATACGAAGAGTATAAATCTGCTATTTCATTTTATGAGAATATTTTAAGATATATGAGAGACTTCTTAGGTGAATCCAAGATCAATGAAGTGATGATTGACTCATTTAAAAATGATGTCTCTCGAGAAGCACATGTTGCGGTTAATGTTATTGACTTAGTCTCTGGAGATCTTGGTTATCAACCTTCTTTCGACGAAATACAAAATTTGTTGCTTCCTCCAGGATTGTATGAAACCAGAGATTATTACGGAGCAAAATGGAAGTATAATTACAATCCAGATTATGATTCAAGAGAGATTGTAGGAGATAATTATGAAGATCTCACGGATAGAAGCTATGGCAATAATAGCGTTGAAGGGCCTGATGCAATGCATGGTACTCATGTGTCTGGAATCATCGCAGCTGAGAGAAATAATGGAATAGGAATGGATGGAGTAGCATCTACTGCTCAAATAATGGTATTAAGAGCAGTTCCTAATGGAGACGAAAGAGATAAAGATGTAGCTAATGCAATATTCTATGCGGTTGATAATGGTGCCTCTGTAATTAATATGAGTTTTGGCAAAGGGTTATCTCCATATAAAGAGTATGTGGATGATGCTGTAAGGTATGCTGAGAAACACGATGTGCTAATGATACATGCCGCAGGGAACTCATCAGTAGATATAGATGTAGAGGCCAACTATCCTAATGATACTTATGCAAAACCTAAAGGGTTTTTATTCTGGAAAAAGAAAAAGTCTAAAGCTTGGATTTCAGTAGGAGCCGTAACAAATAAGAATAATGAAGGAATCGTTGCATCATTTTCAAATTTTGGAAATGAGGATGTAGACATTTTTGCTCCCGGAGAAAACATGTACAGTACAGTTCCGGATAATCAATATCAAATTCAACAAGGAACAAGTATGGCTTCACCAGTTGTAGCCGGTGTAGCCGCATTAATACGATCATACTTTTCAGAATTAACTGCGATACAAGTGAAAGAGGTTTTACTTTCCACTTCTACGCCACTGAATATAAAAGTTAAGCAGCCTGGATCTGAAAGCTTAGTACCTTTCGAAGAGCTCTCTGTATCAAATGGAATGGTCAATGCTAAGGCAGCATTTATCAAAGCGTCGCAAACTAAAGGCAAGAAGAAAATAAAAGATCAAATTAGATCTAATGCTTAGTGAAAAACTACATCTGATATGTAGTCGCCATCTAAGTGTTCGTTGAGCATTTCTATTATTTTAGCCTTACTGTTAAACAGTTCATTTTTAAGGGCTGCTGATGAAATATGAAGATGTAGACTCTTCCCTCTCAGTTTAATAGATGTTGTACGATCTGTAATACTTTGCGGCATCCTTTTACTCCAGAATTGCTCAATTTTACTTCCATGGAAACCAGAGGAGAGCGAAGAATCATTCACTAAATTTTTAAGAACATCTTTAATGTGTAAATCCATGGTTTATAATTTGATCATTTTCCCATTCTGTATCTCAAAGGATTCAAAAGGAATATTAAATGTAGACAATAATGCAGATGTACGTTCTAACTCAGTATCGGATAGAAAAACTTGATCAAACGTATCGTCCTTCAAATATCGACAGAGTAAACTAAGTCTTTGATTATCCAATTTTTCAAAGTAATCATCTAAGATTAATATCGGCTTCTCAGTAAGTTTTTCTTTTAGGTACTTATACTCACCTATACGAAGAGCATATAAGAAAGACTTAATTTGTCCCTGAGAACCTATCTTCTTGAGTAGATTACCATTTATATAAAACTCAAAGTCATCTTTATGGATTCCTATAAAGATTCTTTTATATCTGATCTCATCTTGTAGTAAATTTTCAAAATCTCTTTTAATATCATCTGTGTCGTATTGGCTCTTATAGATGATATCAATTTGTTCAGCACCTTTTGAGATTTCTTTGTAAATATCTATGACGTATTCCTTAAGTAGAGCGATCATGGTTTTTCTAACCTCACGTATAGTCGAACCTAACTGAATCAATGTATGATTATACTGATCTATTAGTTGGAAATCCATCTCCCCATTACTTTTTAACAGGGCATTCTTCTGAGCTAATATCCTATTATAGGTAATTAGAGTTTTAAGGTATTTAGGGTTAGACTGACATATAATTCGATTCACTAACTCCCTTCGTTCTTTACTACCCTGCTTAACGATCTTGATATCATCTGGAGCAATTAAAACTATAGGAATCTTTCCTAATAGTTCAGATGCAGTGTCCAACTTTGCTCCTTGAAACTCTATTACCTTTTTTTGATCTTTTCTCTTTTTTACCAAAGTATTATAGGCTTTATCATTATTGGTGAACACACCATGCAATCTAAAGAACTCTTGGTTATGGCGAATCACCAATTTGTCACTTGATGAGAAATAGCTTTTAGAGATGGACAAGTAGTATATAGCATCTAAAAGATTCGTTTTCCCACTTCCATTTAGTCCATAGAATAAATTAACCCGTTGATTAAACCTAAGCTTGAGGTTTTCATAATTCTTAAAATTGGATAAGGTGATTTCCTTAATTTTCATATTAAATCAGATGCCCTCAAAGCCTACAGCAAATATGTGAGATAAGTTCACAAGCTGAATTCTATTCGTTCGAAATAGAACAATTAGCTTAATTAAATCCTTATTTTTGCAATCTAAATAATTTTTAATGACGGTAGTAACTAAGACAGCGACAAGAAAGAAAACAGCGACACAAAAGGCTGACAGTAAATATGATAAAAAAACATATTTAAACTGGTATGAAGTCATGCTGAGAATAAGAAGATTTGAAGAGAGAGCATTGATGGCTTATTCTCAACAAAAAATAAGAGGTTTCTGTCATGTTTATATCGGTCAAGAAGCAATAACCGCTGGTATGGTCTCTGCATTGAGACAAGAAGACAAAGTTGTAACGGCATATAGACAACATGGTATAGCGCTGTCAAGAGGATTGAGTTCTAATTTTTGTATGGCTGAGTTATATGGTCGTAAAGATGGTTGTGTGAAAGGTAAAGGAGGAAGTATGCACTTTTTCTCTAAGGAGCTCAATTATTTTGGTGGTAATGGAATAGTTGGAGCGCAGATTCCTATAGGTACAGGTATCGCATTCGCAGAAAAATACAAAGGAACAGATAATATAGCTGTATGTATTTTCGGTGATGGTGCCTCTCGCCAAGGTGCCTTATATGAGTCCTATAATATGGCTATGAGTTGGAATTTGCCAGTTCTCTACATTTGTGAAAACAATGGTTATGCAATGGGCACTTCAGTCAAAAGAACCAGTAATGTAACTGAAATTCATCAAGTAGGTGATGCGTTCAACATGCCTAACAAGGCTGTCGATGGTATGTCTCCTGAGAGTGTGCACGAAGCTTTATATGAAGCTGTAGCTTATATCAGAGCTGGTAAAGGCCCATACTTTTTAGAAATAAAAACATATAGATATAGAGGACATTCTGTTTCAGATCCCGCTAAGTATCGCACTAAAGAGGAGTTAGCTCATTACAAGGAGTTAGATCCAATCAATGTAACTGAACGTACTATAATCGATAACAAGATCGCTACTCAGAAGGAAGTTGATCAAATCAAGGCTAAAATTAAGACGGAAATAGAGGCTGCAGCTGAGTTCGCAGAAAATTCTCCGCTTCCTGATCCAAGTGAATTATATACAGATAACTACGTTCAGGAGGACTATCCTTATATCAGAGATTAAGACTATTATATATATATATATACCTCCAGTTATTATAATTATATATTTTTGCGCAAATTTTTGAGTAATGGCACAGAGAAGAAATGCTGGCAGTAATGATATCGTAGAAGTTAGATCTAATAAAAAAAGTACTGGAAACTTTTTTGAGGATTATCAGATGACAATAATTGGTGCAGCTGCTGCACTCATTATTTTATTCGGAATTTACTTAGCTTATCAATACCTATACAAAGCACCAAGAGAAAAGGCTGCTTCTGAACAAATATTTAAAGCGGAACAGCAATTCTTCAAAGATTCTTTTGCCTTAGCGTTAGAAGCACCAGGTGCAGGCTATGATGGCTTTTTAGATATCATTGATAATTATGGTGGTACTAAAACCGCTAATCTTGCCAAATACTATGCTGGTATTTCTTATTTAAACTTAGGAAGGTTTGAAGACGCAGTCTCTTATCTCAGCTCGCACAGAGAGTCAGGTAATGTAACACCTATAACTAAATACGGTGCTCTTGGAGATGCATATAGTGAATTAGGAAATTTTGATAAGGCATTAAATGCTTATGGCATAGCGACTTCTGGTGACGTTGACGTTCTAACGCCATATTATCTCCATAAATTAGGAATTCTAGCACAAAGACAAGGAAAAAAAGATCAGGCGGCTAAAGCATTTAACAGAATCAAAACTGACTTCGCTGCTTCGGATGAGGCTGCTGATGCTTCAAAGTATTTAGGCATGCTCAAATAACTGAGCGTGGCTAATCCTACTGAAAACATATACAGTCTTAATAATTACGATATAGACTCCATAGATTCAATTCGTATTACCATTGTTAATACTGAATGGAATCCAGAAATCATCGCTCAATTAACTACTTCTTGTCTGGATACACTCGCAAAGTTAGGAATAGAAAAAGCTCACATTGATACCATAACTGTTCCTGGATCATTTGAATTACCATTAGGAGCTAAGTATATTTTAGGTTCTAAGGACAAGCCGGATGCAGTTATCTGTTTAGGCTGTGTCATTCAAGGTGAGACTAAGCATGATGATTATATCAATCACAGTATTTCTAAGTCTATATCTCAGTTGTCCCTAATGACTAATACCCCTGTAATATTAGGTGTTTTAACTACTAACAATAAAGATCAAGCAGTTGCAAGAGCTAACGGAACTAAAGGAGATAAAGGGAAGGAATCTGCCTATGCCGCTCTCAAGATGATCAGCATTAAGCAGCGATGTCAAAGCGCTAAGTCAAAAATTAGTTTCTGAGTTTTACACCTTAAAACTAAGCCGCTCTCCAGAAGACTGATTTAGGATTCTACCTTGCTTGTATTTACTTACTCCATTAACAAATACTCTTTCTACAGAACCTCTAAAGCTATACCCCTCCAAAGGAGACCATTGACATTTATAGAATAATTGATCTTTCTGGATTAACTGTTCCTTGTAAGGGTCCACCATTACGATATCAGCTTTATACCCTTCTTCTATATATCCTCTACCCTGAATTCGAAATAACTCCGCAGGGCTATGACACATCTTCTCAACTATCTTCTCTTTTGATATCTTACCCTTATGATAGAAGTCTAACATAATTAGTAAAGTATGTTGTATCAGTGGGAGACCACTTGGCGCTTGCAAATAAGGTTGAGATTTTTCTGTTGGTAGATGAGGCGCATGATCCGTAGCTATAACATCTATTCTATCGTCCAATACAGCCTGCAGAATGGCTTCCTGGTCAGCCCTATCTTTTATCGCAGGATTGCACCTGATATTATTACCGTGATTTTTGTAATCCTCCGCATTGAAAAACATGTGATGTACACATGCCTCAGATGTAATATGCTTTTCCTGCAATGAGATGCTATTATCAAACAGATCTAACTCTTCTTTAGTACTTATATGTAAGACATGTAATCTGGTTCCATGCTTCTTAGCTAAAGCGACTGCCTTAGAAGAAGAAATATAACAGCCCTCTCGAGATCTAATGACAGGATGATCCAAGGCTGTCAATTCTCTATTTAATTGCTTATGTTCTTCAAGGTTTCGTCTTATTGTCTCCTCATCTTCACAATGAGTAGCAATCAGCATCTTGCAATTAGCGAATACTGCATCAAGTGCTTTCTCATTGTCTACAAGCATATTGCCTGTGCTACTACCCATAAAAATCTTTACACCGCAGACCTTTGATGTATCCGTCTTTAGTACTTCTTCTAAGTTATTATTCGTCACTCCCATATAAAAGGAGTAATTCGTTATTGAAGAAGCTTGTGCTGTAATATACTTATTCTGCAATTCTTTTTGAGTAACAGCAGGTGGTTTAGTATTAGGCATCTCCATATAGGATGTAACTCCACCAGCTAATGCTGCCCTTGACTCTGTATATAAGTTAGCTTTATGAGTCAATCCTGGCTGTCTAAAATGAACTTGGTCATCTATAATTCCTGGAATAATCCATTTATTAGTGGCATCATATACTTTGGCATCACTATCAGAGATGTCGGTGTCAATTCTCTTTATTAAATCATTCTTGATGAGGATATCCTGGACTATTGATTTGCCACGATTTATAACCAAACCATTCTTAATTAATACTTTCGTCATTGATACGGATCAAGTCGTGACAAGATAGTTATATGTATAGCAAAATAGGAATTTTAGGGGGAGGCCAGTTAGGAAAGATGTTGTGTCAAGCTGGAAGTCGGTTAGGCTTGGATATTACCTTAATGGATAAAAGTGTTCAGTCTCCTGGAGGCACGATAAATCCAAACTTCATTGAAGGTGATATTACTGATTATCAGGATGCATTAAGGTTTGGTCAAGATTATGATGTCATCACAATAGAGATTGAAAAAGTAAATACAGAAGCTTTAAAAGAATTAGAAAATTCAGGTAAACATGTCTACCCTCAACCAAATCTGATCTCACTCATACAAGATAAAGGAAAGCAAAAAGCTTTTTATGAAGAGAATGCGCTTCCTTCGAGCCGTTATAAAAATTATGATAGTATTCCTGCTCTCTTACAGG
>CACLQQ010000089.1 GCA_902609095.1 uncultured Bacteroidota bacterium | reverse complement strand
TGACCAATGTAAAAAATGAAGTAGTTGAATTGAATAAATCACTTGGCGAAGATGAAGTGGATCGCCAGATAAGTCAATATACTATTCTACAGCCTGGTTCACCCATAAGTGCTTATTTCGGTTATAACGCCCTTGGAATTTTCCGAACTCAAGCGCAATTCGATGCCGCTGCTGATCACTCCGCAATCAACCCACTATATGGTGTAGGTGATGTTCAACTAGAAGACTTAAATGGCGATGGTATTATCGATCCTGAAGATCGTCAGGTTATAGGTAATCAAGCGCCTGAGTGGATCTTCGGGTTAAACCTAAGTGTTGCATTTAAAGGGCTTGAACTTTCTGTTATTGCTCAGGGTGCAGCTAATTATCAAACCTATGGCTACTCGCATCTTTTCTGGCCATTTGATAACAGCCATACGGTTGAACAGAGATGGTTAGATCGTTTTACACCTGAAAACCCAGAAGGGACTATGCCAAGAATTTTCTTAGGTGGTGATGGTTGGCCTTCAACCTCTGTAAATAACAGCTTTTGGTTACTTGACAGATCGCACCTGCGTATCAGAAATCTCCAGTTAGCCTACACTTTCCCAGAGTCAGCGGTTGGTAATTCCTTCCTTCGTGACTTGAAAGTATACGTTAACGCTCAAAACATAGCTACGTTCACCAGCTTTCCATTCTTGGATCCAGAGCGACCAGCTGGCTCTAATCGGGCTAGCTCAGGTTTCCCGAACTTGGCTATTTTCTCTGCAGGTGTAAACTTGAATTTTTAAATCTTTAGTTGATTTTACAAAACTTTATAGCTAATTTGACATTAGTTGCATTTAAAAACATAATATCTTTAAAACATGAAAAGATTAATTAAAGTATTCGGAATTGCCAGTATGGTATTCATGAGTAGTTGTTCAGATGATCCATTAGATTTGAATCCTATTGATACAGGTTCAGTAGATGGATTTTTTACCTCTACTTCCGATTTGGTTGCCGGTATTAATGGCATCTACAATGTATTAACCGGTTCATGGTGGGGTGGCGCCTTTGTACACGTCCAGCCTCACTTTGAAGCTGTAACTGAAAATGCTATTATTTGTTGTGCCTGGGAGTATCAGTATAAGCGTTTGGCTCAAGGCACAATGAATTCCGCTACTGGAGGCGTAGTTCGTTTCAAGTGGGATTATGGATACCAAGCATTGTTCAGAATTAATTCTATTATGGAAGTTCTTCAGTCAGGTAGCATAGAAGACTTGTCAACTGACAATGCATCCATATTGGAAGGAGAATTGCGCTTCTTAAGGGCGTATGTCTACAATCAATTGACTTTCCTCTATGGTGATGTGCCTTTGGTTACCACAACGCTTACGCCAGACGAGGCGCGCGATATTGTAAGAACCCCCAGAGCGCAAGTTGAACAATTCATGTATGATGACTTAGACTTTGCGATCGCAAATCTTGCAAATACATCTTATCAAGGTCAGTGGGGTCGCCCAAACAGAATAGCTGCATTGGCGCTTAAAGGCCAAGCTTTGATGTATCGTAATCAATATGCTGAAGCAGCTACTACGCTAAATCAGGTAATAGCTTTAGAGGGTAGTTTTGTAGATTTGGATCCGGATTACGAAAGTCTCTTCAGAGGAGCGAACGAGCAATCATCAGAAATCATCTGGGCGCTTCAGTACGTTGATAACGAAGTAGGAGATGGTGAAGGAAATTTTTTAGCCGCGCATTATGGTCCGAACGAATTAGATGGCACCACAGCCTCTCAAGGTGGTGGTTGGGGCTCATTTCGTTACACGCAGTTCCTACTTGACGACTATTACATGATTGATGGTAAAAGATTCAATGAATCTGATTTGTACGATCCCAACAATCCATTTGAAAATAGAGATCCGCGTTTCAAAGGAACATTCTTTACACCTGGATCAGTTTACCGAGGAACTGTTTTACAAGAGCGTAATTTCAATTCCAATGGAGCAGAGAAAACAATTAAAATTGCCTCCAAAAAGTGGAAAACAGAAACCTCTAATAACAGCTTTTCCAGCAATGGTGCTGCTGATTTAGTTTTAATGCGCTATGCGGATGTACTACTAATGTACGCTGAAGCCGTTAATGAAACATCAGGTCCAACTGGCTCTGTTTATGATGCCGTCAATAAGGTACGCGCTAGAGCAGGAATGCCTACTTATCCGCAAGGATTATCTCAAGATCAAATGCGTGATGAAATAAAGAATGAACGAAAAGTAGAGTTCTTCCTTGAAGGTACTCGATACTTTGATCTATTACGTTGGAGAGATGCCGAAGAACAACTTCTAAAAGTGACCGCAGAGTCCAGAACTTTCGATCCAAACAAGCACTATCTATGGCCTATTCCACAATTTGCCATTGATCAAAGTCCAGGATTGACGCAAAACCCTGGTTACTAACACATTCCTGCCTTAAAACAGGAAATGGTATAAGTTTCCGAAGAAAGAGAAGCCTGGTTTTGCCAGGCTTCTCTTTTATTTATTTTATACACCCGAAATGAAACTTAACATGAAATATTTATACCCAATAAATTTAACTGGGCTGAGCTGCTTATTTTCCATAAGCCTAATGGCTCAACCCTCATTCCAGAATGTTACAAAAGAAGCCGGAATACGGCATTCTTTTGAAGTATTCCAAGGTACTTTTGGCGGTGGAGCTGTTGTTATTGACTACAACCAGGACGACTGGGAAGATTTATATATTTCAAGTGGTCAAGGTAAAGATAAATTATATAAGAATAATGGTGATGGGACTTTTAAGGATGTTTCCCAAGAAGCAGGTCTCGACTTTCTAGATAGTTATGTCTCTCAAGGAGCTGCAGTCGCCGACGTTAATAAAGATGGATGGCCAGATCTTTTTGTAGCTTCCATTGCTAATATCGTCGGTGAAGGTTTTACCGAAGCACCTAACATCTTACTTATTAACGAAAATGGAATTTTTGTTGACAGATCCCAAGAATTTGGCATAGTAGAGAAAACATTCTCCAGCAGCGCCTCTTTTGGTGATTTTAATAGGGATGGTTTTCCCGACCTGTACGTATGTAATTATTTCGAAAAATATAATGGTACTCTGGATGACTTTCATGGCCCACAACAAAACGGGGACGCTGTTCCAGGAATTGATTTGCTCTATATTAATGATAGTGGCAAAGGTTTTATCGAGTCGTCCAGAACTCTGGGCGTGAGTCGCCGTGGTATGACCTTTCAAGCATTATGGACTGACTTTGATAATGACCGGGACTTAGATTTAATGATCGTAAATGATTTTGGATACAGAAGAATGCCTAATTTATTATTTCGCAACGAATACCCTATTAATACTTTTACTGAAATTGCTAAAGAAAAAGAGTTCGACTACGGAATCAACGCCATGGGCATCGGCGCTTGTGATATAAATAGCGATGGTTGGATGGACTATAAAATTACCAACATTCGATCATCCCCTTTCTTTGTCAACCAGGGGTCCAATTTGCCTTTTCAGGAAAATTCAGATAAGTTAGGAAGTTCATTCAATACCGTACGTGCTAACGGCGGTTTTTTGGTTACCCCCTACAGTTGGGGAATTAACTTCTTCGATGTAGACCACGACATGGATTCTGACCTCTACATCACCAATGGTTGCCTGAACCCAAGTTTGGCTCCAAATCCCAATCTAATGCTCGAAAATATAGAAGGTACTTTTTCGGATCGTGGGTTTTTCTCTCAAACTAATGACCAGTCCATTGGCAGAGGGTCAGTTGTTTTTGACTATGATCGCGATGGTGACCTGGACATTTTTGTAGTAAACCAGGACCCGTATAGAAATGATGATATTGGTATATCCTTCCAAGGCAGCCAATTGTATAGAAATGATACCTATTCAAACCACAACTGGCTAAAGGTACAATTACTTGGTTCACAGTCGGAATCTAGTGGTATAGGTTCACGCATCGAAGTCTTCGTAGACGATCATTTAATTATAAGAGAAATTTATGGTGGCAGCAGTCATGCTTCCCAAAATTCAACCATCGCTCACTTTGGATTGGCTGACTACACTAATATAGATTCATTGGTAATCAAGTGGAGTAGTGGTAACACTCAGGTATTATACAACGTTGAGGTCAATCAAATGCTTGAAGTAAGCGAAATTATAAATAACGAGTCCGAACCCATTAATAATAGTTCTATACTACTCGTTCCGAATACTTTCCGGGATCAACTTGTTATCTCTTATCACCTACCCCAATTCCAAGCCATGGACATAACTATTTTTAACGTTCAGGGCAAAATGATCAGTAAGCTTACTCGCGTCGGAGCGGGTTCTATTGGTAATTTTACTTGGGACGTACCCGCAGATATACCAGATGGCCTATACTTCTTTATTCTACGTACCGACAACGGATACCATGTAGCAAAGGGAATAAAAAGTTAAATACTATTTAAAATGGAGACTTTATTTCAAAGCAAAAGTCTCCATTTTAAAAAACCTGTTTAAAATTTGGTTGTAAAAGCAAAATTGGTAATAATCTTCATAGGGATTGGGGTGAGTAATGTCCTGTTGGGGCAGGCCTTTATACAAAAACTAACAAACGGTGAAATATCGGTGGGACAGCGATTAGGTCGTTTTCAAAATGGTGATTTACTCATTGGTGATTCTTCTTTTGAAAGCTCAACTGGTGATGACACTGAAGCTATTTTCCTCACTCGCATGGATCCTTGTGGCTTGGTAGTCTGGTCAAAATCCTACGAAAAAAAAGGTATCCAGCTTTTATTCACGGATTTCAGAATTAGTGAAGAAAATGATATTTTTGTCTTTGGAAGTGCCAATGACGGAATCCGGTCATTTCTTTTTTTAATGCGTGTTGATGCACAGGGAGAAAAAGAAGAGTTTATTTTTTTCGAAAGTGACTCACCCAACCATTCATCCTTCTCAATGGATATGCGTAATGATCAAATTCTAGTTTGGGGTTCCACTCTAATAATTGGTCAACCACGTTCTGGATTCATTGCCGTTTTTAACACCAGTTTAAATACACAATGGGCTAAAATAATTTCGCCTTTTACCTTTGAAGGAACAATTACTTTTACACCTCAGGGTAATATTATAGGTCGTACAGGTGCTTTTTTCTATACATTTGATCAGGAGGGAAACCTGCAATGGTCCAAGAATTTTGATTACGATTTAGATCCGACTCCTATCGGCGGACCTCATGCTGTTACCGAAGGATACCTTTTCCAAGCACACCTCCAAGACAAAGCCTTTATTTTTAAAATTGACGATAATGGACAACTGATCTGGCAATCCGAACAATTCGAATCCTCGTCGTTCCCTGCCGCAATCAAGGAACTTAATGGAGGGGATATTTTATTACATTATAGCGCGCCTGACGGAATAGGTAACAATTTGTTCCAACAAAAAATCACTTCATCCGGCAGCATCCAAAAACGAATAAAACTATATACAGATGCCTCCTTCAACTTAGGCTCTATTTCGCATTCTATCAGATCTGACAGCTTCATTAATATAGTTGGTAACCGAGATGCTCTGACTGACAATAGTGTCGAAAGAACGGATTTACTTTTGCAATACCAGCTCAATCAAACTCCATTGTCCTGCTTCGAATGGATTGATGATATTTATCTCGAGCCAAATAATTATGTTCTGACTTTCCCTGAATTCACAACCAGTATTGCACCTTTAAATCTTGAGATCAGACCACAGGGAGGAATCATAGTCACAACGTTAATTACTCCTTATTACGAGGTGTGTAACTCCCTCCCCAAAGTCGATACCATTCTTATTGATACAGCCCTTTCATGCAAACAGAATTGGACAGTTGAGCTCCCTTCTGATAATTTTTTTTGGCAAGATGGATTTTCTTCAACTCAACGCATCATAAGAGCGTCTGGAACACTGTTTGCTTTCAATAATGATTGCACCAATGGGTTAATGTACGCTTACAAACTCGATCGGGGTGTCTGTGATTGTGATGTATATCTACCAAATGCCTTCAGTCCTAATGGCGACGGCAGAAACGATATATTTCAGTTATTCTCAGATTGTCCTATAATAGCACTATCCACCTCCGTTTTTGACCGATGGGGAAACCTGATTTTCCAAAGCGAACGTAAAGAGGAACCATGGACTGGAGAAGTCTTTAATGGAGAGGCCAGTGTAGGGGTTTATATCGTTCGCGTGCAATATGTCTTAAGAACCGACTCTGGAGATGAGCAAAAAGGCTCATTTACTAATAATGTACTACTTTTAAAATAAATTATTTATAACTTATGAAAACAGTATTTTATTTTCCTTGCCAACCGAGCAAGCAAACCATTTTTTTTTGTCTCTTCTTTTTATTTAGCTGTAACACAAAGGATTCCGTTAACTCTTTCTTTGATATTCAGCCGACAGAAAGAGAGTACCAACTGGTTTGGAGTGATGAGTTTGATGTTGACGGTCGACCAGATTCTAGCAAATGGACTTACGAACATGGCTTCGTGCGCAATGAAGAGTTTCAGTGGTATCAACCTCAGAATGCTTTTGTTGAAGATGGCCTTTTGGTTATTGAAGGGCGCAGAGATACCATTCCTAATAATCAATATGAAGCAGATAGTGATGACTGGCGAAAAAATAGAAAAGAAGCTTACTTTTCTTCAGCTTGCGTTATAACAAAAGACTTAGCAAGCTGGCGTTATGGTATTTTCGAATTCAAAGCACGTATCAAAACAGAAGAAGGCCTCTGGCCTGCTATCTGGTCACTAGGCCTTGGGCACGAATGGCCCTTAGGTGGAGAAATCGATATAATGGAATTTTATGATAAAAAGATCCTCGCGAATGTCGCCTGGGCCTCTGCCCAACCCTGGACACCAATATGGGACAGCTACCAAAAGCCTATATCCAGCTTTAATGACCCAGAATGGTCAAATAAGTTTCATATTTGGAAAATGGAATGGACAACAAACTTTATAAAACTTTATCTTGACGATCAGTTGTTAAATACAACTTCTTTAAATGATACCTATAATAAACGTGGTGATATTGAAAATCCCTTTCGGGAAACTGTTCATTTCCTGCTGCTAAATCTGGCAATCGGTGGTCGTCAAGGTGGTGATCCCACTAATACGGCATTCCCTACGCGATATGAAATCGATTACGTCAGAGTCTACCAAAAGCAATAATTAATTTGTGCCAATAAAATGAATGATACCTGAACAAAGAAAATTAATACCAATATTCATAAATACTTTATGTTCTACCTATCGGAAAAAAAGGTACAACATTCTGTCGCCCTTATATGGAATAAAATAGTACCAAAAGGTATCCACTACACCTTTACATGACCAATAAGTCAGCGTTAGCAATCTATTCCAAACATAACTAGCTATGTATGATTTACGGGA
>CACLQQ010000088.1 GCA_902609095.1 uncultured Bacteroidota bacterium | reverse complement strand
TAAATTTGGAGAGTATAGAGGCTCATGTTGGTCAAGACTTGATTTGCTCGCTTGCTCTGATAGTCTATGCTTATATAGAGTTTCCTACCAAATTGAAGGAAAACTACTTGGAGGCATACTCTAAAGTTAAGTCGTTTTGGATTCATGAAATGATTGAATTCAATTCTGACGATATGAGGGCTTAAATTGGGCGTTATTAAAGTTATGAAACACATGCTCATTATATACCACTCTGTTATGTTTTGGATGTGGTAATAATACCCCAAAGACTAATCTTATCAATCATGAAGTACCAGAGGTGCCTTCTGTTGCTGATAAAAAGTTAAACGAGGCACAAATGACCTACGAAAAGAATCCAGATGATCTGGATGCACTGATTTGGTATTGCAGGTACGGCGCATATCTTGGTAATTATCGGGAGGCGATTGAGATATATACCACAGGAATGAAAAAACACCCTAATGATGCAAGTATGTGGCGCCATCGAGGACATTGTTATATTTCAATTAGAGAGTTTGATAAAGCCATTGATGATTTAGAAACAGCCGTAAGTATGGTCTAAGGCAAATCTGATGAGGTAGAACCTGATGGATTACCCGATGATAGAAATATTCCTGTGGGTACATTACATGGCAATATTTGGTATCATTTGGGCATGGCATATTATCTACAGAATGACCTACCCAATGTATACCGAGCGTACAGTAATAGAATCGTGCGAGAAAAATATGATGATAATCTGGTCTCCGGAGGACATTGGTTATATATGATCATACGACGAATGGAACAAGAAGATCAGGCAATAGAAGCGATACAAGGGGTTCACTCTAATATGGATATCATTGAGAACCACAGCTATTACAAGATGTGCCTATTTTATAGAGGATTAATGGAGGAGTTAGAATTACATCCAATAGAAGCCAATTCTTCTTCAGATGATGTATTAGACTATAGATTGGTTAATTGGCATCTAAATCATAATCAAGATACCGTAAGGGCTAAACAATATGTGGAGCAGCTATTTGAGAATGGGAATAAATATTTTTTTGCCTATATAGTCACTGAGTCTGATGGGAATCGACTATTCGGAACTTAGTAATACTGTTGTGATACCATTGGCGAACTTAATATTGTTAGAGGGGCAGGACATTTTGATGACCCTATACTAAATAGTGCTTAGAGTAGGGCTATCAATTAAGGATTATTCTGTTGGGTTTACTCCTCTTCTGAATTAGCTCCTTCTATCACCTCAAATGATAGTCCGATATTATTTATGCTCACCTTGACATGATCACCATCACCAGCATCTCCAGAGAGGACTAATTTAGATAATTCATTAACTAACTCTTTTTGAATCACTCTCTTGAGAGGTCTTGCTCCAAATTGTGGATCGTAACCTAAATCAGCGATAAGGTCCATAGACTTATCATCCAGTTCTATAGATATTCCATTCTTAGACAGATTCTTTCTCACTTTTCTAAGTATTAGACCAGCAATGAGTTTTATTTCTTCCTTGGTTAGAGGCAAGAACATAATTTTCTCATCAATTCGATTTAAGAATTCTGGCCGGAGATGTTCCTTAACGAATTCGAATACCTCAACCTTCGTGGTCTCAATTATATCAGCACGGTGCTGATCGCCTATTTCTCTTAGGTCTTCAAAGTTCTCTAATATAGTTTCAGCCCCCATATTAGAAGTCATGATTATAATAGTGTTTTTGAAGTTGGCCACTCTACCCTTATTATCTGTTAGTCGACCATCATCTAATACTTGTAGTAAGATATTGAAAACGTCTGGATGAGCTTTCTCTATCTCGTCTAAGAGAATAATAGAGTATGGTTTACGTCTTACAGCCTCAGTTAGTTGCCCACCTTCATCATAACCAACATACCCTGGAGGCGCACCAACGAGTCTTGATATAGAGTGCTTCTCTTGAAACTCACTCATGTCTATACGAGTGATAGCTTTGTCATCATCAAAGAGTACTTTGGCTAAGGATTTAGCTAACTCGGTTTTACCAACTCCTGTTGGACCTAAAAAGACGAAAGAGCCTATTGGTTTATTCTCGTCTTGGAGTCCTGCTCTACTTCTACGTACAGCATCAGATACAGCAACTACAGCTTCCTTCTGTCCAATGAGCATCTCGGCTATTTGTTCTTCTAGCTTAAGGAGTTTATCCTTTTCTGATTGTAGCATTTTAGCCACAGGTATGCCTGTCCAACGAGATACAATTTCTGCTATATCGTTGCCAGTAACTTCTTCATTAGTGAATCTACCACCTTCAGGAAGTTCATTCAATTTTTCTTCTGCCACCTTAAGCATGGCCTCTTTTTCTTTAACATCGCCATATCTAATCTTAGCAACAAGTTCAAAGTCACTATCTCGTTCAGCTTTGTCAGCTTGATGTTGTAGTTGTTCTAGTTGTTTCTTGATATTCTGAACGGTATCAACGATTTCTTTTTCGCTTTTCCAAGCTGCAGTTCTCGATTCCAGCTCTTCCTTAGCATTGGCGATGCGTTCGCTGATTCGCTTTTCTTTTTTATCGTTCTTTTCTCTCTTGATCGCTTCTCGCTCAATTTCTAACTGCCTCACTTTTCGTTGTAACTCATCAATTTCCTCCGGAACGGAGTCAAGCTCAAGTCTTAGTTTTGCGGCGGCTTCATCAATTAGATCTATAGCCTTATCTGGCAGTTTTCTTTCCGAGATGTACCTGTGCGATAGTTCTACTGCTGCAATCAGTGCCTCATCTAGAATATCTATTTTATGATAGACCTCATACTTGTCTTGGATTCCTCTCAGTATAGAAATGGTATCCTCAACACCTGGTTCATCTATAAATACTGTTTGAAAGCGTCTGACTAATGCTTTATCTTTTTCAAAATATTTTTGGTACTCATCAAAAGTTGTTGCTCCTATGGTTCTAAGTTCTCCTCTAGCTAAGGCAGGCTTCAGGATATTAGCCGCATCCATAGCCCCATTTCCTCCACCAGCTCCTATTAGAGTATGAATCTCATCAACGAATAAGATGATTTCCCCGTTGGAGCTATTCACTTCTTTGATTACTGCTTTGAGTCGCTCCTCGAACTCTCCTTTGAATTTTGCACCGGCTATTAGTGCAGCCATATCCAGAGAGTAAATTTGTTTAGATAGTAGATTCTCGGGGACGTCATGTTTAACAATGCGCCAAGCTATTCCTTCTACTATCGCAGTTTTACCTACTCCAGCATCACCGATTAAAATTGGATTGTTCTTCTTTCTACGAGACAGGATATGGAGAATTCGCCTAATCTCTTCATCACGACCTATGATTGGATCCAGTTTGCCACTTTCTGCTCTTTTGTTTAAGTTGATAGCAAACTTCTTAAGTGAATTATAAGCATTGTCCGCATTTTGATCTTTAACAGGATTGCCTTTGCGTAGTTCTGCTATCGATAGTTGTAACGCTTCATATGTGGCTCCAGCTTCTTTGAGAATCTTTGCAGCTTTATCTTTTCCTTTTAGTATGCCTGCTATGATTAGTTCTACTGAGATATATTCATCTCCGTATTCCATCATTAATTTTTTTGCTCTACTTAAGGCTTGATTTGCATCATTGGTTAAGTATTTTTTATTAGTACCATCAACTTTTGGGAATGCCTCAATTGCTTTGTTGAGCTCTTTTTTAAGTTGAATCAGGTTGATACCCATCTTGCCAAACAGGAATTCTGTCAGTTGTTCGTCTATTTGAAATAGCGCCTTTATAAGATGTACTGTATCAACAGATTGTTGATCTAACCCACCTGCGATTTGCTGGGCTCTCAGAATAAGCTCTTGAGATTTTATAGTGAAATTATCGTAAGTCATATTTCTAGCAAATGTCTAATCGTAACAGTCAAAAAAGTTGCCAAGTGGTATATGGAGTGATTAAAATGTCAATATGGCGCATAGATTCTGTTTGCGCATGACGTAATGTCACCGCACCCCATAAATTACATGAACTATTGACATTCGAATGTACCAATCTATGGATAAAGCCTAAATGACTTCTTTACAACTCGTCGTCTTATAATTGGTTTTAATTTTAAATTAACACTGTCAGGTATTATTCTTTATAAGAATTATGGGTGCTGTACTGTTATAACATATGCGGATTATCAGTTTCTCAATTAAAATTCAATACTATGCAAAAGCTATTATCAGCTTTCTTTTTGCTTTCCATTGCGATCACCACTCAGGCACAATATTTTGGGCGTAACAAACCGAGGTATCGAAGCTTTGATTTCAAGGTGTTGGAGAGTCCTAATTTTGAATTGTACTATTATGCCAAGAATAGGGAGGTAGTTAACAGTTTTGCTTCGGAGTTAGAGAATTGGTATAAGATCCAAAGCAGAGTACTGGAGCATGAAATTCCATTCAAGAACCCGTTTATACTCTATACCAATCATGCCGAATTTCAGCAAACCAATGCTATCTCTGGTGGGGTTGGTGTAGGCACAGGGGGGGTTACAGAGAGTCTGAAGAATCGTATTGTAATGCCACTGACTTTTTCTAATCAACAGACTCATCAGGTATTAGGGCATGAGTTGGTCCATGCGTTTCAGTTTGACATGATTATCCGAGGGGATTCTACTACCCAGCAATCTTTAGCTAATCTTCCGCTGTGGACGGTTGAGGGACTTGCTGAGTATATTTCTATAGGTCGGATAGATCCATTTACAGCGATGTGGATGCGTAATGCTATTATCAGCGATGATGTGCCCAGTTTAAAGAAAATGGCTAATCCTAAGTATTTTCCTTATCGCTATGGGCAAGCGGCTTGGTCATTCTTAACTGGGATGTATGGGGATGATATCATTAACTCTTTCTTCGTCAATACGGCGAGGTATGGCATGGAATATGCTTCACAGGCAACTTTCGGTGTGGGCTTAGATGGCCTGAGTGATATGTGGAAAGAAGGCCTTATGAACTATTATGAACCTTACATGCAGAAAAAGGAAAGTAAGATCGGTAAAATCTTATTGTCTAATAAAAATTCTGGCAACCTCAATGTATCTCCTGCGATAAGCCCAGATGGCAAGTATGTCGCGTTCATGTCTGAGAAAGACTTGTTTTCGACTGACATTTTTTTAGTAGATGCTAGAAATGGTAAGGTCATCAAGAAGCTATCCAGCTTGGTGAAAGATAGAGATTTGGATAATTTTAATTTCTTGGAGTCATCAGGGACTTGGTCTCCTAACAGTAAGCAATTTGCATTCGTAGGATTCAAGAAAGGCGAAAATGCTATTGTGATTAAGGATGTAGAAAGCGGAAAGACTATTCACTCAGAACACATCTCTAGACTTTTGGCTTTTACCAATCCTACGTGGTCGCCAGATGGAAAGGAAATAGTGCTCACTGGAAATAATGAAGGACAAATAGATCTGTACTCATATACTATTCGATCTGGTAAGCTGCGACAGCTTACGGATGATATCTATTCTGAAATACAAGCGCATTTTAATAGTACAGGTACTGAGTTGGTCTTCAGTTATGATAAGCGAAGCTTCACAGAGGGCCGTACTAACGGAAAGTGGACCTATGATTTAGCAGTGATGGATTATGCAACAGGTGATATAAAGGTTTTAGATATCTTTCATGGTGCTGACAATATCAATCCGCAGTTTAACGTAGATGATAACATCTACTTCATGTCTAATCGAGATGGTTATAGGAATATGTATCTGTATGATCGCAGTAATGATGAGGTTAAACGAATGACAGATTTCGTCGTGGGTCTCAGTGGTATTTCTAGGTACTCTCCAGTATTATCAGCAGCAAGGTCTCGGGATAGAATTGTTTTTACTCATTACTTAGGTCGCGGCTATATCATGAGACAAGCCAGCGGTGATAAACTATTGAATGAGCTTGTTGATAAGAGTAATGTGGACTTTGCTGCGGGCACTTTACCAGTAATTGGGTTAAACAAAATAGATTTTGTTAACTCATATCACAAGAATGTAGATGCGATAACCGTAGCTGATAATAGTGAATTGTTCAAGAGTAAAAGATATGAGTCTAAGTTTAAGCTGGATGATGTACAGGGAGCTGCCGGTATTGGAGTAAGTTCAGGGAACACATTTGGTCTCAATAATGGAGTACAGTCTGCAGGAGCAATCTCTCTGATTTTTTCTGATATAACTGGAAATCAAAAGCTAATCGGTCAAACTACTGCCAACGGCCAGATCCAAGATATTTCTGGACAGCTCTTTTACCTCAATCAAAAGAAGCGATTGGCATGGGGCGGAGGTATATCCCATGTGCCTACACCATTTGGGTTTAGATCACCTCTTAGAATAGAGGATCGAGAAACAGGCACAGGACAAGTAGTAACTGTAGGGGTGGATGAGGTTCAGATTCTTAGGATTTTTAATCAGACTCTTTCTGGCTTCGTTCAGTATCCATTTAATACGAATCTTCGACTTGAAGGGGGAGCAAGCTTGGGAGCTCAATCATTTAGGTTAGATGCACGCAGGAATATTTTTGATCCAAACACGGGCTTCCTTTTTGGTCAAGAAAATGAGCGTATAGAAACACCAGATCAAATCGTAGTAAATCAGTTTTTCACCATAGCCAGTGGATTTACAGGAGCCGTTAATGTGGCCTTAGTTGGAGATAATTCATTTATGGGATTAACTGGGCCATTGTATGGACATCGATTTAGGATATCGGCTGACCGAAATTTTGGGCTCAATAATTTTACAAGTTTTTTAGCGGATTATAGAAGGTATATGCGAGTTAACTCAGTCACATTAGCATTCAGAGGATTTAGTTTAATTAGATTTGAACAGGAGGTCAATAATATATTCCCATTGAATATAGGCCAAATGGGCTTTGTTAGAGGGTTTGATTTTTTCACAGGTTTAGTACGTCCAGATCCATTTGGAGATTTTGGATTTAATCAGCTCTTTGGGTCGAAGATGGTCATGGGTAGCTTTGAAGTGAGGCTACCATTTACTGGTCCCAAGCAACTTGCTTTGATTGGATCCAAAGTGTTATTCACAGATTTGAATCTTTTCTTTGATGCGGGGATGGCATTCAATGAATTTGGTGACATAGGAAATGAATCATTGGGTTCAGGAGAGCCTCTTTTAGCTATGAGTACTGGAGTTTCTTTAAGAGTGAATCTATTTGGAGCTATGATATTGGAGCCGTACTGGGCATATCCATTGAATCAAGCTAATGGTAGGATAGTATTCGGTTTGAATCTGATTCCTGGTTGGTAGTGTTTTATCAAATATGGGATTGAACAGTGGATATTTTAAATGATCAATTTTAAGGAATTCTATTCCTGATTTACTTGAACATTAAACCTATTTTTGAGGCTTAATTATCATCATGAAGAAGTTTAATTTTAGTGCAGGCCCAGCGATTCTCCCAAAGGAGGTTATGGCTGAAGCGTCAAGATCTGTTGTTGATTTTGGTGGATTGGGATTCTCAATTCTGGAGATTTCACATAGGTCAAAAGAGTTCGTAGCAGTAATGGAAGAAGCTCGATCCTTGGCAAAAGAATTATT
>CACLQQ010000087.1 GCA_902609095.1 uncultured Bacteroidota bacterium | reverse complement strand
ACTTTATTTTTTTTAATAAGGATGAAATAACCCTCACATCGCGATTGCAAAAGGTTTTTTCAAATCAGAGAATTTTATCGATTAAATTACCATCATTAAATCATCATTCCTGGAAGTCAAATTTAGAGTTATATCCAAGAATTGATTCTCACTAAATTTTGAAATATTAAGCTATAATTAGGTAGGCTTATACCTAAAATTGTCAGATACGATAGAGATTTATTTTCTGTTTTGGTTACTCTTGGTAAGAGGATTAAAATCCAAGCATAATTTGATCCAATAGCCTAAATGATCATCATCTATCGCATTCATATTAATCAAGATATTACCTTCCATAGAGCAACCCACAAAAGTCATTTGACGTACCCCATCTTTCTCAAAAGACACTTGATACTTATCAAGCCCAATACGCGCCATTAATTGGTCTCTAATGATTCCACATAGCATTTTATCATCGACTATATAGCATAGCCTTCCCATCATTTTTTTTGAATGGTATTGTGATTTCTTACTATCCAAAATATGATCAATTCGCTCGTAGAGTTAAATATCACAGTCCGTAATCATCGACAACAAATTATCCGAAGTGTAACAGTTGAATCTTTAAGTTGTCTTTTTTATTAAAACACATGAGGCAGCTTTTCACCATACTGTACTCATCCTTGTTTTGTACTATTAGTTTTAGTCAAGCACAAGAATAGTTATTAGAATTTGATTACAAGGGGATCAAATTGTCAGGTATCCTTAACCTCCCGACAAATATGAATATCAAAGGATTGGTAATTATAGTGCATGGAGATGGACAAACCGACGTAGTAGCTGGTCAGTGGTGGTATGATGTCAGGCACTCAATTTGGGAAGCAGGTTATGCCACCTATATGTGGGATAAAATGGGATGTGGCAAGAGCGAAGGAATTTACAAGAATGGTAGAGACGTCAGTGATGAAGCTTCTAAGGTAATGGAGGCAATAGATAATCTCATTGACAATAAGATTAATGGATCCGATAATGTAGGCTTATGAGGTATCAGTCGGGCTGGTTGGATTAATCCAATAGTCATTGACCAATTCGATAAGATTAATTTTTGGATATCTGTCAGTGGTGTTGATGACCACGAAACTTTCAAATACTTACTTAGATAGAATCTTAGGATAGAAGATTATAATCAGGACTCAGTAGACTTATGAGTGAAAGAATAACACAATAGCGTATTGCAATGTAAACAGGGAGAGAGCTATGATATCTATCTATCATCCATAAAACACCTGATCAAGAATAAGTACTGGCTTAAGTTAAGTAATGGTAGTTATAGAAAAGAATAATATATAGAGTATCAAAAAATCCTGGTCAATTCAGCTCTTGATGAGGAAATAAATTTGCCTTTATATGTTGAAGGCTTTGAGGATATACTTAGTGACATTGACATACTTGTTTTGGCCTTATTCGGAGAAACATATATGACCGTAAATTGGAAAGAAACCAAAAAATTATATCTAAAAAATTATAGCTCCAAATACAGATTTCACAATTCAATCCTTTCCCAGATGTAATCATAATACGTGGACATGTGAGACTGGCGGATTATATGAATTTGAAAAAGAAAACTGGGCTAATATCAGATATTACAGATTCCTACAAACTATAACTGATTGGCTCAACATATTAGAGTGGAGACATTGAATTTAATCAGAGTTTAATATCAAGATAATTTTAGGCTTACATAGTAAATCCACTTTAGCACAAATTTGACATTAGCTAACTAATTCATGCTCGTTTCGGTCATCTTTGAATTGAAAAGTCAGTTGAGTTGACAAGCCTCTTAAGATTAACAGATTCACCCACGATTTGACAACGCATTATATCTACCAAAATCTTCCAACCAACTTATTTTGAATCACATTTTGTTAATCTTCTCAAGAAGATAAGTAGCGCATTTTTAACAGTAAGGCAGACTTCTCTTGGGCAGTCTGCCTTTTTTCTTCTACTCAACTCATATTATAAATCTCCTCTATGGCTAAGGAATATTCTTTCTCAATTAGGGTCAAAACAAAATATTCTGTATATTAATCAGATGTTGAGCAGGATTACCTATGGGTGTCCGTAGTTTTTGAAATATTATTCACTAACCTAAAAATCTTCATAAATGGATATAAGAGTAGAACAAGGATCTATTGATGGCACCAATTACATTGAGAAATACGCAAGAGAGTCACTACAAAAGTATTTTACGAATTATCCTTTTGTAGAGTCAATCAAGGTCTTCTTCAGAGGGAAAAAACATCCATATAAAAAAGTAAAAATACAAGCAAGATTGAAGGGTAAAGATGTTTTTGTCGAAGGCACTGGCGCCAGACATGAATTAGCGTTGGACGCAGCAACGGTCAAATTACGTACTCAGGTAGAAAAATATAAATCTAAGAGATACAATAAAGCCTCATAAAATAACAAAAGTTAAAAGCTCTGGTGTAATACATCAGGGCTTTTTATGTGTAGCAAAAAATAACACTGCTATTAGGATACGATCAAGAGAGGACAGCGCTTACAATTAGCCTTACCTTTCTTTTTAAACTTCTTACAGCACTTTTTTTTGCAACCTTTTGACATCTTAAAATAATTTAACTGTAAAAATATCTGTACCCTAATTCCTCGACGATAGCACATATTAGGGTTGTTCTAATAATATTAGGTAGATGTCCATTATTTGAGTCCGTCAGAATCCTTTGACTAATATATTCTACTCAGTCAATTCAAACGGGCTTAATCGATCCCATCCAAATTATCTGAACATATCTCTGGTTTAAATCATTGTAATTTGGAGTCCATACTATGAAACATACAATTGTCGATTTTCTCTTCCCCATTTTATTTATGATCAGTGACGCTAAACTCATACTCGTGGATTTTAGTAAGGATGTCAATGTCACCAAATGGAGAGTAGTTGATGATGTAGTTATGGGCGGGAGATCATATGGCTCCATGAGGGTATTACATAATGAAGGAATTGGAGTATTCTCGGGCACCGTGTCTTTAGAAAACAATGGTGGATTTTCCTCCATTCGAACTCGGCTAAGCCCTGTAAAAATTGAGGACAGAGAAAATATTGTCATTAAATTAAAAGGTGATGGTAAAAATTACCAATTCCGATTAAGACATCAGATGAGAGATTATCATTCTTACATCTATGATTTTGAGACTACTGGAGAATGGGAGATAATCACAATCCCTCTGATTGGTATGAAACCTCAATTTCGTGGCCGTCCACTGAATATGGATAATTTTGACCATGATACTTTCGTAGAAATGGCTTTTCTTATTGGAAATAAAAGAGCTGAAAGCTTCCATCTTCAGATTCAAGAGATCTATCTCGAATGACCTTAAAGCTCATGAAACCACTCATAGTATTATTTACAATGAAGGAATTATATTGGACTCCTAAATATCGTCAGCATCTTGATCGATGCCCCACACTATTACAAAAACCAGAAAAATACGCTTAGCTATTGCCGATTTTCGCATATAATCCCATAGGATGAAGTCATATATTGGATAAGATCAATTTACTGATTGACCATGATGCTGAAAAGTTCATATCTGAATTAATCACAGAGCAATCTGATATTCTTAAATGAGATAAAGTCCCAAATCTTTATATTTCTAATAGCATAGGTGATAATATCGGCGGTGCTTGGACTACGAGGTTTGCCACGGATTACAATTTCAAGTATCGTATCGAATCCTTAATAAAAAAGGAATTTTGACTATTCGACTTATAGGCCTGTGAAGCATGTAGTAAAAAGTATATTAAGGAAAGAATCAGGGCTTACATACTTGGCTATATATATCAACATAATCATAGATCTCCTGAATCCTTGGAGGATCATATAGACATTGAACAGCTCCTATATGATCAACTGAACATAAGACAATCCCAACCCACGAACAAATCGACCAAATTCTTAAAGGATTATATTAGTGACTTAGAACACTCATTAATTTTCAAGTATCTATAAAGAGATGATGCATCAGAATAATTAGGATATAAAACTTATGAAAATGATTGTTATGAGTTCTGCGACCTTTAGTCGATCATAAGCTATGATCTCTGTAGCATTCAGATATTCTCATCTGTTATAATATGAATGGGGCAAGGTTGTTTATATTGTAAGAAATAAATCAATCATGAAACCATTTTTTCTTCTCCTTGCACTATTCTTTCAGTCCTCCCTAATTAGCCAAAATCAAGCCTTAAATAATATTGAGGCTCCACTCCAAGCCATCCTTGAGGCCACTAAAGCTCCCAGTTTCGCAGTTGCCGTAGTGAAGGGAGATGAAGTGATCTACAGTGATGCCTTTGGATATAGAGACTATGAGAATAAGATCGAAGCAGATGCGAATACACTTTATGCCATAGGTTCATGTTCCAAGGCATTCACTTCTGCAATATTAGGTCAATTACGTCATGAAGGAGAATTGAGTTTTGAGGACAATCCTATGGAATACATACCTGAACTCAAATTTTATAATGATGAACTAACCACTCAGGTCACTATTAACGACATGATGTGTCATCGCACGGGTCTACCAAGGCATGATTTCGCATGGTACCTGTTCCCTACTAATGACAAGGATAGCTTGATCACCAAAATTCAATATCAAGAACCATTTACGGGAGTTCGAGAATCTTGGTACTATAATAATTTCATGTTCTTAGTTCAAGGAGTTATCGCTGAAAAGATCACTGGAAAATCTTGGGAGGACAATATTAGAGAACGATTCTTCAAGACACTGGATATGAATCGCTCCAATGTCACCATCCAAGAGATGAAAGATGCTTTTAACGCAGCTTATGGATATGAATTAGAAGATGATGATAGTATCAGTAAAATGGATTACTATGATATCGCTGCAATGAATCCTGCGGGAAGTATCAATAGCAGTGTTAATGATATGACTAAGTGGATCAAAATATGGCTAAATGGTGGCAAGATGGATAGTACTCAAATTATACCTAAATCCTACATCACAGAAGCAATAAGCTCCCAGATGGTAGTCTCTGGGGCCTTACCTGATGCTGAGTTTCCAGATATCTTCATGGCTAACTATGGCTATGCCTGGTTCATGAATTCTTACAAAGGGCACTATCGAGTTCAGCATGGAGGAAACATAGATGGATTCTCTGCTAACGTAGCCTTATACCCAAGTGATTCAATCGGTATTATAGTACTGACTAATCAAAACGGCTCATCGGTTCCAAGTTTAGTGAGGAATACTATAGCCGATCGCTTGTTAGGAGTTGATCAAACAGATTGGGCTCAAGATTACCTTGACGACATAGCAAAAAGCGAAGAAGCCTCCGAAGAAAGTAATGAAGCTAAAGAGACCGGTAAAGTTGAGAATACAAGACCTTCTCACAGCGCAGTAGAATATACTGGAGACTATAACCACCCGGGATATGGGACTTTTAATATTCGTATTAATAATGACTCGTTATTTGCTGACTTCAAGCTAAGAACGGTTTACCTCAAACACTATCACTACGATATTTATGAACCGTTTGAAGTAGATGGCAATAAAATAGATACTACGGCCCTTCTTGGTTTGAAAATGAACTTCACCGCGAATAATACTGGCGATATAGCAAGCGTAGACATGAAGATTGAACCGACACTCGACCCTATCAAATTCAAAAGAACACCCAGTGCAATCGAGATTAGCGCTGAGGATTTAGACCAACTAGTGGGTACTTTTGAATTAGTTGGTATGGTTGTTAAAACCTATACCAAAGATACCAATGTGTTGTATTTATTCGTTACTGGTCAACCTGAATATGAGCTCATAGCTATAGAAAAAGACAAATTTGCTTTCAAGAGTTTAGATGGATTTAAGGTCGGATTCAATAGAGTTGATAATGATACTGTGGAATCAATTACTCTATATCAACCTAATGGTGTATTCACCGCTAAAAAGCAAGAGGAATAGTGCTTAAGATAAAAAGAGGACTCTTTTTATTTAGATTAGCAGATTTATCATAATAGTTAAGCAGATTAGCCAATACTGGCTGAACTAAGTCTCGATTTTTTTAGAACTATGAACTCTCTATTATCAGATCTGTGCTTCCGTATAACAACTACGCTAATTGCTCAAAACAGTCTCGGCGATTATCTATCAAATTATCATGGGAAGGGCAAAAGCTATTTTATGAACATAGTTCTGATGATAATGGCTTTCAAGCTTCGATACCAATAGCAGTAATTAAAGGAAAACAAGATCGACGTACCTTAACCATCATCTCTGGCGTACATGGTTATGAGTCCCCCCCTCATGGCATCTCAAGAGCTTACACAAGAGATAGATCAAGATAGTATTTCAGGAACTCTGATCTTTATACCGATGACCAACCCCAGAGCTTTCTTTGCACGTACGCCATATATCAATTCTGAGGATGGGTTAAATTTAAATCGCACAGTTCCGGGAGCTCTTGACGAATATATAGCAGAAGGACTTGCTGATTTTATAACTCGCCAGATTATTAGAGCAAGCGATGTTAAGGTGGACGTACATGGTGGCGATGCTAATGGAGATCTCTTACCATTCATATGCTATTATGATAATCAATCCAAACCCAAGCAAACTTTAAAAGTTAAGCATTTATCTGAATACAGTGGATTTGAATATATCTTATCCTATCCATATACCTTAACAGATAATCAACCGGCCAAGTACGCCTTTAAGCAAGCTGTTGAAGATGGTAAAGTCGCCTTGAGCATCGAATGTGGTAGACTGGGCAAGGTGGAACCTGTTGCTGTCTATAAAATCAAGAAGAGTATACAATATATACCCAGCAAATTAGATATGTATCCAGTCCAATCTAATACAAGTGAAGAGCTTATTACTCTGAACAATCAGGAATACATCAGATTAACAGAACAAGGTGTTTTTAATAGTACATTAGTTGCTGGAGATGAGGTACTGAAGGACAGGTAGTTGGGTACTACCAATGAATTTGTGGAGCCTCTAAAGACACTTCACTCTCCATGAAATGGTATTACCCAATATAAGTTTGATACCCCTCAACTGAACCCTTAAGAAACTATTATATGCACAGCTTATGAAAAGTAAACAAGCTCTATTCCGTATCAAGACCAATCCACATTACTGTCGATAAGGTAATAAGATCTGTTGATCCGATAGAATCCAAAATCAACTTTTACTGATCCTCTGAGGTGAATTATTAAAACACATTTATATTTGCAATGTTATTGCATGAAGAGACCTCTTATGTACCTGGTGCAGAGTATAGACTTGTCCAAAAAGCTACAGAAATCTTGCTTTCTGCTGATTTATAAGGAAATGCCCTCAAGCGAAGAGTTATTAAATATTCTAAAGGTATGCACCAAAAAGTAGGAATAACGATAACTAAAATTAAAAATGTTGATAACTGGTTCTTTGGTGAACCTAATTCTGGCTTAGACCCAAAATTAAGTAATGAATTCACCTCATTATCGAAATATCTAACGTGTCAAAAAGTGGCTATTCTTATGACCGCATATGATTTATTTAGAGCCAAACAAACTGCAACTCATTTT
>CACLQQ010000086.1 GCA_902609095.1 uncultured Bacteroidota bacterium | reverse complement strand
AAGCTTTTTTCGCAACGGCTGGTGGAAAAGATATTTCTAAAGTGCCAGCGATTATCCAAGACTTTAAAATCTTAATTGAGTAATTCACAATCTTCAAAATTTCATAAAGTTAGATTTCAGCTAAATATATGTTATGTAGCCCCCTACCTCCAGGTTTGAGTAGTTTATGTCCTGACTTTTAGTAGAGAAATTTTTTACAGCTCTCCATATGTTTAGACTAAAAATAGCCTAAATAACACCAGTTATCGAATGAATCTATAGAGACGTGATTTGGTACCATATAATTATTTTAAGAACATTAAATATGGCAGATATAATACAAAGAATCAAGACGAAACAACCACAGCAATCTATTTTTTCTTCCTGTTTTTCATTGCTGCGAGTGTACAGGCTGCCACTTTTACGAGTGTTTCAAATGGAGACTAGAACTCTTCCTCTAATTGGGACATAAACGGGGTTCCAGATGTAAATAACTGGCCAAATGACAAAGTGATAATTAAACACGCAGTAACGAAAAGTGGAGGTACTACAATGAATGGATCAACTTCTCGAATCACTATAAATAGTGGTGGGTCACTTACTTTTAGAGAAACTCTTAATGTTGGGTCTGGTGAATTACACGTTAACCCGGGTGGCGTCCTATCGGCCAATATCATCTATTTAAATACATCAAGCACATGTGGATTGAACGGTATGATTACTTCCACAAGCACAATGCATTTAGATGGGCATTTTAATGGCTCTCCGACTATAATGGTGGTAGGAAATCTACTTGTTGGAGCACATAATAAAAATCAACCGTTCACCGCTTTGAATATACAGGTTACAGGCAATATGACGGTGCAAAATGCTAAGTTGACATGGACTTCAGGAACAGTTACTGTTGGTGGTAACTTTGAGCTAATAGGAACAACAGGAGATGTAGATGTTCCTAATGGAAGTAGTTTAGATATTTCTGGTACATTAGCTACTAATAACTTGTTGACAATTGACGGGCCTTCAGATCCCGGACCTGGAGGTACTGTGAGTTGGGGTGTGGGTAATGTTATTTTAAGCGGGAACAATACAGATTTAAATAATTGTCCACTGCCATACTCCAGTCCATTCGATTTAACTACTTGCTCTCAAGGTGCAGAATCCATTGAAACAGCCCTGTTTGTTAACATTTCAGAAGATCCTGGACAGCAATGGAGTACACTTTTTGGAGTTGATGTTTTCTATTTTGATTCTATGTCCAATGGAAATTATTCAAACGTAAATTTGGTAGGAATAAGTACTTTTGATCATATGATTGTTCATCAGGGAGGAAAAGTCTTTGGTGCTTTGGATACCTTAAGTCAATGGGGAGTGAATTCTCAACAAATGACTGTAGGAGATTTAATTACCGATGGATGGGGAACAGAAGTATAAAACACCACCTTAACATTACATAATAATAGTTCTTACTTTGGGTTGTATTAGTAGGCCAGTTATGGAAATGACCTTCTTCAATTCTATAATGAAGATATCCTAATAGCTGAATTCTCCACTGAAACAATTGTGAATAGCACCTGATTAACAACACAGCATTACGGTGATCCTTATCAAGGTACTAATACTTAGAGTCTTATGCTTTTGTGAATTTCTATGGTGATGCTAACACTTCATGGAATAAAATCGTTTTCAGCCAAACGAGTAATGAATCGAGTTTTGAAGTCGATAACCTTACGTCTCGAATTTTTACTTTTGATTATGCTCTGGATGACATTGACAAAGTTGGTAATATTGTGGTCGAAATGTCCGGGACTACTACGACTGCTTCAGATGTTGAAACATCTACTTGGGACTTTTGTAGTGCTAATGTTACGGAAAACTGTTCTAATGGAATAGACGATAATAATGATGGATTGATAGACTGTGGAGATACGGATTGTTATGGAGACGATGACTGTGAAGACACTTTCGAATGTACGAGTACGCTTTATCAAGTCATAAGTACAACACTCAAAGAACTGAATATTACTAAGAGCTCTTATAATGATATTGGCGTTGCTGCAGAACATTATAATGGTGGTGGATTTAATTATCAAGAAAGATACATTTATGGTATCTATAACAATTCAGTCAGTAACAAAAAAAATTGAGGAGAATTGACAATCAAGGTCAAGAAAGTGACTTAGGAAAAATCAATGATTTCGGAGGTATCCATTGAGCTGGAGATTTTGATCAAGAAGGAAATTTATACGCGTATAAAAGTGGGTCATACCCGATATTTTATTATGTGGACGTGGATAATTTACCTTTGGTACATGTAGCACAAAATCTTACTAATCTTAGTGGTTCCAGCATTCCAGGCACAGCAGATATAACGTATAATCTTGTTACAAATGAATTTTATGGATTAGCATCTAATAGAAAAATTATAATTATTGATCCTCTAAATTTAACTATTAATGTAGATGTAACATTAGTTGATGCAGTTAGTACTTCAGGAGTTTTGGCGCTGCTTATTCTGACAGAGAAGGGAATTCTTATTTTTCTAACAATAGTAATGGTAAAATTTTCAAACTTTCCTTAGATAATACTGGAAATCCTTCAGATCTTATAAATGTAGGAAACGGTGAACCTACAGGTCAAAATGATGGAATGGCCTGCTCAAATTCCTCACCTCCGTTCGAAACTGATTGTGGTGATGGTATTGATAACGACGGAGATGGACCTATAGATTGTAATGATCCTGACTGTTTCATAGACAGCGCATGTCCAAGACTCACGTCTGAACTTGAGTGTATGGAAGAATCTGGTCCTAATGGAATTATATCCTTTTATTTACGGTTGATCAATTAAAGTCAAGCCGATGCAATAGATTTTTCAATATCAGAAGTTCTACCATTTGGATGCAGCATGTTATATGATACTATGACATTCTAATCTGGTACCTATCAAGCAGATTCCATAAGTCACCCATCTTTTGGTGCAACAGATACCATACAATGGGAAACATTGAATATACCGTTAGGCGATACCTTAGAAATATCTTACTCTGTATTAGTTGATGAGAATGTTACTGAAGGTATCTATTCAAATTATGTATTCCCACATGGAGTACTGATGAATCCCAACATCACACCACACGATATTAATATCAAACTTTGTAATTGACCAAAAACAAACATTAAGTTGTAAGCCTACCTTTTATCAAGTGTATAAGAAGCGTGATGAGCCCAACCAGCATCTATGCGAAATTAAATGTAGAGACTGGAGATTATGCAGAAATAGCATCAATTTCTCATCAAGCTAATGGTTTAGGTTTTGATTATGCCACAGGCCTTGCATATGGCTGCAAAGGAAGACCTTTTATTTTAATAGATTCTTCGGGCATTGTTGAAAACTTAGGAAGCTTTTTCAATCGGAAAGTATATGTAGGGGTATAGATACATTAGGTAATTAGTGGGGAAAAGATGTAGGTGAAATAGTAAAAATAAACATTGAAACCAAGTCGGTAATAAGATATAAAAATGCATGAATGCCTGGTTGGAATATGGCCTATAATAAGGATAGCAACTTTTATGCTGTACATAATACAACATTGTATAAGTTCAATCCTAACAATCAAGTCAAATCAACTTTTGGAACTTTACTTGGGGATGAAGTACCTAATAGCGGGTACGGAGTCCAATAGACAGGGTCAGATGGGCGTTTATATATTTCCAATAATCGTATTGGTAAAATTTACAGAGTAGATATGGACACCCGTGAAGCCAAACTCATGATGCAATCTACAGCAGGATTAAGGTTTAACGATGGTTTCTTCTGTCCAATAGAGCTACCTACGCCATTAACATTTGATCATCATGACTACAGTCTTTTCCAGCGGCAAGTATATTTACTTAATCTCAAAATATTGATGGAATTCCTCAGCTCGAAGCAGTATGGGTTGGATCAGGAGTTAATTACGAAACTGAATCGTTAGCATATACAACCGCAGATTCTGATTCTTATGACGATGGTCTAACTTATACATCATATTGACCTGAAGGCACTATTTCCAACTGGCAGGTAAATCTAAATATAAACTTCACATCAAAAGAAGTCTTTTATGGTCTTTGGATATATTGGGATACTGATAATAGTATTGACAGTTTTTATAATGGAAGTAAAGTAATTATAGGAGCTGATAATGTACCTGTTGCAGTAAATGTTCCTTCAGATTTTGTAGATACAATTGTAGCCGTAAGACTTATAGTTAGTAAAAGAGCTATAAATGAAGGAGATCTTGATATATATGAAGACGATATTACTTGAGAAGTTGAAGATTATACCTTTTATGGAAATACTTTAGTTGATTGCGAAAATGGTTTAGATGATGATAATGATGGCTTGGTAGATTGTGATGATCCGGAATGTTATGAAAATTGTAAGTCTACGACTATTAAATCTGACAATGATGGTGGATTGGAGAGTAATAATCGACTCAGCCACAAAGTAAATCTGGGTTAATTGTGACAAAAAGTTAGGAAAGTATGGCAGGCAAGCAAAAAGAAGCAATCAGAAAATATTAAACAAGGATGACCTTAAAAGATCTCTTCATAAATTGAATAAGTCAAACGCTTCCATTGAATCTTACATGCCTGTAAATGTAATACCAAACACTAAAAGTAGAGTCAGCTCCCCAGAGCACCTAATTAAAATCACTAATGCGACTGAGCTTTATTCTATTGATATCTATGAGGGGGTAGACAGAAAGGGTGCCGTGTTAGGCTTAGAATCATCAAATGTAGTTTAAGAACATACTAAATATGTCTGTGATCGGTTAGCGGGGTCGAAGATATTAGATATACTTACCTATGAGATGGAACTAGAAGAAAACGGAATCAATCCAGAAACCTTTAAAGTGAACCTAATCATTCCAAAAATGAAGCTTGAAGAGGAATTAGTAGAATATGCTGTTAGTTGTAGTGTCAGAGATACGGTTGATTTCAACGTTGATAAATTCGTATTTGAGAGTCATTGGAACCTTGATGATTATACCATGAACAAAGGATATATGAATTTTCAAATTTGGGTTAGTAATGTGAGAGATCTTGAAATATTGGTTGACGACATTTTAAAAAGTTTAACAGATACCAGAGCATTTGGCAAACCCATTAGTCAATTTAAACTTGAAAGAGTACTGGTCTTTTATGTCAATACGGCCAAATATTCGAATGGCAATCTTGAATTAGAGATTACAAACAAGTGCAATCTATACTCCGTGAATCTGGCAGGGTTAGTTAGTGATACAGAAACTACCGAAACAGAGAATATGTGCAGTATTACATCTAAATAGTCAAGAAAGTGAAACTGTAAGCTATGATATTGAAAGGCTGTATGATATGGGAATAACATTTTACCATCCTTCATTAAATGCTCATGATATCATTTTTTTAGCTGATGGAGCTTGGAATTACTCTAAAGACCAAAGTTATCCTGTGAGCAACGAAGCATCCTATAATTCATCCGTAGGCTCTAACTTTAACCCAGATAATTACGATATGGATCGTAACATAACTAAGTCCGGTCAAGTTAGAGGCTATGTTAATGTATTCAGATCATTTGACCATAATTTTGCAAAAGTGAATTAAAATTCTTTCGATAATCTCAATTTCACTATTTCTGGTACTGGATTTGTTGAATTAGCAGTATTAAAAGAATCAGTCAATGATTATATCAGTCAAGGGAAATATTACTTTGAATTAACAGAAGAAGCAACGACATATTCTTTGTGTAAAAAGCATTTTATTAATGAGTCTGGTATCAGTCAGGATTGGAGTGATCTTTTCATGGTTCAATTCACAATTATTAGAGATGGCTTAAACACTCAACAATTTAATTTAAACATCTCTGATCTATATTAGAAACCTAACCAATTGGAGTATGATTTTATGGTATTCTTCGAAACTGGAGTGATTAAAGAAATAGATAATAATCACACCGCAAATATTGCTGATGGAATGGACTTAGGAGATGTTATTCTCAATACGGATTTTTCAGCGGACTCTTTACTAATCTCAATAGATAATCTTGGTGATGCTGATCTATTTATCGAAGATGCCTTTAATAGATGCGTTGCTCAATCATTTCGAGTTATTTAATTTTGAACTCAAATTGATTTCTGCAGGAGAGACATTTACGATGACGTTGATATATGATCCCCAGGAAACACCACTGAAAAGTAACGTAGACTTAAGGATTACTATAAACGGAGATGATAGTTATGTCATTTCTTTAAGAGGATCATCTATTTGTAGTGATATTGATCATGTAAAAACGAACGCTATCAAAAAGTCTGATAACGTTTATAAGGCTGCAGAAATGATAAGCTCAGATATCATCATAAATCACAAAAATATATCATTTATAGCTGTGCAAACTGTAGTACTGGAGCTAGGTTTTGAAGTGACCGCAAACTCATCTTTACTGATGATGATTGAGGATACTTGTAGCATGGATGATTAACAATTGATTATTCAAATCATAAGGGCGCATGATTAAAATAATGAGCGCCCGTTTTTTTCTGTAAGTCTTTACAAGTGAGGGTCCTAAAGTGAAAGAACAAGGGAGCATAATTTTTTCTAAATGCTCGAAGGCACCAACTGTTGGTACAAGGCATCTGATCTCAGTTTTATTTGAAGGGAGTGACCACCAATAAAAAGTCGAGCTTAAATTTAAGGACGCATCTTTGAGTTTGCTTAATTATTTTTCTAATTGTTGGATTTTTCTCAATCTTCTTTGGTTTAATATCTTCTGATCATTGACATGTGGCACATAGGGTTGCTGATCTCTGAGGACATGATAAGCTGCTGTGAGGATTTTATGTCCTAAAGCTATGATGTCCTTTTTTCTACCTCTTCTTGCTGAAAGGATTCTATGTTTTTCAGCCAGTATGGGGTTGACCTAAGATCTTGAGGCTACCCAAGCCGCTTCAATAAGAGTAGTTTTGAGATACTTGTTTCCATGAGTAATTCTGGATGACATTTTCTTGCCAGCGCTTTCGTTATTTCCAGAGCATACCCCTGCCCAAGAAGTCAAATGTTTATGATTGGGGAAGGCCTCCATATCACGACCTATTTCTGCCAAGATACCTGTGGCGATCTGTTTAGAAACGCCAGGGATGGTTTTCAATAAGTCTATATCTTGCTTCATGTCAACTAAGTAGGTATCCATCTGAGCTTCTACCAGAGCTATTTGATTGTTAATGTGTTGGATAGAATCCAGTATTAGTTGTAACATAAATCTATGATGTACGGTGACCCTAACGTTTAATGCTTTAAGTAATAGATCTTTCTTTCTTATTAAGGAACCTTTGGCTAAATCTGCCCAATAGATCAGGATTGTCTTGGCCAGTAATGATGGCTTTAATCATGGCTAAGCCTGATTTGCAAAACACATCAGTAACCACACTGGATAGTTTGATATTAGCCTGTTCCAAAACATTTTGTAATCTATTCTTTTCGTATGTACGTTGACCTATCAGTTTTCTCCTATGGCGATGTAGATCACGAAGGTTTCTAATCTGCTGTGGAGGAACAAAACTGCCTTTGAGCAAAACACTCATCAATAACTTGGCAATCCATTGACCGTCTTTCTTATCCGTCTTTTGACCAGGCACATTCTTGATATGGCGAGCATTGACCAAGATGAACTCAAAAAACTCCTCAATAATAAAATACACTGGCTTCCAATACACCCCAGTACTCTCCATAGCTACATGGCTTATACCATCATTCTTTAAACAACCCACGAAAGAATGAATGTCCTCAGTGAAGGTGCCAAAGGTCTGGGTCTGTTCTACTACATCAATTCCTTTAATAGTAGCAACTATGGTATCTTTATGTACGTCGAGGCCACAGCCTCGTTCAATAATGACAGGGAATAAATCCGCAGCCATAAGGTCCTTAAGTTTAATTGGGGATGTTCAGTAGTACAGGCATAGGTATATAGTCTTAAGTTGAGATAAGAGGTGGTTTTTATAGACTTTAAGCAGCCAATGCTGTTGACGACTGTATTTTTTGGCCTATTTTGAGAGTATTGGAAGTATGTATACCAAAGAATATCATAATATTCGGTCTGTCTGGTTCGTGCCAAGATATTTTTGA
>CACLQQ010000085.1 GCA_902609095.1 uncultured Bacteroidota bacterium | reverse complement strand
AATGCTACTAACAAGTTTGAAATCGCATTTGATGGGAATATGCCTGATGGCTTGTTAGCCGATAGTTTCTCTATAGTAGAGGATAATGACCAATCACTGATTATACAAGCTCATGAAGGTCATAACTCTAATGAGCTATTGAAGGGCTTAATTGATCATGGTATAGAAATAAAGTCTTATCGTGAAATGCTCCCAACACTGAACGAAATATTCATTAACAAAGTAGGATATAGCAATGAATAATATCAACTTAATAATAGGTAGAGAATACTGGACAAGGGTTAAGAGCAAGATGTTCTTATTGACGACATTTTTAGCTCCAATGGGGATAGTTGTGATCTGGGGAATCATTGGATTTGTGATGTCGAGAGGTTCAGATCAAGAGAAGAATATTGCCATAATCGACAATGCAGGAATCATAGGAGATATCGACTTAGAACGTCGAAATATCAAATTCTATGTCGAGACTAAATCATTGGATGATGCATTAGAAGATTATAAGGCTGGTAGTGTCGATGGAGTAGTCGAATTGCCTCCGCTCGATAGTAGTATGAAGGAATACAAAATTATCTATCACTCTGATGATGCATTGGCATTGGACGAAATGGGAACTGTAGAGGGCTTGTTTAGAAGAGGTATCAGAGATCAAGAACAGTTAGATCTTATTGACACAGATATCTCTATTGATCCAGTAAATGTAGTTGAAACAGAGAAAGAGATATCTTCACTGACTTCTACAGTTAGCTCTGTTTTTGGTGGTGCTGTTGGTATTCTATTGTTCATGGTCATCTTAGTTTTTGGTTCGCAGGTAATGCGTGGCGTAAATGAGGAGAAGATCAATAGAATCGTAGAGGTTTTGATCTCTACTGTGAAACCATTAGAACTAATGATGGGAAAGGTGATTGGTATAGGTTTGGTTGGATTAACACAGTTTGCTATTTGGGCTGTCCTAATTGGAGTGATTTCTATCGCAGGATCCGCTATATTCGGACTTAGTTCTGGTGCTATAACGGAGATGGCCAATAATGAGATGGCTCAAGAAATTATTACCGATGAGGGTGTTAAAACTCAGATTATGAATGTACTTAAGGAGTTGCGTAGTATAAACTGGGGTCTGATTGTACCGTTATACTTCTTTTATTTCATTGCTGGCTATATGCTCTACGCTTCTTTGTTCGCAGCAGTAGGAGCTGCAGCTGGGGACGACATCAATGAGGCACAAAGCTTAACTACTATTGTTATGTTGCCTCTAATGATCGGATTCTACATTGGCATGGCGGCTGTAGCAGCACCAAATAGCTCCATATCAGTTTGGGCTTCTATATTCCCATTATCAGCACCGGTAGTGATGCCGATTAGACTTGCAAATGAACCTCCACTCTGGGAAATCGGGCTATCTGTGGTGCTCTGTTTAGTTACATTAGCATTCTTAATCTGGTTAGCAGCGAGAATCTACAGAGTAGGTATATTGATGTATGGTAAGAAAGCCAGCTTCAAAGAATTAGGAAAATGGATCTTTTATAAAGGATAAGATTTGATCACTTTCATCATTTTAGTTATAATTGCAGAGCTATTATTGTGGGGATTGTATGCTTACATGAAGCCTCGAGGAGGTTTATGAGCCCTAATAATTAGAGAGAGATAATTACAGATCTATATAGAAGGAGGCGGCAGTTGCTGACTCCTTTTTTTCCATTGGTCATATTGAGGGAGGCACGACTGAAATTTATTCTTACTTGATGTCAGATTATAATGATTTAGCGCATAAATTCTTGATGAGCACTATGTTTGTGGTAATTAGATCTTTCCCTCCGGTCAAGATGAAAAAAACCTACTCCTTCCCTTCCTGTTCTTCCAGTTCCTTCCAGATTTTAAGGTGTTCATCTACATCAAAAGTGAAGTCCTAATTATCGGCGTAGACTTGGATGAGCCCTAAGCTAACTGTAGCTCGGATGCTGTCGATTTGATATGGGTTTTCCATTGGAGAGAAGTAATGTGCTCCGGTCTTCGTCATGGCTATTTGACTACCGCAGATCTGTTTATTATCCTTTTGGAGATTCACCCGATCGATTAAGAGTGCTATTAATGCCACCTCACTTCACCAGCATCTGCAGCTTCCTTCATGAGGTCGATATGTCTCTCTTGAACTTCTAATGGCGCATGTTGAATTACTAAGAATGTCGTAGAAGCGTGTCCATCACCGGCTAGTGAACGTCCCGGATAGCCATATTCTGAAATTACTTCTTTTATTCGGAATGTATTGATTGAATCCCAATAGCTTTGTTCTTTCCATAGAGCACCCATCTGAGGGGAATCCCAGCCATAGGCTTCAGAAGTGTCTCTTATAAGTCTTCGCCATTTTTGATTGTATTCTCTGATTTGATCGGGTTCAGCCATGAGTTCAAGATTTACACTGGTTGCTTCAGCTGCCAAATTATATTTAGAGTCTACAATCTCAGAAAACTTGGAATCTCTCAGATAATCAAATTCGGGGTAGTTCTCGAAAACGTGCTTTGATCCTCCCCAGCTATTTTCATATGCTTTGTCCATTCACTGTGTCATGATTTCGGTTTGACCTGAGCTATAAGCGCATGCTGCTCCCCTCATGAGACTGAGGTAACTGGTCTGCTTTACCTCAAAGGCAATCTCGTAATAGTTCACACAGGAATCATATTCCATTACAATGAGCTTAGTTTCTCCGGCTGTTACGTTATCGATATAAGTGGGATCTTGAGAACTAAAGCTTTGTTCAAATACTTGAAAATAATAGAAAAGTACTGCAGCAAGGAGGAGTATATATTTCATTGTATTGATTTGATGATTATAAAATACTTGTCTGAAAGGTTTTGGTGTGAGTGGCTGAGATTATTTAACAATTGATTATAATAGACTACCCGCTTATATTTTTCATGCTTGTGTTATTTTTTATATCGAGGGAGTTACGACCGAAATATCTACTTACTTGTTATTTGGCGGTCAAATACTAACACTCGATTTCTCGACATATATTGTGCGTATGGTATTTAGATCTTTCCCTTCGGACCAGATGAAAAAGCTGAGAGTTGGGATATAGAAAGAGCCATCTCCCTAAATAGCAGATGGCTCAATTATTCTAAACGTAGCTTTAACTTTTTTTGGTCGAGAATCAGCGGAATCCTGATCATTCCTTCTTTTTCAGAGTTATCTCTACCACTCCATTCATTCCTCGATCACCATATTTCTTTTTGGCGGCATCACCTTTTATCACATTAATTCTTTTGATGCCATAAGGACTTAATTGATCAGCTTCATATTTCTGGATAATCACTCCATTTATGATATAGAGAGGATTTATATTGTGATCTATCGGTAGTGATATACTTAACGAACTTTTATCTGATAAGATCACTTTAGAACCTTCTTTGGTAACAACTTCGATTACTCCGTTTTTTCCTTTATTACCATACTTTTAATGTGATGCTTCACCTTTCAGTACATTGACTGACTCTATGTCATCGGCATTCAGATCATCAAGAGATCTGCGTACATCAACTTGTCCGTCAATGACGATTAGAGGTTTGATGGTATCAGGTTCTCTGGATGCGATTTTGATTATTCGTAGATTTCTATCTACAATTCCCAATTTGTCAAAGAACTTGGATTCATTATCATAGTGATCCATTGCTTGAACAAAAATTGGATTATCTGAACCAAACTCATAGTCTTTATCAACGAAAATCACATCAAGCGAGGTTGAGGCTTGTTCTTTATTGTTTATGTTTAATTTGACGATATATTGTTCAGCTACTGATATGTCCTTGATAAGTTCGGCATCATAATAAGTAATATAATATTAGAAATATGTATTCTTCTTGCTGCCCGAATAGTGAGGATATAGATCCTTTTCATATTCGTATTTCTTATTATTGAATACGATTGGTATCAAGACTCTCTGGAATTCTGATGGAACTCCTTTTTCTATTTGAATTTGTTTTGTTGACTGTATTACTAGCGCTCCATGCTCAGCTTGACTACCATATTTATCAATTTCTGATCCTGATGTAATCATTTCGATGATAGAAATCTCTTTCTGCTTGAGATCATATATGTCATTCATGCTCTTCGTCTTACCATCTATGATGATCAAAGGAAACTTCTTTATTCCAATTTGACAGAAATTCTTGATTACATCGAGTTGTGATTGATTAGGGGCCCTATGGATTTCAAATTTGAGCTCATTAATGCCATCAGTACTGATCATAGATTTACCCCATGTACCAAGAGCCCCCCAATATGATCTATTGGATGAGCTTTTGAGTGCCGAGTATAAAATCACTCTCATTGCAATATACCCTGATCGTCAACTCAAACTTCTTATCCAAGCATGCATTAGCAGAATTGCGTATAAGATTCTCATACTTTTCTTGATGCCACTCTGATTTCTGACCATCAATGATTAACTCATTTGAATTGATGGTGAATTGGTACGATTTCTTATTACCGATCAATCCATCTTTTGATAATTCAGTGTTTAGTCGATCGAGAACTTCTTCATTATTGAAATAGTAGACTCTGTGCTCAGCTGCTCACATAGTCTCCATCATTCGATCAGGAAGTATTCCCTCATTATTGAAAGTATTCGCTTCTTCTCCAATATAGTATTGAACAGATTGGAATTTTGGTGTAGCATTTATTTTTAGATAATCTCCTTTTTGAAGGTAATAGTCAACAGCCATCAATCTTCTAAAGTAAGCCGGGTATTGTTGATGCAGTTGCTTAGACTTCTTCTTTCCATTGACTGTTAATTTGTCCGTTGTTAGATATAATTTATAATTGGATGTATTGATAATAAATCCATCCGCTGATAAACTTTGACTTAGTCCTTTAAGGAATTCTGAGCTCTGAGTTTTATAGGTTTCAGTTTTGATTTCAAGGTGACCATAAAGCGCATCTAATCTGAAATTTTTGATGTTTATATAGTGTGGTTGCCAGTATGTGAAGGAATAGTTTTCCTGATTTGTTTTGAGTTTTTTTATGAAATCATGATTCTCAATTTTTACACCATCTACAATTATTAATTGGGGTGTTTCTGAATTAAATCTATTTAAAACTGTTGCGCAGGAATACATATCCTTAGGATTTTCTTTGCCAAATTCAGAATAATATTTTCGATCAGTCGAAGCCATATTATTCAAGACTTCTTGAAGATTAGCTCCTTTAGTTTTATCGATCTGATCATATCCAGCGTTGCTCTCTTTAAGCCTTAATAATCTCATCATTTTTGATGATCAACATAATACCATATTCATGGGCGTGAGTGTTGAATGGAGTAATCCAATCTCCAACCTTCGGATATTTTTCCTGAAGTTGTTGATGGACTTCCTTTAGTTTTGTCACCCAACCTCTTTAATTCGTTTGCTATAGTGTAGGATAGAAGTTGTCAAGCTCATACTCTAACATCTTTTTCTGTTTGATAGGATGAGTATGAGGTCGCTTATACCCCATAAGAGCATAGAATCCCTCGTTGCCTCGCTCACCAAAGATCTTAGTGGCTTCTTTATTGTGTAGGTGATATATAGCTTTAATTGGTTTGTCAAAGTCTATAAAGTCCTATAGCCTCTGGGATAGATTAAATTCTTGAGGCTAGATTACTGGAAGTGTGGATTGATCTAATGTTTGGTCTTGATATTGAAGCAATTCATGAGGAATGCTGGCGTTACTTGATATCTGCAGCTTATCAAAGTCATCATATACATCGATACCTTCTTTGGACACTATTTCCGAAAAATTTCTTTTGATGATATCGAGTTGAGTACCATGATTGTTGAGATAGGATATCCTTCTAAAATCCTTCAGCGCTTGTGTGTCAGTCGTATGCTCGTCAAAAATGACATGCATGATTTCTCTCAGGTTCTCTTTAGATATGTCTTGATAGTTCTCGCTTGGGTCAGATATATCAAGTTTATTTGAATTGTACTTTAACAATTCAATTTCAAAATCATCTAAGCCTCCAAGTGGAAATTTATAAGCTGCAAATTGTCGTGTGATAGTGACAGAATTCGTTGAGCGCCATTGTGTTAGGAATTGGTTTGCAACACACCATGAACTTGCTGTATTTAGTATGTCTCGTTGTTTTTGAGGATACTTTAATAAATCGGATTTTATCAAACTTATATCCTTGCGCTTTAGAGCATTATGATCACCTTGTTCTTTGTTATAGATACTATTCAATTCTGGTTTGAAAGTCTCATTTCCTATAGGAGACAAAACTCTGTTAAGTTGTTCTCTTTGAGCTATTGATGGATCAATAATTATTATCTTAAATCTACTAACTTCTTCTTGTGTAATGCTTTCATCTTTGTCGAATGTATAAATGTTCCAATAGATAAAAATATTCTTAGGTTCCACCCATTCTTTTAAAGCATCGAATATCTGATTTGGGCGTTTATCATAATGAATTTTCAAATACTGTTTAGTTAATACTTCAAGATTGGTTTTGAATTCTTTGATGCTTTTTGAGTTTTTGTGGAGCTTTTTTATTCTTGCTCCAAATTTTTGTGCTTTGAAGCTTTTGTCACCAGTAATACCATCAATTCTGACTATTTCTAAAAGACTGGCTGACCAATCAGTAGAAAAATCAATTGGAATTTGAGATTGATCTGTAATCAGCGTATTGTCTATATAATATAAAGTATTTTTTGGGGTTGTACGATGTATTTATATGTTTGAAGAAATCTGGAATCGTATAATGCAGTTTGATTGCACTATTTTCAAACTTGGTAAGATCTTCATCATCATAGAAATAAACTGGGCTCACATTACCTTTTACTCCTCCACATCGGAAACCTATGTCACTTGTCATCTTGGCTGAATCATAAGTTTCATAGCTGAATGGTAGCCTACTATGATTAGCAAATACCACTGTTAAGACAAAGAAGACAGGCAAGGCCAAAGCATACTTCAGCCAAGCCGATCTTCCAGATCTTTTTTTGATACATCATGTTTATATGTTTTTTGATATGTGAATGAAAGAATCGGTGTGTTAGGGCGATCTCCAATCCGGAAAGAGATTGCTTGAGTAGCATCGTACCATACGTTTTACGATTTGTGTATGTAGTACAGCCTCGTCAGCTAAGTATTCATGCGTCTGTCGCAGAGCTGTCTTATAGATATATATCATAGGATTAAACCAGAAGGCGATTTGGATCAGCTCCATGAGTAATACATCTATAGAGTGATAGCTATGGACATGAGCAATCTCATGCTGTAGCACTTCCTCAAAGTTCTCTGTGAGGTCAACTTGTCTGCTGATATAGACATATCTGAAAAATGAAAAAGGGAGGTGGTCTGCATCAGTATAGACAATGGAAGCATTGCCATGATGTTCATGTTGTCCATAACGGTATAGTCCGTATATCCGATATATGGATCGAATCATACGTGCATCAAAGAAACTAACTCCTATTAGATACAGGGTCAATAATATGTTATAAATGATACTTGACCACTCTATAGTGGCCTCTTCTACAGTAATAGCCACCTGTGCTGGTAGTTCCTTAACTGCAATGGCTACTGGTATTGACTGAGCGATTTCTTCTTTATAGAAGTCTAATTGAATATGCCTGAGCAAGGCAATTAATATGCCCAACATCAAGGTGCCCAGTAGATACCAGCGATTCACAGAAAAGAAGGTCAGCTTGCGCAGAAAGCCATAAAAAAGGTATAAAATAGTCCCCAGCATAATGTTACCTCAAGGGTATATTGTAGCATGATTCTTATTTGTCTTGATGTAATTGGTTGGTGATCTGCGAAAGAGCTTTTAGACTGATGTCATTCTCTTTAACCAAGAAGGATACCAGCTCATTCATGGATCCTTCAAAGTAATTGCCCACCAGTTTCTTAAGAGAGAATTTGGTGTAGTCTTTCTTCCTAATGAGGAAAAAGTTGGCATGAGTACGACCATAGGTTTTATGATCTACGAATCCTTTATTTTCTAAGATACGGACTATACTACTTATGGTACTATGGGGGGTGTGCGGCTCTGGCATCTTGGATATGAGTTGGCTCACTGTTACAGGTTCAGTCTCTTACCAGATGAGCTGCATGACCTCTTCTTCTACTTTGGTCAATATTTGAACGTTGGACATATTTCTGAATAGACTGCTGTAAGACACTTCAGAAATAATAATTGACGCATCAAT
>CACLQQ010000084.1 GCA_902609095.1 uncultured Bacteroidota bacterium | reverse complement strand
TGTCTTACACCCATGTTGTTTTTCCCTTTGTTAGAAGGGATACATTCATTTGTAGAGTTTAGAGATCAAGAAGGTATATCCTCTATCATGACTCACCTCACATATAGAAAGCAGCAGTTTTTTACTAAATATTTGAGCAACGAATATCTGTTTTTTGCAGTGGGTAGCTTAGTTACATCTTTCCTGATGATGTTCAAGATGCTACGATCAATATGGAGACAATATAAGTATGGAGACAAGAATAAACTAAAAGAGGGATAGCACTATAAAGGTTAAAGCTAATGAGGTGGCTACACCTGCCACAAACGTTTGAAAGGCTTTCTCCATTAAAATATATTTCCTGCCTAAATTTCTACCAACGAGGAAATGATCTTGTAAAATGTATTCTCTGAGTAAGTCCTTATCTTTCAAGGAGTCTTTTCCAAACGGAATATAGTCTTCACTCTTAATTTTATAAAAATTTTCGAAGAAGAATGGGCTATATTTCTGTCCTGACTGTTTTTCGATATCGATGGCATTGAGATCTACTGGCCGGAGTACGGTAGAACATAAGATGATGGTCATTAATAATGTGCTAGCCAGGACAATAAGAGGAATGTAGAGATACTCTCTGACTATGATGTCTTCATATGAAAAAAGCATATGTATCAATGCAGTTAGCATAATTCCGTTGATACTCAATAAGATGTTAGCCTTATTATCAGCGATATTCACCAATTCAACATTATTTCGACTTGTTGTTCTAATAATATTGAGTGCTTTTTTATCGATTTATATAGGTTTTTGAGTGCGCTCCATATGTTTGTAAAGTTATAAACTTTGCACTTATAAAAGATTAGGACTAATCTCTATCATTTCAAGCTATATTTGCATTTTTTTATTGATGTCTTGTTGTACAACATTTATTAATTAGTAGATCATCATGAAGATTTCTTTAAACTGGCTTAAAGACTATTTGAAAATAGATATATCTGAATCAGAGCTCTCAGAGATCCTAACCAATTTAGGCCTGGAGGTTGAAGGACAAGAAACGATAGAAAGTATAAAAGGAGGCTTTAGAGGTCTCGTAGTGGGAGAAGTTACTAGTTGTGTAAAACACCCTAATGCTGATAAACTATCTTTGACTACTGTTAATATTGGTTTTGAAGAAGACCTTCAAATTGTTTGTGGAGCTCCTAACGTGGCTCAAGGCCAAAAGGTAATAGTTGCTTCTGTTGGTACTGAGTTGCATCCATCTAATGGAGATTCATTTAGGATTAAGAAAGGAAAGATAAGAGGAGAAGTATCGGAAGGAATGATCTGTGCCGAAGATGAAATAGGTATAGGGACTGATCACGACGGCATAATTGTATTACCAGAAAATACTGTAATTGGAGCTTTAGCTTCAGATGTTTATCAAGTAACTTATGACACAGTCTTTGATATAGGTTTAACCCCTAATCGTTCGGATGCCACGGCCCATTTAGGAGTCGCAGAAGATTTAGTAGCATATTTCAATTTCCACAGAGATCAACGTCTCAAGCTCAACTATCCTTCTGTCTATGAACAAACTACTGAGGGTTTGGCAGAAAATGTATCAGTCAACTTAATTGAGCCCAGGTCATGCCCAAGATACAGCGGCATATGTTTGAGCAATATAAAGATAGGTCCTGCTCCTGATTGGATTCAAGAGAGACTAAAAGCCGTCGATGTTCGCCCTATAAATAATGTCGTAGATATCACTAATTATGTTTTACACGAATTTGGCCAGCCATTGCATGCCTTTGATTTAAGAGCAATTTCGGATAATACCATCAATGTGAAGTATTTACCGGAAGGATCTAAGTTCGTTTCTCTTGATGAAGTCGATCGAAAATTATCAAAGTCTGATTTAATGATCTGCGATGGCAACGATAATGGTATGTGTATTGGTGGAGTATTCGGTGGAATCAAAAGTGGAGTTAAGGATGATACTGATGCTATATTTTTAGAGTCTGCGCATTTTGAACCTCAAGGAATCAGAAAGACGAGTACTTATCATAACTTGAGAACCGATGCTGCAAAATGCTTTGAAAAAGGATCTGATCCGAATATTACTGTAAGGGCTCTAATGAGGGCCGTATATCTCCTGCAGGAATATGCAGAGGCTAAGGTTTCATCTCAGTTAGTTGATATATATCCGAGTGAGATCATTCCTAAAGAAATTGAAGTTCGTCGATCGAAAATTAACAAGCTCATAGGTAACGATCTGACTCATGAGGATTTCAAGAATATTTTTAACTCTTTGAGTTTCAGTCCTTTTTCTGGGGATGAGGAGAATTATACAGTCCAAATTCCAACTAACAAAGCCGATGTGACCCGAGAAGTCGATGTCGCTGAAGAGGTTTTAAGAATTTATGGTTACAATAATGTCATTACTACTAATCGTATTAATGCGGCTATTCAAGTAGCAGAGCCTATAGACCTCGGCAATATGCGAAATGCACTCGGTAATAGGTTAATTGGCAAAGGCTATCACGAAATCATGGGTTTGAGTTTAGTGACTGCAGACCAATTAGACAATCTTGGACTGGTTCACAAGAACGCCGTTTGGATTAACAATACCAGTAACATTGACCTCAATGTCATGAGACCGGATATGCTCTCATCAATGTTAACCACGGTTGCTTATAATTTTAACAGGCAACAGCAAGATTTAAGGCTATTTGAGTTTGGGAAAACATATCGTAAAGAGGAAGATTATAAAGAAATTGAATATCTATCTATCATACAAACAGGTGTAGTCGAAAGCAAAGGGTGGCAAGGTAATGATGAGACTGCCTCATTCTATAGTTTGAAACGATTAGTGAATGAAATATTTGAGAATTGTGGCATGACTAAGTATCAAGTGAGTGAACTCGATGATATAAGATTTACTATCGGGATGAAATATCATCATGGCCAGAATGTTATTGCCAGCTTCGGTTTAGTTTCTGATAAATTTAGAGAGACTGCCGGTATCAAACATGAAGTATGGTATGCAGAGATATCTGTTAAGTCACTTTTGAGTAAACTCAAAAAAACACAGATTAAAGTAGAGGATATATCTAATTATCCCGAATCCAAACGTGACTTGGCACTTATTATTCCAAATGAAATTCGCTACAAAGATTTAGAGAGTTTAATCAGAAAAACTGGGAAGACTATAAGTAATATTAATTTATTCGATGTGTATAGAGATGCTGAGAATATAGGAAGCAATAAAAAATCTTACGCAATTAGTATGACCTTTGTTAGCCATGAGAAAAGCTTAAGTGACAAGGACATTAATAAAACAATCAATAAAATCATCGAAGCTGCTAAAAGACAGTTTAGGGCGGAATTGCGATAATAATTCAGTCAAAGCCTATGTACTTATCCTTAATTGTTTCTAATGACTGATTAAAAGTTTGACTTTTATCTACATTAGATAGCTCACATATATTAACTTTAAAAAATATACGTTAAACAACTGAAAACTAACGACTTTTTAAAAAGGATCAGCTCAATGGGTCACGAGACCTTTGCTAAATAGAATATAGTAAAAGATAGATAAGAGATGCTAGTTTGCGAGAGATATATGTTGACGAAGCGTAAAAGTTGAGAAATCAAAGTAGTGAAGAACATCATCGAAATGTGAGTGATTTTTTGGTATGCTATGGCGAAAACACATCATTAAGAGTATCAAAAGCTACACTCTCGTTAAAGAAAAAGCAAAACCTGGCATTTAATTGCCTCTTTTTATCTTTTCTCCAATAGATGGCAGTACGCCACAGTTATTCAAGAACTCCCAATTTGAAGTCGATAGAAATGTATTCTCGAAGGAGATACTATTTATTAAATCGTTGATAAATTGAAAATTATGGAATTAGGAATAGGAATAGGAATAGTAGTGGGAGGAGGATTGCTTTTAGGTTTGATCATAGGTTATTTCATTGCAAATTTTTTCGTTAAGAAATTATACAAGGGTAAGATCGATGATATTAACCAAAAAGCGGACTTGACGCTTAAAGAAGCTAAGATCACGGCAAAGCGACTTATAGGGGATGCTGAATCCAAAGCTGATAAGATTGTATCCAAAGCAGAAAGTAGAAACGAATCAATCAAACAAAAGAAGATACAAGAAGCCAAGCAAAAGTTTACAAACTTCAAAAGTGACTTTGAGACATATAAGGCAGATCGTTCTGTTGCGCTAAAGGAGCGTGAAATGGAGATTAAATCATTAGAAGCAAACCTAAAAACTAAAGAGAAAAGCTTTCAGGCTGAGATAGAGGCAATAGAAAATAGAGAGGCGGAAGTAAAAGCCATCAGAGAGAATCTCGATAAACAATTGAAGATTGTAAGTAAGAAAAAAGAGGAATTAGATGAGTCCAACGAAAGGTTCATCAAAGAGTTAGAAGTGGTGTCTAGAATGAGTGAAATAGAGGCAAAGGAACAGCTTTTAGAAGCTGTAAAGGCTAAAGCATCTACTGAGGCACTATCTATAGAAAAGGATATACTCGAAGAGGCCAGAGCAGGTGCTGGCAAGCAGGCGAAAAAAGTCATCATCCAGACCATTCAAAGGATTTGTGCCGAGGTGACCATAGAGAATACGGTATCTGTGTTTAATCTGGATTCTGATGATATCAAGGGCCAAATCATCGGTCGAGAGGGGAGGAACATACGTGCTATAGAGGCTGCTACTGGTGCGGAATTGGTTGTTGACGATACTCCAGAGGCTATAGTGATATCAAGTTTTGATCCAATAAGAAGAGAGATCTGTAGATTATCATTGAAGCGACTGGTTGCTGACGGAAGAATTCACCCAGCTAAAATAGAAGAGGTTGTTAACAAGGTTAAAAAACAGCTTACTGAACAAATCATTGAAATTGGTGAGAGAACAGTAATCGACCTTGATATCCATGGATTACATCCTTATCTCATTAAAATGGTGGGAAGGATGAGATTTAGGTCGTCTTATGGTCAGAACTTATTGAAGCACTCCATTGAGACAGCCCATTTATGTGCGGCTATGGCTGCTGAGATGGGCATGAGCAAGAAGCAAATAAGTATGGCTAAGAGAGGTGGTTTGCTTCATGATATTGGTAAAGTGTCTGAGGAGGATTCAGATCTTCCACATGCATTATTAGGCATGGAGATTTGTAAAAAGCACAAAGAGCATCCAATCGTACTAAATGCTATCGGTGCACACCATGATGAAATCGAGATGGATAATATGATATCCCCAATTGTTCAGGCCTGTGATGCTATCTCTGGTGCAAGACCTGGAGCTCGTAGAGAAATTCTCGAAAGTTACTTGAAGCGTATTGGAGAGCTGGAAGAGTTGGCCATGTCTCATGATGGTGTTCAAAAGGCCTATGCTATTCAGGCAGGACGTGAACTGAGAGTGGTGGTTGAAAGTGAAAAGGTAAGTGATGAATATGCGGAGGATTTATCATTCATGATATCTCAAAAGATTCAGGATGAAATGCAGTATCCTGGGCAGGTAAAAGTTACCGTAATTAGAGAAAAGAGAGCGACGAGTTATGCTCGTTAGCTAGGATATTTTCAAAAGAATTTGAAGCCTTAAAGATTTGGGCCTTTTTTGTTTCAATTGTTTAGATGTCACCTAAATAAAAAAATGATTTGGCGATTAGCTTTACTTCCTTTATAATGTATACCTTTGCGGCGATTTTTAAAGACCAGAAGCAGTGATATTACGCCAAAGCATTAGATTTTTACTTAGTTGTAGCCTTCTTAGTGTAAGTTCAGCCATCTATGCTCAAGGGCATGATCACGATGGTGATGATCAAAGTGGAAATGATCAAACACATGAAGAAGTGATCCAAGATTCTCATGATCAAGATATTCATAGCCATACGGCAGATGGACATGATTCTCATAGTGCATGTGGACATCATGAAGAAGGTTATGATCCAAAGGCTACTGCTATGCATCACATCTCTGATGCTAACGTCTACACTATATCAGATTTCATTAGGATTCCATTACCATGTATACTTTACCATAAAGAGAAGGGATGGGATTTTTTTATGAGTTCAAAGTTTCATCCAGGTCATCACGATGATGGGCACTATGCGTACAATGGATATGTTATGCACATGGGGGGTATAAAGAGAGTCAAGGATAGTAACTTTCCTATAGATGGAGAAGTTGAAATCGGTGGATTCACCACGAAAACAAAAGAAGTAGACGGTAAAGAAAGAGAAGAAGCATATATCTGTTATCACAAAGAGCAACTGTTATTAGAGGATAAGACAGTCTGGGATATGGGAATATTCGGTGGAGCAATTACAAGCTTCTATGATCTATCAATTACTAAGAATGTCATGTCAATGATTCTGATATTCTTATTGTTTTTTTTCCTGTTGAGGGCAGCAGCTAAAGGTTATGCTACAAGAAAGGGAATGGCTCCTAAAGGTGTACAGTCGTTCTTAGAGCCAGTCATTCTTTATATCAGAGATGAGGTAGCTGTTCCATTTATTGGAGAGAAAAGATATGAGCAGTTCTTGCCTTTATTATTAAGTATATTTTTCTTCATACTTGGTCTGAATTTATGGGGACAAGTACCATTCTTAGGCGGGACGAATGTTACAGGTAGTTTGACTGTGACGATGGTATTGGCTTTATTAGTATTTATCATTTCTAATGTAAGTGGTAATAAGCATTACTGGCAACACCTTTTTTGGATGCCCGGAGTGCCTACCGCTGTTAAGCCCTTACTGGCGTTGATTGAAGTCATGTCTTTATTTATTAAACCATTGACACTAATGCTTCGACTTGCTGGTAACATTACTGCAGGACATATTGCCATATTAAGTTTCATCGGGTTGATTTTCATTTTTGGAGATTCTGGAAAAAATATGACTGGAGGAATCATTGGTGCTGTATTATCCACATTATTGACATTATTCATGATGGCTATAGAGTTGATCGTAGCTTTCATACAAGCATATGTATTTACACTATTGTCTGCATCATATATCGGTGCGGCAGTAGAAGAACACGAACATCATTAACTTTTTATAAATAATTATACAATGACTGGAACATTAGCAGCTATTGGAGCAGGATTGGCAGTAATTGGTGCTGGCATCGGAATTGGTCAAATCGGAGGTAAATCCGTTGAGGCTATTGCAAGACAACCAGAAGCTTCTGGAGATATCAGAGGTGCTATGATCTTGATGGCAGCATTCGTCGAGGGTGCAGCTTTGATCGCTATTCTATTATCAATTTTCTTTGCAGGTTAAGAAATTAACTTCTAAAGCATTTGCTGTAGCGATTGGCTACAGCAATGCTTTACCTAAAAATTAATGTAATGATAAATATCTTATTGTTTGCACCATTTCAACCGACACCAGGTTTAGCAATTTGGTCTTTAATTATTTTCTTTTTGTTCTGGTTCATCATGGGTAAGTTGGCATTCAAGCCAATCATGCAAGGTATTAAAACTCGTGAGGATGATATCCAAAGTGCATTAAATGAGGCCAAAAAAGCTAAAGAAGAAATGGCTAATCTCAAATCTGAGAACGAAGCTTTATTACAACAAGCTCGTGAAGAAAGAACGGCAATGCTTAATGGTGCGAAGGAGGCAAAGAATAATATGATCGCTGAAGCCAAAGCTAAAGCTAAAGCTGAAGCTCTTAAGATCATGTCTGATGCTAAGAATGAAATAGAGAATCAGAAAAATGCTGCTTTGGCAGAAGTCAAAACTCAAGTAGGTCTCATGGCGCTGGAGATTGCTGAAAAAGTGATCAAGAAAGATTTGCAAGGAGATAAGAGTCAAGTTGAACTAGTGAATAAACTGGTTGCTGAGGTTAATCAGAACTAAGCAAAAGCAAAAGAAAAGTACAGATGTCATCAATAAAAATAGCCTCTAGATATGCCAAATCTTTATTAGATCTTGCACAAAAGTCTGACAAGGTTGATCAGATCAAAGGTGATTTAGCTTTGTTCTCTGAGGGACTTAAGAGTAGAGACTTAGAGATCTTAATCAAAAGCCCAATAATCAAGGCAGATAAAAAGCTCAGTATCTTCAAAGCTATTTTTGGAGGTAATATCGATCAGCTTACTTCATCTTTTTTCGACATAGTAATCAAGAAAGGTCGTGAAGCCGTATTAGTTGATATAGCGAACTCTTTTGTAGAGCAGTATAATGAACTCAATGAAATTACTACAGCCACGATTACTACTGCTGAGAAAGTTAGTGATGCTGTGCTAAAGAATATAAAAGCGAATATACACTCCATGGGAGTTAAGAGCAAGAATATAGTCGTCACTGAGATTGTAGATCCTA
>CACLQQ010000083.1 GCA_902609095.1 uncultured Bacteroidota bacterium | reverse complement strand
TTAGGGGACAGATTATTATAGTGTTTATTATGCTGACTGTGATTAGATGATATGTGTTCTTGATATGCTGCTATATGATATAGTTTTTTAATGTTCTATGCATGGTCCAGATAGTGTTATAGTTTTTGACGCTAATGGGACATGAGGTAGAGCGATTAAAGAAAGGACATAGGAGTCACTGTTGTCAAATGAATGTTCACCATATGTAGAGTTAGCGTAGTAGGGCTCATGATTGAATTTTTGATTATAACTGTGTGTATAGGATTGAGAATTAAATGACATATTTAAAGATGTAAAAATGAATAAGGTATTCGCATTATAAATGTATTTCTATCCGTGATCCGTGCTAAGTATCGGATTAAGAGGACAACAATCAGATATAGAAGTATCTGGAGGGATAAAGGCGGAGTCCATCGATGTGAGCTCAGGAATCATCAAGAATGTAGCAGATCCTGTTGGTGCACAGGACGCTGTGACCAAGGCATATGTTGATTCAGGCGATCGTAGCAATGTGAATGAGTTAGAGCTTCCTCAATCCCCGAGTGTTGGCTCTATGAATTATTGGAATGGGAGTTCGTGGGTAAGTGTATCGACGGGATCAGAGGGTTCTACATTGAGATTTGTTGGAGGAAAACCTTTATGGGTGTCCGATAGCTTAGCAGCAATTGGGGTAAATGATGTAAATAACCCAGTTACAGGTAAAGTATGGATGGATCGTAATTTAGAAGCCAGCCAGGTAGCGGACAGTCTTACGGATTACAATTCGTGTGGAGATTTATATCAGTGGGGAAGAGGATCAGATGGTCATCAGACAATAGTATGGACTTCTTCAACTGCCAGTGATGGTTCAGAGCAAAGTAGGGAAACGACGACGCTATCAATGATGGATTTAGTAGGGCGCATTAATTTTATTAAGAATTCAACTTCACCATTTGATTGGCGGAGTTCACAAAATGATATGTTAGGGCAGGGTGGAAGGAGTAAATAATCCATGTCCAAAGGGTTATATGTTACCTACAGAAGCGGAATGGGAGGCAGAGCGAGCTAGCTGGAGCAGTAATAATGCAGCAGGGGCAATTACTTCGCCTCCAAAGTTGCCTTTGGTAGGCAACCGCAACTTCAGCAATGGTTGGCTCGACGGTGTTGGTGCCAACGGAGGCTATTGGAGTGGTACGGTTAGCGGCGCGGATGCTCGCGGCCTCTACTTCGGTAGCAGCACTGCCCGCATGCTCGCCGGCGCGGCGTTCGAGCGCTCGGACTCTATGTTCGTTGTCTTAAGGATTGACCCTTTGATAAGCGCAGCGATTTGATTTTTTGACACTTTATCCTGCCATCCCTTTAGGGTGGGAGGATTTTATTACTGCGATAGTGGTCGAATTTTTTATCATGAATAGGAAAAGATTGTGGATGAATTATCGATAGTCTAATCATCAATTCGACTCACTATATCAAGATATACGGAGACATTGATAAAGGCTCTGTTGTACTCAAGTTATACTTTTGAAGCTACTGAAGGGGTAAATTAGTGCTTATACATCAATTGTAAAACTCAAATCTGTACTGTTGATAAGGATTATATTTCGTAATAATTATTCTAAACCCCTATCACCGAATATTGCTGCAAGGGACATGATGTATGACACATAGGATCTCTACCTCAAGATTATCATTTATTATTTAGTGTAGGTTAGAATGATGGAGTTATATCGGCTCTATATGCTGATGAACGGCCTATGGTTCTACTAAATAATTATACACTTATCCTCTCATGCTCAAATCACAAATGGATGAACAAAGTCGACTGGTATATAATTGAATAAATACAGATTGGCTATTTCACATGTATCACTGATGGTGGATCCCAGTTACCATTCATGATAGGCTCTTCAGGCCAATAAAGCCTCAGCGTAAGAGTGAAATTCTGCAGATTATTTACTGGTATCCAGTTTTCTGTTTTCATATCTATTGATGGTTCAGCAGATATGAATAGGTCTAATGAACCATCTTCATTGTATAGTAGTGAGTCTTTACTATTAATAGCAAATTTGTTGTATTCATTCTTTATCAAGAAGTCATCTTCGTTATAAGCAGTTAAAGACCAAAATGCCCTAACTGGTGGCACTTCATCAGGTTCCATATGGATCTGATACTTTTGAGAGCCGTCTAAGAGGTTCCCATCCGAGTCCATGGTTGTGAAGGGATAAATGGCATCTTCTGTCAGGTTTGCTCCTAAACCAACAAATGAAACATAGCTTCTGGAAAGGTAATCATCTCTATAGTAGCCGAGCTTGGATGTGATCATAGTCCAATTATTCTTCATAAGTGTTGGATCAGGATTTGCCTTTCGTTCTCTGAATCGTTTATGAATCACCTTAGGAATAGCACCGAGCTTCTGCTTCAGCACGAAGTTATCTTCTGGTAGTTCAAATCTTGCTCCAACTTGTATTCCAATATTTTTCAATCTATTGATGATGTCATCATCATAGCTTGCGGTTTGCTGAGTGATCAATAAATCATTTAGTTGGTTCATAAACTCTTCTACCGATAGAGATTCCATTTGCTTTATTGGAGGTAGAGGGTAAGATATGTTTTTGACTCCTTTAGGTGCAGTATATGATGAATCTCCAACTGCTGATAAGGGTCTTAGATCCATAAGATCTTGGATATCTCTGACGACGGTACCACCATCTTCATTATCATAAGTCTCTATACGAGCGATCATCCATGCCATATGAGTTGGAGACTGAATGGTGAGTATTCCCTCTATATTTCCATCCTGATAATCTGGCCCTACTACCAAGAGTGTTAATGCTTGACTACCATGAGTTCTTGTTCCTGGACTGGCAAATACATTGGTAAATGCATCGTAAAAAGATAAAAGGTAATATCGATCTGTCGATGGCATGGATAAAACTTGAGGCCCCTTACTTAAATCAAACCAAGCTACAGAGTAGTAGGTATCGACATTAGGCTTGACCACGCCTTTAGAAGTGTGGTCTGGAAACTTACGATAGTGGCCCAATTGATTGATTGGGGCTCTTGGAATAGTTGGATGAGGTTCTATTACATTAGTGCCTAACTCTTTGGTGTAATTCATTAACAGCAGTGGATAGCCATATATATAGGCATCTACAATGGTGTTGAGATAGTCTTCAGATGACATCGTGATGATATCTCCAGAGTCTACCTTTATGTTTATGTCTGAATTACAGGAGATGATAATGAACGCTATTGTGATTAGATTAAGGAATAGATTCTGTCTCATTTTTTTTAATCTTATTTATTAGTTAATTGCTTAATCGCCTCTTCAAGTAATAACAAACTTGCTTCTCTATGCATATTGACTTCAGCATCTACGTTTAGCTCAATTTGATACAGCTGAAGTGAACCGCGAATCTGCGCATTTAGGGCTTTCAGGGAGTCAAGGAGCGTTTTGAGACATTTAGCTCCCCTTGGTTCATGAGGAGAGTAGCATATGGCCATCACTTTTTTGTCATGAAGTTCTTCGGACTCTGTGAGCCATTCCAGAGCATTCTTGAGGATAGCCGGAAGACCATGTATATACTCAGGAGTTGAGATGATAACAGCATCAGACTCTTTCACTAAGTGTCTGAAATCTGTAACATGTTGATTTGTATGCCATGATTCTTGATCAGCGATATATAATGGTAATGAGGATAGATCATGGTATGATTTCCATTCGAATTGTTTATATCTTTTGCTTATCGCGCATAAGAGTCTTGCATTATGCTGATCTGGATGGGAGGAACCATTTATGGTTATTATGGAGTTGATCATCTATCAATTATTATGGGTGTGATAGCTTAAATAATGACCGTCCGTAGGCCATAAGCGGTATCAGTAATACAATTGAACCTAAAACCGAAATTTGTAGTATTTTTTTCAGATTATCCCAATTTATCAGGGATTCTTTATCTACCGTGAATGATAAGCCCAATAGGACCAAGAAAAAACTCAGGCGACATAATAAGCTTAGTACAGAGTGATAAGTCGCTCTTTGTCTTGATCCAATTTTAGGTGTAATGATTTCATTAATTGGAGCTTTGATGGCCATCCAAGGCGTAGATCTAAGCAACACAAATCCTAAGGCTATTACATTTAGTATTGATGACATGAGTATGACTACACCAGTAATAACTAAAATGGCAATGAGTAAAAAATTAAATAATCCGAGTCTTCTACTCCAAATCATACTATAGCTCGCTCCAAAGGCGGATATGTACCTCGCTGTGGCATAAATAAATCCAGACACAAAAGTTACAGAGAGTCCAAATAAAAGATCTCTTTCTGATAGTAATTGGACGTATGGTTGATAGAATTCATAAGGTAAGTGCGTAATACAGTAGAAAATAATGAAGTAAGCCGCTAACCACCCAAGAGGTCTCAATCTCATGAATGTTAGTGTGGTTTTGAGTTGTGTAAACACCCCTGGATGATTAGAATTGGTGTTTGATTCTTCAGGTTCAATGAAACCATATGCTAACCCCAGAGCAATGGATCCAGCAATCATGCTAATGATATAAGCTGTAGATAAGTGAAAGCCAGCCAATAGTCCTCCTAATAATGCTGCGGTGCCACCAGCTACGCTTCCATATTGATTCACCTTGGCTTCTCGATCGCCATATTCATTTTCTTTCTGGGCTGCTAACAATGACTCGTAGTGAAAAACTGTATTAGTGCCGGAGATAAAGGACATATGAAAGGCAAAAACAATTTGCCCCGATGCCAATAAGAGGAAACCTTCACCAAAGAGATATAAGACACAAGCAATAATAAGCGAGAATGCACCCAAAAGTAAGGTTATCCTGCGGCCAATTAAGTCTGAAAAGTAACCTGTTGGTACTTCCAAAAGAACCACAGAAATATAATAAACCGACTCTAATAGTAGAACCTCTTGAAGAGTTAGCTTACTACTGAAGTACAGGAAAAAGATCGGCATGAATGCCAAGAATGAACACGCAGCGTAGTAGTAGGGATATGCCTTGTAGTTATATGTAAGTGTCCGATAGATACCATAAGGATATTGCTTTTTGAGGAGATTATTGCATCACCTCTGACAATACAATGTCATGAGGCGAATCAACACTTACAAATCCATCTGCTACAACTGACTCAACACTACTATAGTGATCTTTCACTTTCGTCCCATCTGACCATATATTATTAACTTTGATGATCTTCTTACCTATGTCTGTTTTAAGGGCTATCACCACTTCATCTTGGCCTAATGTCCTGCTGAATGTAAATGGAGCAGAGGAAATCATGTTATGTTTTCCAGATCCTATTGCAAGGTGCTCATTTCTGAAGGTTCCAAGTTTCTGCCAATGCTCCAGGATTAGTTTATTCCCTTCTTGATTTTGTTCTTCCCAATTCATAAATGATCTGAGCGTTGCATCACCTTGTGCATCCACAGTGAGGCTAGGTGCACTTTCATCCCAATAATAGATTTGTACTCCACCAGGGCATAGTAAGAGTTTAGTACCTGCATCGAATGGGTTCTCTCGATTGAGGTCATATGGACCGCCAGTGTCATGAGAAGAGATGTAATTCACGACAGATATCCCTTTTAATAGACCATCTAATGCTATATCATATTTGAAGAAGATAGTTTCATAATCTTGCTTAGCATCAGTCTTGAAGTCAAAATTGATCAAGGCATTAAAGCCATAGTCGAAGAAGTCTACCTGTTGATCTCCGAAATCAAAGTCTCGACCCCCACTGACATAGTAGTTATATACTTCTCCAACCATATAAAACTCTGTATCATCAATTTTGTCTTCAGGATTTTGCTTCTTCCAATCTTCATAAGCTTGTAAGGCTCCCTCCCATAGTGTTGACCAGACATAAGGTTCAGTATGCTTGACAGTATCTACTCTGAATGCATCAACACCGTTATCCTTGATAAAGTCAACGAGCCACTTGATAACATCGTTTACGGCTGTTCTCGGATAACCAGTTGTCGAAAACCATTCATCCAGTTCTGCAACTTCCTGTTCATATCTTTCTTCTGTTTACCATTTTTCTACGAGATATGGAGGTAATTCCACCTCCTCATCACTCTCTATACGGATGTCTGGCAGGTTTGCCACCAGTGTACAGTCCGTTGTTCCTTTGAACGTTTGAAAATCAGACTTTGGGCTGGTCTTCACCCATTAATCTGGCCATACCTTATCTTGATCTGTGACAGGTCCGATATGATTAGCGACGACATCAAATATGATTCTAATATCAGCATCATGTGCAGCCTGGTCCATATCTGTAATATCTTCTTCGGCACCAAATCGCTTATCCATAGCTGTCCAGTCTCTGGCCCAATATCTATGGAAAGGGTAGGACATTCCTGTTCCTTCATCCGTTGATCCAGTAATCTGCTCTACTAGCGGAGTCATCCAGATAGCATCAACCCCTAAATCGGTGAAACAACCATCTTTTATTTTGGCAGTAATCCTTTGATATCTCCACCCTTAAATCCGCGATAAGGGGCAGCTGGATTGTTTTCAGGACGTTGGTAGTCATTGTTTTGATCACCATTATTAAAACGGTCAGTGAGCAAAAAATAAATTGTGGCATTATCCCATGAAAAAGTAGAGGGTGGAATTGATTGATTGTTATCCTCAATGTCTTTAACCTTTGTATCCTTACATGAAAAAGAGAGTAGTATCAGCGATATAATCTGAAGTGAAAATCTCAAGAGTGACTGTTTTGTATAGGTAATTAGAAAAATTGACAAATTATGCCTCCCGTAATCATGAATGAGAGGATCCAAAATCCGAGATGTATAAGCACATACCTATACGGCCTTCGCTCGAACATACTATGTATTCCAATGAATGATAGTCCCATCAATAGTGCCTACTCAAATCCATGTATGATTCCATGAAAAAACGATCTATGACGATCGCCATATGAAGACATAAAGTTGTTGTAGTCTTTATAGATCTCAGAGCTTGTATCACTCAGAGCAGGATCACCCATAAATAATTGGAATATAGATGTTTGGTGTACAGCAAACATACATATAATGTAGGCAGCAGATAAACTATACAAGTATGAAAGGCCTAATATTTTACTTAGATGTCCTGAGTTAGAACGCTCCTCTGTTATTTCTGCAGTTTCTAACCATAAAGATTTGAACAGTTGGCCATACCATAGATGAGCTACAATAAGCGGAATAAAAGCTGCAACGAGTAATATCCACCAATTAGGCTGTGCCATAATTATGAATTTAGATTTCTAATGTAGCGATAATCAAGCTATTTTCTAGTCTTCTACCTCTTGTGCATGCACAGCAGCTAATGCAACCATATCAACTATCTCATGTACGGTTGCACCTAACTGTAGGATATGTACAGGTTTACGCATACCTATCATTATTGGTCCAATCATATCGATATCTGATATCTGATATAATAAGTTGTAAGCAATATTAGCTGACGATAGATTAGGGAAAATCAATGTATTGGCCCTCTTTCCTGCCAGTTTACTAAATGGATGTAACGTATCTAAAATATCATTACCTAATGCCATATGGGCTTGCATCTCTCCATCTACGATGAGTTCAGGATTGCGCTCGTGGAGTAGTGTGGTAGCCTTCCGCATAAGATCTGCAGACTCTTGATTTTGCACGGACCCAAAATTGGAATAGGTGATTAGACCTATGACTGGTTCTATATTGAAAGTTTTTACTTGTTCTGCTACTAATACGGTTAGATCTGCGATGTCCTCATACGTGAGATGATGATTGATTGTTGTGTCAGCCATAAAGAGCGGACCTTGTTTAGCCATCAAAATGTGCATCCCAGCTACCTTTTTGACACCCTTACGAGCACCAAGGATTTGTAGAGCAGGCCTTACCGTATCCGGATAATTTCTGCTTAAACCTCCGATCATTGCATCAGCGTGCCCAATATCAATCATCATAGCACCATAATAGCTCCGTTTACGCATCATATTACGAGCCTCTAAAAGGGTTAGACCTTTTCGCTGTCGCTTCTCATAAAAACGTTGACTATATTGATCAAAGATTGCTCGCTCTGCACTATCAATAGGTTGGAATGGGCAGATCATCTTAGTATTACCTAAGTTGATCTTATACTCTTCCATGAGGGCCTTAATCTTATCATTTTGGCCGAGCAAAATCGGTTCAGCTATGCCTTCTTCAATAACCACCTTGGCAGCCTTTAAAACCGATAAATTCTCAGCATCAGCAAACACTACTTTTTTGAGGGATTGCTTAGCTTTAGTTTCTATAACCTTAGATATGTTGTTGTCTAAGCCTAAACGTT
>CACLQQ010000082.1 GCA_902609095.1 uncultured Bacteroidota bacterium | reverse complement strand
GTCATACAGATTTGGCCATACCTTGTTCCAACTTAATATTTCTCCCTTGACTGCTCCAATGAAATAATAAATGAAGATATATAACCCAAAGATCATGGTGCTCGCCCAAACTACGCTGACCAATATTCGTTTAGACCACAAAAGAGAGGTTTGATAGGATTTGTGAGTATAGAAAGCAGCACTCATTTAATTCAATTAATCTAAACTCATGGCATATGGAACAATTTCATAATCTCCACAATTATGTCGCTCAAGTACGTTTAGTGCTTCTTTCTTAGATTGCCAACTACTATCTTCATATGCATTTTATGAACTATATACTCAACCAATAGTATTTGGACAATTCAAATATCTAATATCGAATTCTTTTGCCAGTTGCGTATGACTTTAAAAAATTTATGCTTCTGGATTTTCGAAAAATCCTTGAAGTTCAGATTTTAAAAAAAGAATCTACCTAAAATTACATATGTATTTAATATTTTAACTGATTTACTTCACTTGCTCGAACATGAGCCTCTACAACATCTCTGTGATAATTATTTCAATGAAGTCGATCGGTGGTCATTTTTTGGACGGGTTCATGGAAGCATTAAGACATGCAAATAATCTAAGCACTTAAATAAACACAAACATAATTAGCAAAACTCTTCTCCGCATTTGGTCTATTTCGATGATAGACAGTTTACGGTTAAGGGCTGCTTCGTTTATTTATCCATGCTACTTTTTCTTTTCCTTGATTAGCATATCGATAAAAGGATTTAGTACTTGCAAATATAATTTTTGAAACGCCTCATTGTAAGTCTGCTTTAAAATTTTCAGTTGCTTAGACCTTAACTTCAAAGAACCGAAACCCCTTCTTAGTGCCCACGTGTGGAGAGCATGTATAGGAGCTGAATGAAATACAATATCAATATTCCGAAATACTTTCGAAAGCGAATTATAATCGCATATCTCCCAATTATAGTTTTAGGCTGATGAAGGAGATAAATCAACACGCTTTTTAATATAGTTTTAACTAAAGCTTCCACTGCAATGTTCTAATATATCCACTACTTCCAGCAATCAAGAATTTTTTCATTATTGGATATCTTGCCGCTAACACGTACATCCTAAATAGCTATAATCTCATTATTATATATATTGATTATAATTGTAGTGAAATTCAAACTCAACTTTATTAGCTATAAGAGTTTAGTTAAAAAATGGTCTCTATTATAATAGAGACCATAAAATAATTTCTTCATGGATTTCTTTACTTCTGTATCTCTGTTGTTGTCGGGGTATAGATACCGAATGTGATAACATTGAGTAATCCATCCACGAAGGTATGCTTGATCGTAACCTGATAGTCAGTGGCATTGCCAGCTAACTCTTTATAATCTGTCTGTTGACCTTTAGCTAAGCCTCCTATGAAATAGTGATTTTTATCTGTGATTAATACTCCAGTTTGAGGGCCATCTCCTACCATGAATGTATAGTTATAGCACGATGACATGGTAAGTACAACAGCAAATAGTAGGGCTGTATAATTCAATTTATTTTTCATATTGCGTAATTTTAGTACAAAATAGGTACGAAAGCCAAAGAAACACAAGTATTCAACAATTGTTAATAAACTATCAACCAGAGTTTAAGCCATAGCGTACTCCAGCTCAGATTCGTTTAGGTCACTCTCTCTGAAACTCTCGATATCTTTCTTGTAATTCTGGATTACCACCCAAGGGCCTTTTGAGCCTTGTCTTGGAAGCTTGTCAACTCCTCTCTGAAAATAGCCTGAACTGAAATCTACGAAGTCTTTCTTCTCCATATTATGGTCAGTTAGGCGGGGAGTGCATGACTTTGCCCCGATCTTATCCATATGATTAATAAGTCGACATACGTATTCACTAACAAGATCACACTTAAGTGTCCATGACGCATTAGTATATCCAAACGCCAGTGCCATATTAGGAACATCCTGCATCATTGCCCCTCTGAAACAAACTAAATCTGGAGCGTGTAATTCCTTACCATCGACGGTAGTTTTCATACCTCCTAATAACTGGAGTTCTAATCCTGTTGCACATACAACTATATCCGCATCTAATGTATTACCAGATTTGAGCTCTATACCAGATTCAGTAAATCGTTCGATGTGATCCGTAAAAATTTGAACCCTGTCAGCCTTTATGGCTTCGAATAGATCACCATCTGGCACTAAACACAGTCGTTGCTCCCAAGGATTATACTTAGGGATAAAATGTTTATTAAGGTATTCGTTATCTTCTAATTCTTTTTTGACCCCTTTTAGGAAGAATTTTCTCATAGTATTTGGCCACTTTTTGCAAGCGCTATATACCAAAATACTCATGTTTATATTTTTCCACCTAATGACCTTGTAGGCCATCATTGCTGGCAATATGGCACGGAGAATATTAGCGACTCTATCTTCTCGATGAGCTGACACCATATAGGTCGGAGAGCGCTGGAGCATAGTGACTTTTTCAGCCTGTTCTGCTAATACAGGAACTAAAGTAACAGCCGTTGCACCACTGCCTATTACAACCATCTTTTTGTCCTTATAGTCCAAGTCTGTAGGCCATTGCTGAGGGTGTATAAATTGTCCTTTATAATCATCCTTACCAACAAATTCTGGTGTGTACCCATGGTCATAATTATAATAACCTACACAGGCGAATAAAAAGTTGCAAGTGAGGTCTCGTGTCCCCTCTGCTTGATCAGAGGCTATAGTAATGGTCCATGAGTATGTTTTAGAAGACCAGGCCGCGTCAATTACTTTTGAGTTGTACTGAATTTTTTTATCGATTTCGTATTCCCTAGCAGTTTCATTAATATACTTAAGGATCGCTGGTCCATCTGCTATTGCCTCAGGGTCTGACCATGGTTTGAAGCTATAACCTAAAGTATACATATCAGAATCTGACCGGATTCCGGGATACTTAAATAAAGCCCAAGTCCCACCCATAGTAGATCGAGCCTCAAGAATGGCATAAGTTTTATTAGGGCAACGTTGTGTGAGATGTACAGCAGCTGATATTCCAGAGAGTCCGGCTCCAACTATAAGTACGTCTATATGTGAAGTTGGTGTCATAAAAAGATGTAATTCATTCGTCAGGTTCAAGATAGTTTAAAACGTCGAATCCAATTAAGATCATTTAGAACTATAATTGACCAATTCTCAAGAATAGAATGGCAATTTTTCTTCCTTGAATTAAAAGAAGGTTCTAATGCGTTCTGGTTTATGTCTTTCTTAAGCTATGAATTGCAACTTTATAAGACAATAGTCGATACAGGGATATACATAATAATAGTCCTATTGACCCTCCGATTAGGGAAAGATTCATAAAATATTGAAGCCAATCAAATTGAGTTGAAAAGAAGTTCTTGAATAACATAATCGCTACACTACCCAAGTATCCTGTAGCTTCAGATAGGTACATGATATAGCCTACATTGCCCGTTATTGAAAACGTAGCAATAAAACGATCAAAAATGATCCAATTGAGTAAGATATAAGGTAAAAAAACCCTACTCCAGAAATAATCATCCACCAGATCGGCGTAAGCCCATTTGATCTTTATGAAATCGTAGAAATCAAAAGAAGAAACATTCCCAAGGATGAAATTACCAAGTTAATTTTGAGAGCTTTATAATTATTGCCGACCCTACATAGCAATCTTAAAATGAGAAGAATGATCAAGGTCACTATAAATTCGGTAGTCGTAAAAATACTAGGACTATCCTCATAGCCCAATCTATAACAAATGTTAGAAGCAAAGTTGTCTCGGATATCCCGAATAATGGTAAGTAGTAGATAAATGATTACAAATAATGTAATGATGAATCCATGATTCTTGAGGATGGTAACTCTGCCTGTATGATCAAGTTGGCTCCTATGACTACGTAGTATTACATCATCTTCACTGGGAGTAGGGATAAGGGAGAGAATCCAACAGGAGAGCAAGAAAATAGGGAATACTAAAATTCCCAAAATTCCAGGCATGTGGAATTCTGGAAAATTATTTTATATAAATAGTGCTCCTAAAGTCTTTACTAATCCAGAGGTGAGTATGAAATTACAGCTTAGTATCATGGTAAACACTTCCATAAATCGTCGACCTTCACAAAATCTGAATACAATTGCCCATATTAGTCCAAGCGATATAACATTTAAAAATAAACATACAATACCTGCAGATTTAGGAAATATAGCTAATCCAAATAATGCGAACCAAGCCATTCCAATTAAGCCAATCAGTAATCGAATCCGATGCTGATTTTTGAGCTCAGCAATTACTTTTATTCCAATTACTTTGGATATGGCATATCCCAAAACCTGTACAAGAATTAAGAGAATTTTGTAGTCGATGCCATACCATGACAATGATTCAAAGATGCCAACTGTAAAAGGTTTGCGATAGATGTACATGCACATGTATACTAAGAATACAGAAAAACTAATCCATGCGACTTCTAATCCTTTGTGCTAGTGTAATTGATCCTTCAGAATCCTATGAGGATTTATTTTAATTTGTCAAAGGATTTATGATAGATTTAAGCTCGATTAGGTTATTAATGATATAATGTGGGTGGCCTTTTGCGAGTTGATCCGCATTTTGGGCTCCCGTAGTGATTCCTATACTATACTTTACATGGGCATTGTGACCTTCCAAAATATCGGTAACACTATCTCCGACTTTTATACAGTGTTGGGGTAGGATGGCCAATTTGAGACAGGCGATATCAATCATATCAGGGTAAGGTCGACTGAAGTCAACATCATTTGCTGTTACGAGTAAGTCTATTTGATCACCGATAATAATTCCAACCTTTTTTAACAGATACTCTGCTATCATCCGATTATAACCTGTATTAAAAACGACTTTGATCGATTGACTCCTCAAAAAGCTTATAATGTCGGGGACTGATTCGAATAGGGTAATGCCAGATGTGTAATATGATTTCTCCAACCGCTGTCTGAATTCTTTGTGGAGCCTATCTACAATGGCTTTAGGTGGATCAGTAATCGTTGTGGATTTGATCAAATCAAAAAACGCTTGCCATTCCTCCTTTCCAGCAGCTTCGAGTAAGATCTCGGCTAAGCTGATGTCATACTCATGGTCCATAAGGGTTTGATGAATTGTTTTGTAGACTAAGTTGTCCTCATTAATTGTCGTTCCCGCCATATTAAATATGACCATCTTAATTAGGTTCATACAATAGAATTTCAGAGTGAAAAAATGTTATTGTCGTGCTCTGATGCATATCCCAGTGAGGCAGTCATTCCTTTGCCTCCAATTGCAGTACAGATAATAATGTTGTCACCGATAGATTTGTGGTATATATCAGCATCCTTGCATTGAGAATAATAGTCGTTCCATATTCTACTGATGGACCAATCATCTAATTCTAAGATATATTGGGCTTTTGAAATTAGAAATCTATTGATGCTATTGTCGGAATCATATGAATACTGACATTCTCCAGTTAAGTCACTGTATTCGTGAGAGTCATCGATGATAACAGATCCGTCAGGAGATTGCTTAAAAAGTAAATGAATGCCGTCTTTTTCCTTGAGTTTATGCTGCGTACTTTTTGCAGCAATCTGAGCATAGGATTTGCATTGACGAAAGGCTTCATATCGGCGAATAGTCCAACCAGTTAGGATATTACCACTTATCTTAATATGTTTAGGGACGGTCTGAAGTATCTGTAGTTTAACCTTCTGAATATCAGATTGTAAGAAATACTCAGGTAATAGTGTCTGAAAATCTGACCCATCGCATATAATTACCTTCTTACTTTTTACTCTTAATCGATTAATACATTCAACAATCGTAGAGCTATCGACATCTGTTATAGCGATAGCCAAATGGTGAGGTAGATATTTCAATCCCATTTGTTCCACCATATAATCTATCAGTGCCTTACTGATCATATTCGGATCTACATTTATTTCGTCAGGGTAAAACAAAGCCATTTGTACATAGTCCTTGTTCATATTAGGGTTTGCACGTAGACATTCTTCTTTGGATAGTAATTGAGATCTGTAGCCGTTGGTATCATTTAATTGATGCAATTCTTGGATGAGCATGGACTCCTCGGCATCACTGGCTACATAAAAAGAGCCACCCTCTGTGATCGGTAGCTTTGCCTTATGCTTTAGTTCTTTGTAAAGCCTCAGACTTATTATGCCATATTTTTGCCAAAATGTCTCCATGTCAGAAGGTACGATTTGGCCAAAGTTCCTATGAGTAGCTTGTTGGGGATACGCATTTTTTTCGATGAGCGTTACCTTAAGGCCAGCCTCCAGACAATGATAGGCATGAGCTATACCAAAAATCCCTGCACCTACGACAGTTATGTTAACTTCTTGTTGTGTCATTCTTAATTTAGATCCAGATTTATTGACAGCTCTTGTTGTAGTCCATGTATGGCGTTGAGGATCGAAAAAGTTAATGGGACCGATGTTCGATCGCCTTTTGTAGATAGGATCTTGAGCAATATAGAGGATTGGGGTTTGAGCACTATAATCTCTCCTTGATCATAGAATGTATATGGTGAGATATTATTTAGGTAGAATATGGCATCAGATATATTCTTCAATTCTAACTGAAGTATTTCAGTATCACCTATATAACCTTTGTTCTTAGTTTGAATGCTTGCATCAACTAATACTCTCAAAGTCTTCTCATTACCAACTAATAGATCTTTAAACCATGATACAGTCCTGCCTGCAAAAAGAGCCTCCTTAATAGCTGCTTCTGTACGTTCCTTAGCGAATACTAACATTACAGGCCTATGCCCTCCTTCGCTCAATGCGTACTGATAATCAATTAATCCATGTATGTCTGATGTACCAATGGCCGTTAGACCATTTTCCGAAGCTAATTGAAGTGCTTCTGCTGAGAATGTGAGGTCATTAACCACCTCTATTCCATGAAGTAAATCGTTGTTAATCAATTTTTTATGAAAATCAGTCAATACAGGTACTCCATCCTTTTGTTGTGCCATCCAATTGGGATGATTCCAAAAAATGAATGCCCCTTGATCGCGGGCTGCTTGATATGAGGCCTCCGCATCATCTACATGAATTTTATTCACATCGGTAACGAATATCGCATTGGCATGTCCAGGAGGTAACTTTCTTGTAATTTCAGTGCCGTGTACAACGATTAGGCCGTGTGCTTTGGCAGCCTGTTTGGCAATTTCATAAGATCTGTTTCTATCAGGATTAGGGATGTCCTCGAGATGAGGCTGGTACTCTATGTGCTCAGTAAGTGCTATAGCATCCAATCCATCCCTGACTGCTTCATCCACTCTGATAGATGGCCAAACCAATCCATCACTGAACACCGTATGAATATGAAAGTCACACTTTAGTGTTTTATAGTCTTTGACATCTGGAAATACTATTCTACGATCTAAATCTTGACCCGTAATAGTTTGTATGGTTATAAATATCTCAATGTATATGAGTAGTATATTTTTCATAATAGTTGATTGTTGATCGATCTTTTGATTATCTCCCGGTGTCTAAGTAGTTGGTGAAATTATTATCTTTAGCTTTATCGTCGATAAGACGTATTGTTATGGAATCGTTAAAGAATTGCTTTTGTTCGAATTCTTGTACCTCAGGCATTTTCATGGCTCCTCCTTACAAGATTAATGGTTCTTGAATTGACTTAGAAATACCTTTCATATAATCTTGGTTTATCCCGCACAGATATTGTTTGGAGAATACATGGTTACCTACTACCTCACAAATACGAGAGATTAAGCCCATGTTATGGAGGAACTTCTGCACCAAGTTCATCATGGTTAGTCAGTCCAAATGTATCGGGAACAGCAGATTCATAATTCGGTTTGCCAAATAGTAAATTACCGATATTATGTAAAAATGCTGCAAGCACTAATTCTGAGTCTAATTGATCCTCTCTTGCCAAGAGAAAGCACTGAATTGAGGACTGCTTAATTAGTCGTTTTGCGAGATGTTTTTGATTGGTGATATCTTGGACTAAACCAATTACGCCTATAGTCTGTCCGTTTTTATTTTTTAGCGGGTATTTGTCAGTTTTAAACCACATGATGATTCCATCGCCGATATCCTGTTCTTCAACAAATCCTATCTTAGGACGATTATGGACGACTATTTCTTGATCTGATTTGATGTAGGCTTTGGCATCTTCCTTATTCCAGTTAAGATCAAATTCAGTTTTACCTATTATGTTATCAGCTTTTTCGAACCCTAATCTCTCAGCGAATTTTAGATTGCAGCCTAAATAAATGCTATTGAGATCTTTCCAAAAAATATAGCTTGGAATATTGTTCATTACCAAC
>CACLQQ010000081.1 GCA_902609095.1 uncultured Bacteroidota bacterium | reverse complement strand
ACATTTGTAGATACTCCTTGATTGGTGCCTTTTATTACGATATCTGCAAATGGTAGTCGCTCCTGCGAATCTTCACTTTTAACAATTCCAGATATTGTTCTTTGCCCAGATGCCGTATAAGTTACTAAGATTAAAAGGAAATAGAAAACATTCTTCATCATCGTAGATAGATATATGGCTCAATGTAAAAGTAGTCATAGTCTACACTCTCGAGAAAATATATCGGAGTGGGTTCGAAAAAATAAATGCTGCTATGGAGCGAGCCCTGAATGAGGCTAAGATACAATACAATGCTGTCCAAGATTATATGACCAGCATAGGTGCTGATAAACCAATACTTATCGGCGAGGCCGGCTGGGTGACGATATCGGATGAATTCTATGGTAGTAAAGGATCTCGGGCCTGTGATGAATATAAGCCGGGAATGAATTACAGGCTTTTACTAGAATGGACCAATGAGAATCATATTTTTTGCTTCTTTTTTGAGGGGTTTGATGAAAAATGGAAAGACGAGAAGCACCCTAATGGATCAGAAAATCATTTTGGACTAATTAATCTTGATGGCAAAGCTAAATACGCAATATGGGACCTAGTTGATGAGGATACTTTTGAAGGATTAAATTGGGGAGCTAATACCATCACAAAAAGTAAAGATGGAGATGAAGCACAGATCATCGCAGAGTCCATGACGCCACCTAAAGAATATGACAATGGCTTGTAGTGTTTCTTTACATAAACCCTATCTTAAGCAAATTAATCTTACCGTATGGAAAATCAAAACTCAACTATTACCACGAAGGTCCCGATGGGTCAAAAAATTGCTTTTGGTGTTGGCATGTTTGCCAACCAAATGTTCCCGGCTATTCTAAGAATATTTATGGTCGTTTTAGTTGAGGACTTAAAAGTTCACAGGACTTATGTGGGCAATGATTTATTTATTTCCACGTCTCTTTGATGCTATTTCGGATCCAATCATGGGATTCATTTCTGATAACACTGAGTCTAAATGGGGCCGACGCAGACAGTACGTCTTAATTGGAGGCTTGATCATGGGTATTGCCTATATATTTCATGTGGCAACTCTACAGCAATAATACTTTAGAATATAATTTTTGGTATTTCTTCTTATGGTCGGTAGTATTTCATTTGGGCCTCACCTTTTTTAGTGTACCTTAGGTAGCTATAGGTTATGAAATGACTAATGATTTTCATGAGCGACTAATATCATGGCAGTCGCACAATGGATTGGACAGTGGGCCTGGGTAATTGCACCTTGGTTTTGGATTATCATGTACAACCCAGAATGGTTTCCTTCAGCTGACACGGCAGCAAGAACTCTTTCCATTTGGGTAGCAATACCATGTGCTATTTGTGCTATGGTACCTGCCATATTCATTAAAAGTGAATCTACACTTGATAAAGATTATAAACCTTTAAGTTTATCCAATATTGGAGGAAGTTTAATGAAGATTTTTTACAGCTTCATCGATTCCTTCGAAATCAAAGAATTTAGGAAATTATGCGGTGCCAACCTTCTGGATCTATAATGCCTTCATGGCCGTGTCATCGCTAACGTTTTTTGTCATCGTCTATAAATTATTCAATGGTGATGCGGCAGCAACTGGTATTTGGGTATCTCTTTTTGGATGTTTAGGTGCATTAGGAACAACTTTCATAGTGACTCCTGTCGTGGCATGGATGTCTAAAAAGACTGGCAAGAAAAATACTTTTATGATTTGTCAGAGCATTTCGATCATAGGATATGCCATGATGTATTTCTTATTCATTCCTAGTAAACCTTGGATGTACATTTTAGCACTTCCATTCTTCTCATTTGGTATAGGTATCTTATTCACAATCATGATGTCCATGACAGCTGATGTCATCGATATCGATGAGCTCCGATCGGGCAAAAGAAGAGAAGGGATTTTTGGAGCAATCTACTGGTGGATGGTAAAAGTTGGATTTGCAATTGCAGGTGCTTGTAGTGGATTAATCATGTGGCTGGTAGACTTCCAATCTGATATTCCAACAACGGAACAGATTCCAGCCGTAGATGGACTGCATGCATTCTTTTGCTTCATTCCAGTTGTTGGCACATTCATTGCCATGCTAATTATGAAGGGATATGATCTCGACGAAGAGAAGGCAAACGATGTGAGAAGGCAGCTACAAGAGAAAAAGTCAGCAGCATAAAGGTGTACTTCAAAAGATGTAGTATGTAGAAAGTATGTATCGCCTATATCTACTAGATTTTTGTATTGTGTTCTTTCATACCCCGTTAGATAGTTAAGGCAGACCAAACATTCTGATTATAGTAGCTGATGATATGGGTTTAGATGCATTTGCCCCAGATAACATTGGTATTTACCTCCCTCATACTCCCGTTCTAAACTCTTTAGTTGATAAAGATCTGCTATTAATGTATGCATGGTCATACCGGACATGTGCTCCAAGCAGAGCCTCCCTTACTGGTAGGTATGGTAGTAAGAATAGAATTACGAGATCGAGCCTAAATATGGACGATTGAGAGATTACTCTATTTGATCATATAGATTATCTAATTTGTGGTGAATATCCCATCAGCCCAAATAATCAAAGTATCGATCATTACATTGGAAATATAATTTCTGGGATTGATGACTACTTCGATTGGGAAAGAAATATAAATGGGACTACTGACCAATTGGAAGAGTATGTGACCACTTATATAATTGACTAAAATAACTTGGCTTGATAAGCAAATTTATCCTTGGTTCCTTTGGGTAGCCTATAATGCTTCCCACGGACCAATTCATTTGCCTCCTGATTCTCTATACACTCGTCAAGATACCAGCACCAACTTTGACAAATACCTGTACATGATTGAATCTGTCGATCATGAAGTAGGACGATTGCTTAATTCTCTCTCTCAAGAAGAAAAAGAGAATACATTCATACTTTTCGTAGGTGACAGTGGCTCCCCAAATGCATAATTACAGTCCTATCCACGTCGACACGGTATAGGCTCGGTCTATGAAGGAGGGATTAGGGTGCCCATGTTTGCAACTGGCTACGGCGTAGACGGAGTTGGTCCAAGAGAAAAGGCAATGATCAGCTTCTCTGATGTTTTTGCTACAATAACAGAATTATTAAGGTGGGACTTACCCGAGAAGGTATGAATAATAGTTGAACTTCTATCCTCTCCTATCAGATTCCGATGCTGCTAAACGATCTTAGAATTATAGCAAAATTCAGGACGATGTTTTCTTTCAGGCCTTTAGAAATGAAGCGTGTAAGCTGGTCATGAATGATACTGGTTTAATAGGGATGTATAATCTCAGTATAGATTCATTAGAATAAAATGATTTAGTTTCGATAGATCTTTCTTCTGAACAAATAGAAATAAGAGATGACTAATAACTGAAGATGATAATATCAGATGGTCATGTAGAGATGACATCCAAAATGGAACTGAAGAAGATATCGATTGTAGTGCTACTAAGTTATGTGGTAGTTGCACTGCAGATGTTGAGATACTTATCAATGATGATGGTGTATCCATCTACCCCAATCATACTGAAGATGATTTGATAATCGAGTTGGCAACAGGAGACTACATCATAGAAATAATCGATTTAGCTGGAGCAACACATTTCTTATACCAGGCCTTAGAAACTCACACTATCGATATATCCAGGCTACCAGATCGACTGTATTTTATGCGAATAAAGAATACCAATATTAACACAGTCCTCGTAACTAAAGTGATAAAGGAGTAGACATAATAATTCTACTTACGCAGCTTTATTTAAATTCATAGGTGCAAAGCAACTCTTATGAATTTACATTTTGGAACACTTATCATCTTAGGCCTCATAATCATTAATGGGTGTCAGTCCATTAATGATCCTGAAACAGAACGTCCTAACATTCTATTTATAATGGCTGATGATCACGCCTATCAAGCCATCAGCGCCTATGATGATCGATTGATCCACACGCCTAATATAGATAGGCTTGCAAAAGAGGGCTTATTATTTAGCAATGCCTGTGTAACAAACTCTATTTGTGCGCCTTCTCGAGCAGTTATATTATCTGGTAAGCACAGCCATCTCAATGGTAAGATTGATAACATTTTCCCATTTGATACTACACAGATCACCTTTCCTCAGCTACTACAAGAGTATGGATATCAAACAGCTATGTTTGGCAAGTTGCATTTTGGGAACAATCCTAAGGGCTTCGATCAGTTCAAGATTCTACCAGGTCAAGGGAATTATTACAACCCAGACTTTATTACTAAGGATGAAGGCACCATAAAAATTGAAGGCTATACCAGTGATATCATCACAGATATGACACTTGATTGGCTCGATCAGGAAAGGACCGAAGAAAAGCCATTTCTACTTATGTATCTCCATAAGGCCCCACATAGAGAATGGTTGCCGCCTAAACGGCACTACACTGAATTCATGAAGAAATCTTTCCCTGAGCCCTCTACCTTATTTGACAACTATGAAGGTCGAGGAAGGGCAGCAAAAGAAGCAGAAATGAATTTATTAACCCATATGAACTGGGCTGGAGACTCTAAGATACCACCAGAGGTTATGGGTGAATTGGGCATATCTGAGACGGCCATATGGGACCACAGAGCATATAATAATACGGTGGGTCGTATGACAGAAGAGCAACGAGCGGATTGGGACAAAATCTACAATCCAATGATTGAAGAGTTCAAGAAAAACTATCCCAATATGTCTCAAGAGGAACTCATGAAATGGAGATATCAACGCTACATGCAAGATTACTTGGGCTCTATAGCTGCTGTCGATGATGGTGTTGGGCGAGTATTAGACTATCTCGACGACAATGACCTGAGCGACAATACCATAGTAGTCTATACCTCTGATCAAGGATTCTACTTAGGTGAGCACGGATGGTTTGACAAACGGTTCATCTATAATGAATCCTTCAAAACACCGCTCTTGGTCAGATGGCCACATGTCATCACTGCTGGAATCACTAATAGTAAGATGGTGCAGAATCTTGACTTCGCCCAGACATTCCTCGAGGCTGCTGGTGTAACGGCACCTTCGGATATGCAGGGAGAAAGTCTGATTCCTCTATTTAAAGGTGATACCGAAGGATTCAGAGATGCTGTTTACTATCACTACTACGAGTACCCATCAGTACATATGGTCAAACGACACTATGGTATAGTAACTGAGGATTATAAGCTGGCGCACTTCTACTATGACATAGATGAGTGGGAACTATATGATCGCAAGAAGGATCTCCATGAAATGAGTAATGTCTATGATGATCCAGCCTATATTGATGTGGTCAAAGGACTCAAAAAGCAATTAGCAGAGCTAAGGGTAAAATATAAAGACTCTCCTGAATTAGATCAACAATTCATAGAAAAGTACAAGGACCTCAAAAGATGGGACAAATAAAGACAAGTACCATCCCAGATGATTCTTTGCTCCAAAGAAGAGATTATGATTATTTAGACTGCTTTAATGGAACTGTGAGTGAATCATAAGATAAACTAACTCCAATTGATGTCTACGGAGCATTCATCAAATCTGCACCACAGTTTGTTGAAACACTTATGGGCCTGAAGAATAAAATAGTAAAAGTAGCTGGCTTAAAAACTGGAGAAGGGCATTCTTCAACCAGAGCTGACGCTGTAGAGCAATTCTCAGGCAAACCAGATGATTATCTTGGACCATTTAAGATTTATGGCCATACTGAAGATGAGATTATATTAGGAGAGCATGACAAGCACCTTGACTTTAGACTATAACTTCTTTTAACGACTTACAAATCCAATCAGCAGAAGCTATCCATGCATGACTACGGTAGTGAGGTACAATAACTGGATGGGACCAGCCTATTTTATGGTAGAGTAACCATTTCATAAAGGTATAACTAAATCTATGCTGAAAGGAATCATTAGAGAAATCAATAATTTATAATCCACATAAACCAGAACATGTATTCACCAATCTCTTATTTCGAAATTATGTGGAAGTCCTAAATCAGACCAACACTCAATAACTACTGCCTCGGCAGGCCAGCTCGACAAGCCCGAGATGAAATATAAAGAGAATCACATCTCCACCACCAATCCTTTATTAGCAGGGATATTGCCCATGCAAACGTCCTTATGGATGGCCATAAGTCCGTCTAATCCTTCTACTTTTTCATAACTCATCCATCGGGATATTTTGGCAACGCTATTCTGAATGTACGCGCTAACCTTCTCATTAAATTCTGCTCCACCCCACTCCTTAATTCTGACCTGCATATGTCCTGGGGCGAAAAAGAACTCGCTTTTCCCTTTTTCAATATTTAGTTTTTGTCCTGCTTGATCCCAATGAGTTAATCCGACTTGAATGACATACTTAAGTTGGTCACCCATAGAATCAATCAATTTATTAACTGTAGAGATACTCCCAGACATATCTACGATTACCACTGGCTTGGACATATCAATACCCGATAAATCGTCATAGGTATGAAGTTCATCATAAACCCCGAGGTCCTTAGTAGTTTCTAAGTTTTTAGATGAGGTGATTCCAATGGCCTTTGGGCCTTCAGCCATATTATGGAGTCCAATCGCTAATCCAAGACTTGTCTTACTCGAAGCACTTAAAATAATGATTTGCTCGGCTCCTCTCCAATCATGCATCTCCAAAGCATCAACGATACAAAAAGCCGTCATATGAAGTGGCCAAAAAATCATTCGAGCGTTGTCAAAAGCTCTATTATATCCTGGTTCGTTAGCTACTCTGCGATACATGTTGTACGCTGTTGGTAGGCAGCGACGATGCTCACTACTATCTAACCACTGATGCTCACTCACCTTAGCTGGTCTCATCACCACATGAGTCGCTGGTGGAAAATACCCAAACAATCGATCACCAACAGGTATTTCCTTATGACTTGACTCTATCACATCTGCAAAACCCCATACCGGTATTACTCCCCACTCTGTGACACCTCTATCACTTGTCGCTGGAAAAAACTGCCAATAGCCAATCATATTCCCTGCCACGGCATATGTTACGTTATTAGCTGTATAGGCAAACTTATCTACCTTCAGTGTAACTTCTCCTTCCCTTAGATGCCCAGATTGGAGTGCTCTAACTTCGCCTTCTACGAATTGCTTTTTCTGGACTTGAAACTGTTTCATACTTATTCACTTATTTGAGTCATATACTCCTGCAACTTCATCATAGCAGGCATCATATTAATTCTCATCTTATTCAGTATCGCTTTTTTCTCTGGGTCAGACTTATCGCAATCAGATACCAACCTAGAGAATCCATCTAATCGGTTATTGTAGAGCCATTTCCTGATACTTTTATCTTGATTCCAATTATACTGATTCATCATAAATGTAACCATCATTCTAATCCAATCAGTATCGTAATTAGGTAATGGCACCACTTGACATAACTCATTCTTCTTTCGTTCCTCTAGAGTCAGTTCGATATGAGCGATTAGGGCAGCACTGAAGACTGGTTGATATGATCGTACCGTCTGTGGCGTAATTAATCCATCTTCAAATATGGGCTTCATATCGAGATTAGTAATGGCACTAGCAGAACAATCTACATATACGGCATTTGTTCCAAAGTCTTTTTGACCTCGTTCAAATCGAAGTCCATCAGCTCCTATATGCTGTACTCGTCCTAATCTGATGAGATTTTTTAGTTTTCTCAATTCATCGAGTTCCATCTGACTAATAGTAGCTCCATGAAACATGCTTGGCCGTACAGATTGATCGATTCGAACCAAAACTCCTGCAGCCTCTAACCGATCAAACATATCTTTTACAGAGGTAGACTGAGCTATGGCTTCAAACTGGTTCGCTTGAGCTCCAATTGATTTATTAAAAAACTCAGCAGTAGCTTGCGTATTATGACGATCCAAGAGCCAGGCATCCCTAGATAAAACCCAAGATATCTTATTAGAATCAACTTGATTTTCTAATAACCATAGACACGCATCTATCCCTGTTTTCCCACCTCCTATTATTACATAATGATCTGGTACCTCTTCTAATTTGACTAAGTCATTAATCGGAATAAAATGGATCCCAGTATCTACGGTGAAGTTAGGAGTATGAGTTGAGGGAACAGACGTTTTCAAATAGGTGCAGTCCACAATTTTCTTTCGAACAGAGATCTCTTCTACATTTCCATTAATCATAGATTTAGCCTTGCCTCCACCGATATAATCATGTAATGGGAAATACGCAATTCGCCCACTAGGCAAAAAGTGATGTCTCAAAATATGATCATAATAAGCCATGATCTCATCTCCCGAAGCTAAATCATTTAACCCTTTATTCAGACCGACGTCATCTTTAAGACCTTTGCTAAGTTCTACAGAACTGACGCCATAAAATGCTGAAGGTTGGTGAAGCTTCACAAAAGGATAAGCAACGTTCCAATGCCCCCCTGGCTTACCAAATCTATCCACTATGACCATATCATAATCAGACTCTGTTAGCAATACATCCGCAAATGCCATTCCTACTGCACCACTCCCAACTATTAGATAATCCGTTTCTATTTTATTCATGTTCCGGCGATTGGGTAAACTCTATATTTCTCTTAATTATCTTTAGTCTATGAGTATACTCCTGCAACTCCTCATTGAATATACCATAATAGTCTACCGTATCAATCCTTACAGAACCTGATGCATGTATTATTTTATTGGCATCCAGCATAAGACCAACATGAGTTATTTTCTCTGAGGCCTTAGAGAAAAAGGCTAAGTCGCCACTACGTGCCTGGTTAATGAAGTCAATAGATTCTCCTTGCTCTGCCTGTTCTATAGAATCTCGTTTTAATTGAAACCCTAAACACTTATATACTACTTGAGTAAAACCTGAACAATCTACACCAAAGGGAGATCTCCCTCCCCAC
>CACLQQ010000080.1 GCA_902609095.1 uncultured Bacteroidota bacterium | reverse complement strand
TACGCGAACCCAGCTCGCGCAGTTCCTCAAAAAGAAATATATATCCGATGCAGCCTTAGCAGAAAGCTGGAAGATGGATATTGATTTTGCCCAAATTGAAACTGGCAAATGGAAGGAGGAATGCTCCGCAGACGCATTAGTTGATCTGGAAGCATTCAGTGCCATTATGGTTGAAAAATATTTTAGCACCTTATCAGCAGCCTGCAAAAAAGTAGACCCCAATCACCTCAATTTAGGTATCAGATACCAAGGAGTTCCGCCCCAATGGGCAGTTTCTGGGATGCAATCATTCGATGTGTTTAGTATGAATAACTATCGAGAAAAAGTGCCTTTTGACCAAACCGAAAAAATTCATGGGTTGCTGCAAATGCCAATCATGATTGGTGAATGGCATTTTGGAGCTCTGGATGTAGGGTTACCTGCGTCAGGCATAGGGCATGTGCGTACACAAGAAGATAGAGGGAAAGCTTACAGAGTGTACTTAGAGGACGCTGCCGCTAATCCCTACTGTGTGGGGGTTCATTGGTTCGTACTCTATGATCAGTCCGCTATCGGCCGCTTTGATGGGGAAAATTATAATATCGGTTTTCTGGACATATGTAATCAGCCACACAAGCCATTATGCGAGGCTGCTTCGGCGAGTCACGAGTCCATTTATGACATTGCAACCGGGAAAAAAGAACCTTTTGATGATGCACCCGAATACCTACCAAAATTATTCCTCTAAACAGAAGTGTTATGAGGTACGATATATTACTGCTGCTGGTATCCTTTCTCATAGTGGGTTGCCAAAACCATGACACCGAACGTACATTCTATATATCACCAACGGGTAATGATGCCAATACTGGTCTGCAAGCCGTTGCTGCCTGGAAAACCCTGGACCGCGTCAACCAATCCACTTTTGAACCAGGTGATGCAATCCGCTTTGAAAGTGGAGGAACCTGGAAAGGGAACCTGAAACCAAATGGCAGTGGATCCCCCGGAAAATCCATTACCATTGGCACCTATGGAGACGGCCCCAGCCCCATAATTAATATAGGCAAAGAAGAAGGGGCAGGTATTAGCTTGAACAATCAATCGTGGTGGGAAATCGAAGGTATGGAAATCACTTCCGGAGAACTCCATAAGCTTGGTTTAAGAAGAGAAGGGATTGTAGCTACCGCTGAAGGGGAAGCTGAAATGATCGAACATATTGTCATTCGCGACTGCTACCTACACGATATCTGGGGCGATGTAGGAGGCGATAAATCCGGTATAGCCATATATGTGGGCCAGCGATTACTGGGCGTCGAAGCTGAACAAAACTGTATAGCTAATGATATCCTTATCGAAAATAATACCATTCGAAGGGTAGATAAAATAGGAATAGCCGTAAATGGCGATGAAAAGGTGATCGTTCGTAAGAACATCATCGAAAACACCGGAGGAGATGGTATCATTGTCCTTGGTGCGCATCGAGCCCTAGTGGAATACAATTACGCCGACCGAACCTGCTTGCGATCAGGTGACCCCGACTTAAATACTGGTGGTCAAGATTGGTGGCCACATACCGCTGCTATTTGGTTATATGCAAATACAGAAACCATAATGCAGTATAACGAAGTGTATAATACCGGCCGACAACCCGCTAACGGTGATGGTTTTGCCTATGACTTTGACTTCGATTGCCAACGATGTGTTCTTCAATATAATTACAGTGCCAATAATCATGGATTTCTGCTCATCATGAACCGCACGAGTGATAATATCGCCAGGTATAACATTAGCCAGAACGATCAAACTCATCTCATACAAATTCATGGCTACACGGAAGACCGTAATCTCATCCACAATAATGTATTCTACGTGGACCATAGCACTATTGATTTGGACTATTATTGTGGCACGGAGAATGAAAAGGACATTAACAAACTTGGCGTCCATTTTAAGAATAATATTTTCTATGCTGGTGGGCAAGGTCGTTTTCGAACCGTATACTCTCACGGTAGCGCTATCGATCGCCAATTCAATGATAGTATCCATACTTCTGTGTTGACGGACCCACCTCATTTTCGTAACAACTGCTTCTTTGGTCCTTGGCTCAATGGCATCCCTGATGATCCAAAAAAAGTTCTGAAAGACCCCATGCTGATTGAAGCAGGTAGTGGCGGTAGGGGGCTCTTGTCTTTACATGGGTACCAGTTAAAACCAACTTCACCTTGCATCGATAAAGGAGTAGCGATAGATAGTATGGGGCAGCACGATTATTTTGGTAACCCAATCGGTGCTTCTTCCCCGGATATTGGTGCCTTTGAATCCACTTCTAAAATCAATTAGTTGATGAAAAAAATACTGACCTATACCTTTTCCGTTTTGATGCTACTTATCCTTTTTGGGCTATTAAAAGGTACAGCCCAGTCTGATTTTTTCTTCGAAGCCAACCCTATTTGGCCTGATCTACTTGAAAATGAGCAGAATATTACGATTGGCTTTTATACCTCTTTTGAAAAACCTGCTACTGGTGAGGTTGATTTGGCCATAACGGGCTCCAGCATCTACCGGATATATCTGAATGGGGAATTTGTAGGCCATGGTCCTGCTCGGGCAGGCCACAACTACTATCGAGTCGATGATTGGGCCCTAACCCCATACCTCCAAGCCGGTATCAACCACTTGGCGATCGAGGTGGCTTCTTATCATGTTAACTCGTATTACTTGCTGGACCAACCAGCTTTTCTCCAGGCAGAGGTAACCACAGGTGAAAGCGTCTTATGTGCAACCTCAACAAAAAAGACTGATTTTATTGCTTACCATTTGGAAGAACGAATCCAAAAAGTACCCAGATATTCTTTCCAACGACCATTTGTGGAATTCTATCGCTTAGACCCCAGCTATGACCACTGGCGCACCCACCCAGATACGGATTTAAAGGAACTGGATTGCCGCCGAGTATCTCCAAAGAACTTAATTCCTCGAAGGATCAGTTACCCAACATTTACGATTCGAAAACCAATTGCCGAACAGACTACCGGAAAAATCAATACCAATATGAAAAGGCAGACGTATTGGAAAGACCGGGCAGTAGTGAATATAGGAGATCAATTAGAAGGGTTTAAGGAATCCGAACTGGTATACAACCCCGCTATCGAACTACAAGAAATGGAAAACGATGAGATTATCCCTGCGTATAATGCGTTTTCTAACCTTAAAAAATACCCCCTGAATACCAATCATTTTCGAACTTTTGACATGGGAACCAACTTGAGTGGTTTTATCGGTATTGAGCTGGAGGTAACGAAAGCTGGACGTTTTTTCCTGACCTTTGATGAAATCCTTACAGAAGGTGACGTGGACTTTAAGCGACTCGGCTGTATCAATGCCATCACCTACGAATTAGAGGCTGGAAAATATACCCTCGAATCCATCGAACCGTATACCTTTCGTCATTTGAAAATTATAGCAACCAATGGCAAAGCTATCATTCATGATGTCTACTTACGAGAACTGACCAACCCTGATGTAGAACAGGCTTCCTTTCAAAGCAGTGATAATCGCCTGAATCGAATATTTAATGCGGGGGTCGAAACATTTCGGCAAAATGCGCTTGATGTGTTTATGGATTGTCCTTCTCGTGAGCGTGCAGGCTGGCTCTGTGACAGCTACTTTGCTGCTCGCGTAGCACAGGATGTGTCAGGCCATGCCCTGATTGAAAAGAATTTTTTTGAAAACTTCCTGCTACCCGATTCTTTTGATCATCTGCCTGAGGGAATGTTACCTATGTGTTATCCTGCCGACCATGACGACGGGGTTTTTATCCCCAATTGGGCCATGTGGTTTGTTATTCAACTTCCCGAATACCTTAGTCGTACCAATGACCAGCAATTGATCGACGACTTGAAGCCCAAAGTACTTAACCTATTGAAATACTTTGAGCCCTTCGAAAACGAATACGGCTTATTGGAAAAATTAGAAAGCTGGATTTTTATCGAATGGTCAGAAGCAAATCGCTTCGTTCAGGATGTAAATTATCCCACCAACATGCTTTATGCAGCTACCTTACAAAAAGCAGGAGAACTGTATAAAGAAGAGAATCTTATCCAGAAAGCCGAACGGGTCCGTGATACCATCCGCTCCCAATCCTTTAACGGATCATTTTTTGTCGATAATGCTACCCGTAACGAAAAAGGGCGATTAGCACCTACTATTAATATCACAGAAATATGCCAGTATTACGCTTTTTATTTTAATATCGCCAACCCTAACTCCCACCCTGAATTGTGGCAAAAGCTAACCAAAGATTTTGGCCCCAACCGCAAAGATAATAACCAATATCCAGATGTGTATTTTGCTAATTCGTTTATCGGAAATTACTTACGACTAGAGTTATTATCACAATATCAACTGCAGTCTCAACTGCTTACAGAATCGATCGATTATTTTGACTATATGGCAAAACGCACTGGTACCCTTTGGGAGAATCAGTCTGATCATGCAAGTTGTAATCATGGTTTTGCTGCTCATATTGTCCACGTTATATACAGAGATGTACTCAGCATTCGAAGTATAAATTATCAGGAAAAGGTGATCACCATTCAGTTTTCTGATATCGATCTGCATTCTTGCGAAGGGCACTTCCCAATTGGTCAGGATATTATTTCACTCCACTGGAAGCGAAAGGATAACAACTTGTTATATCAACTAGAAGTCCCCGAACAATTCACTGTAGATATTCTAAATGAAACCAACTTACAGCTTAAACAAGTGGACAATCTGAATGAGAACAAGGAATAATCTGAAAACATCTAGAACAATTAAATACGGTCTGTAAACGAATAAACACAAACCGATTAAGCACAGCAGACAACTATGTAGTGAATTGCTGACGCAAAAAACATTCTTGGTACATTGCTTCCTCGCGGTGGATGGATATTATGAATTACCACCTTTATGATCACAGAGAAATAAAGGTTTACATGGTGCTATTTTTATCTAATTTATAGCTGTGTACATATTGCTACTATGATATATCTGGCCATTCCCCTTTTCTCATAGTCGAGTAGAGCACCATCACCACCAAAAATGAATAACTGTGAGAACTTCTCTTAGTTAGTATAATTCAATGTGCTCGCCGCAACAACTGAATGATGTTCGATAGCTGTTAAAAAATTATCGTCTACAATTAATCAACACCTAGCATCCACAGAATAGCTACACCGATCAGACCCGAGACCCCCATAAGCAGTGACTGGACAGTATAAGTTCGATACAAGATAGGTAAGGGCACCTCGTGTAAGCGATTTAGCAACCAGAAAAAACTGGAATTCGCATGAAAAACACAAAAAGCTCCACAACCAATTAACGCTGCCATCATTTCCGCTGAATAGGGCATTGTACCTGCTAGTGGTCCTACAATAGAAGCTGTTCCGATTAGGCTGACTGTGATGGAACCGGTTGCAGTAGTGAGTACTGCAGCCATTAAAAAAGGTAAAAGAAAACCCAGAAAAGGTAAATCGGAGAAAACCAAAGTTAGGGTATCCTGTATACCACTTTCTCGGATAATATACCCAAAAGCACCACCCGCACCGGTAATCATGATGACTAATGCGGACTTGACAATCGCCTTTTCCACCAGTGAGCCTGAAGGCGTATATCTTCTGAACGGGTAGTATTGTATGTATGCAACAGCTGCACCAACCAATACCGCAATCATCGGCATACTAATAAAACGCATTCCTGTGCCTAATGTGCCTTTCATATCCTTACAAAAGGCACCTGATGCCATTAAAAGTACAGGGATAAGAATGGGCAACATATCCAGCAAAACTGATGGCTTTTTGATGGTGGTAGTGCGTTTTTCTTTTTCTTCTTGGGCCCTAAGGCTCAATTGTTCATCATAAGGTATAGGAAAGCGGTGGCAAAATTTAGCCGCAAACAAAATTCCCCCTGCCATAGCCATCAGACCCGCAAAAGCATTAATCAGCAGGAGCCTTCCTAGATCAGCATTAAGCAATGAGGCTACTGCCAGTGGTCCAGGAGTAGGCGGTATTAGCGTATGGGAAACGGTAAGTCCAGCTGTCAAAGATAACCCAATCACCAGCACTGGTTTTTTACTACGTCCAGCAAGGGCTTCTGTAATGGGTTGCAAAATAATATAAGCAACGTCCACAAACACCGGGATGGAAACCAAATAACCCGTTATCCCCATTGCCCAAGGTAGCTTTCGTTCACCTACCCATTTAACAACTGCGTTAGAAATCCGAAGTGCTCCACCAGTCTCGTGTAACACTTCTCCAATATAGGCACCCAAAATTACCACAATTGCAATCCATTTTAACGTATTGCCAAAACCACTCAGCAGAACATCCACAGCCTTTTCCCCGGAAAAGCCAAGTAAAAGGCCCAACGACAGACCCGCTACAAGTAGCGCAATGAAAGGATGTACTTTCAATTTGGAGACCCCAAGGACGAGAAGGATCAGTATGGTAATAAGGACTGCTATATCAAATATCATTTTTAGGATTTACATTTAGCTTTTCTCATATGTAGCACTTCCCTTATGTTTAGAACAATAATTATGTGAATATTGGATATGAGTTAATATGCTGCAATTATGATTAAATATCTTATATCTAACTCTCGACCACGACATACACTCCTCATTTGTTTCCAAATATGTAGATCACAATAACTTCCCAAATACAATTATATAATAGTTATCATTGAACAAACAATTCTTCTATTTAGGCGAGAAAACAAAGATGAAGCGGACTGATAACTTTTTACTTATTAAATTTAAATTAATTAACTACAACAAAGATTAGTACATAAATTAACGGAAATCAATAAAAATATTGCTTGATAGTTTTATATCAAAAGTCCAACACTGGAAAAAGTCATGTTAAAATATGGTTAGTTATAGTTAATTTTCTACCTGTAAGGTGGTTAAGGATTATTTAAGTTTATCGCTCTGAAACTTATTTTTGAAATTTTAACACTATCTAATATGAAATTAGTTCAACTTATTCATGTCAACCTATTACTCATTTTCATGTTGCTGGGCACGGCTCTCTTTGCTCAGCAAAGGGTTACGGGTGAAGTGCAGGGTACTGATGGGGAACCCTTAATTGGTGTAACTGTCTTAATAAAGGGGACCGCTACAGGTACAATCACTGACATAGACGGCAGCTACGCGCTTGACGTACCTGGCCCGGAATCTGTTCTGGTCTTTTCCTCTACTGGATACAATGCTGTAGAAGTGACTGCCGGAAATCAGTCCATCATCAGTGTTACTTTAGAAGAGGGTTTAGCACTTGATGAGGTTGTCGTTGTAGGTTACGCAACGAAAAAGAAAGCCAACTTGACAGGAGCTGTTACTTCGATTGGCACCAAGGAACTTAAAGATCGTCCACTGACCAGTGCTGCAACAGCCTTGCAAGGTGCTGCTCCTGGTGTTTTTGTCAATCAGAATTCAGGCCAACCGGGTCGAGATAATGTACTCATTCGAATTCGAGGTACAGGCACGCTTAACAACGCCAATCCTCTTGTATTAGTTGATGGCATAGAAGCACCTATCAGTAATTTGAATCCGGACGACATCGAGAGTATTACAGTTCTGAAAGACGCGGCGTCTGCATCTATCTACGGATCACGCGCTGCCAATGGTGTTGTACTGGTTACAACTAAAAGAGGTACTGCGGAAGAAGGTGTTTCTTTCAACTACAATGGTTATTATGGTATTACAGAGGCAATTCGCTTACCACAGATTGTCGACAATGCTGCTACCTTCGCAGAATTATGGAATGAAGCCAATACCAATTTTGGCGAAAATCCAAAGTTCTCAGATGAAGAAATTGCAGATTTTAGAGTTAACGGTCCAAACTCAAATTGGTTTAATGAGCTGTTCAGCAGTGCACCTATATCACAGCATAACTTCAGTGCTGCTGGAAATTCTGGCAAAACCAATTTCCGCTACTCACTGGGTTATCTCTACCAAGATGGAACTGTTCCAAAAGCAGACTTCAATCGCTTTTCCAGTCGCTTAAATCTTGACACAAGAATCATCGATGGCTTAAGTATAGGTGTAAACTTGTCATTGATTCGAGGCGATCGTAACTCTCATGCGGACAATCTAACCTCTGGTGGTGATGCTTCAATCATTGCTAATATTACCCGTTCACAGCCCGTAGATCAGATTAAGAATGAAGATGGTATCCCCATTCGTCCCAATTATGGATTGAACAATGCACTTTTAGCCTTAAATCGTCGAGACTTTAATCGCATCGATAATGACGTATTAGGTTCCACCTATATGGAGTATGAGGTCTTTGAAGGATTTAAAGTTAAAGGTACAGCGGCAATTAATTACCGCCACGCGTACGACAGCAATACCACAAGCTCAATTCCGACCGCAGATCCACTTACTGGTGAGGTAACCAGTGATCCGGAAACAGCTCGTGCTGCCAGCAGATCAACCTTTAATTCAATCAATCTCACCACCTGGTTACAAGCGACCTATGAAAAAAGCTTTGGTCCACACCAATTGAAGTTCCTGGGTGGTTTCAATCAAGAAACTAATGAATATGAAGCGTTTGGTGCTAATCGGAATACTTTTATTTCTAATAATATACTGACCCTCAATGCTGGTGATCCATCAACTGCCAATAATTTTGAAAGCGCCACTCACTGGGCACTTCAGTCATTCTTTGGCAGAGCTAATTACGGATTTAATGACAAATATTTGTTAGAAGCAAATTTGCGTTATGATGGATCATCACGATTCAGAAACGACAAATGGGGATTGTTTCCATCATTCTCTGCGGGATGGATTATTTCTGAAGAAGATTTTTTCAACTTACCTGGCGTTGATTTCTTAAAATTAAGAGGATCTTGGGGGCAGTTAGGCAACCAGAATATCGGAAATTTCGCCTATACACGTAATCTGAGCTTGACACAAAATTATACCTACGGTGGTTCTATCGTGCAGGGTGTGGCTCAAACGTCATTGGGTAATCCTGATTTGAGATGGGAATTTACTACCTCTTCAAATGTAGGGATTAACCTGACAATGTT